>JBAYSC010000127.1:0-6960 GCA_041676345.1 Flavobacteriaceae bacterium | reverse complement strand
TGTGGTTTTCGACAAGAGAAAACCCAACGAATTAGTAGTTGCCCGCTTGGGAAGCCCGTTGGCTATCGGGATTGGTGAAGGAGAATATTTCATCGCTTCTGATGCTTCTCCGTTTATCGAATACACTTCAAACGCTATTTATTTAGAGGATGAGGAAATGGCAATCGTTAGAGCTCATAAACCTCTGAAAATAAGAAAAATTAAAGACGATTCTTTGGTTGATCCTTATGTTCAGCAGCTTCAGATGAACTTGGAGCAGATTGAAAAAGGAGGTTATGACCACTTTATGTTGAAAGAAATCTACGAACAACCTGCTGTAATTAAAGATACTTATAGAGGTCGTTTGCTTTCTGACCAGGGAATTATCAGAATGGCAGGAATAGAAGACAATTTGCAGAGATTCCTCAATGCAGACCGTATTCTGATTGTAGCTTGCGGAACTTCATGGCATGCCGGTTTGGTAGCCGAATATATTATTGAGGAGTTTGCACGGATTCCGGTTGAGGTGGAATATGCCTCTGAATTCAGATACAGAAACCCGATTATCACTTCAAAAGATGTGGTAGTTGCTATTTCGCAATCGGGAGAAACTGCTGATACTCTGGCGGCTATAAAATTGGCTAAAGAACACGGAGCTTTTGTTTTCGGAGTTTGTAATGTGGTGGGTTCGTCTATTTCGAGGGAAACTCATGCAGGAGCTTATACTCATGCAGGACCTGAAATCGGAGTGGCTTCGACCAAAGCATTTACGACTCAGATTACGGTATTGACACTCATTGCTCTTCGTTTGGCTAAAGCCAAAGGAACGCTTTCGAACTCCGATTATCACAGATATTTACAGGAATTGGAGCTTATTCCTGAGAAAGTTCAGGAAGCATTGGCTACCGATAAAATTACAAAAACCATAGCTGAAGTATATAAAGATGCAGCAAATTGTCTGTATTTGGGAAGAGGATATAATTTCCCGGTAGCTTTGGAAGGAGCTTTGAAACTGAAAGAAATTTCATATATCCATGCTGAGGGTTATCCTGCAGCCGAAATGAAACACGGGCCTATTGCTCTTATTGATGAGCAGATGCCTGTGATTGTAATTGCTCCTAAACAAGGACATTACGATAAAATCGTGAGCAACATTCAGGAAATCAAATCCCGTAGCGGAAAAATCATCGCTGTGGTTACCAAAGGAGACACTCAGGTGAGAGAATTGGCAGACCACGTGATTGAAATTCCTGAAACCTCTGATGCACTTTCTCCGATCGTGACAACTATTCCGTTGCAGTTATTGTCCTATTATATAGCTGTGTTGAGAGGAGCGAATGTTGACCAGCCACGAAATCTGGCAAAATCAGTTACGGTAGAATAAGAAGTAAGAAAAGCAGGTTTTTATGAAATCTGCTTTTTTTCTAAAAAATTGATTTTTTGTGTTTTATTCTTTGAAAGAAAAAAACTATCTTTGCACCCGAAAATCAAGAGCTGATTTTCAATAAAATATAAAATAAGATTAACAAATATCATTATGTCTAAAGCAATAGGTAAAGTAGCACAGATTATCGGACCGGTTATCGATGTTGTGTTTGATGCTCAGGGGGTTGAGCTTCCAAAGATTTATGATTCATTAGAAGTAACCAAAGCAGACGGTTCAAAACTTGTTCTTGAAGTACAGTCTCACATCGGAGAAAACATGGTTCGTACCATTTCGATGGACTCCACAGACGGACTTAGCAGAGGGCAAGAAGCCGTAGCAACAGGAGCTCCTATTCAGATGCCTGTTGGTGCAGATGTGTACGGACGTTTGTTCAACGTAATCGGAGATGCAATCGACGGTCTTGGAAACCTGCCTAAAGAAGGCTCAAACGGACTTCCTATCCACAGACAGGCTCCGAAATTTGAAGACCTTTCTACTTCTACCGAAGTTCTTTTCACCGGAATTAAAGTTATCGACCTTATTGAGCCTTATGCAAAAGGAGGAAAAATCGGACTTTTCGGAGGTGCGGGAGTAGGTAAAACCGTACTTATTCAGGAATTGATTAACAATATTGCTAAAGGACACGGAGGTCTTTCTGTATTTGCCGGAGTTGGAGAGCGTACTCGTGAAGGAAACGATTTGCTTCGTGAGATGTTGGAATCCGGAATTATTAAATACGGAGACGATTTCATGCACTCTATGGAAAACGGAGGTTGGGATTTGACCAAAGTTGACAAAGAACTAATGAAAGATTCGAAAGCTACTTTCGTTTTCGGACAGATGAATGAGCCACCTGGAGCTCGTGCCCGTGTAGCACTTTCTGGACTTACTATTGCAGAATATTTCCGTGATGGAGCAGGTGAAGCACAAGGAAAAGACGTACTTTTCTTCGTAGATAACATCTTCCGTTTTACTCAGGCAGGTTCTGAGGTATCGGCTCTACTTGGTCGTATGCCATCAGCCGTAGGTTACCAACCAACGTTGGCAACGGAGATGGGAGCGATGCAAGAGCGAATTACTTCAACAAAAAGAGGTTCGATTACATCAGTACAGGCGGTTTACGTTCCTGCGGATGACTTGACCGACCCTGCACCGGCTACTACGTTTGCCCACCTTGATGCAACAACCGTACTTTCCCGTAAAATTGCAGAGCTTGGTATTTACCCTGCGGTTGACCCACTAGATTCAACTTCGAGAATTCTTACCCCTGAAATCTTAGGAAAAGATCACTACGATTGTGCTCAAAGAGTAAAAAACATTCTTCAAAAATATAAAGAACTTCAGGATATTATTGCTATCTTAGGTATGGAAGAGCTTTCAGAAGAAGATAAATTGGCTGTATCGAGAGCAAGACGTGTACAACGTTTCCTTTCTCAACCGTTCCACGTAGCGGAGCAGTTTACAGGTATTCCGGGAGTATTGGTAGATATTAAAGATACGATCAAAGGATTCAACATGATTATTGACGGAGAGCTTGATCATCTTCCGGAAGCTGCCTTTAACCTTAAAGGAACTATCGAAGACGTTATCGAAGCAGGTCAAAAAATGTTGGCTGAAGCATAAAATTAGTGTTCAGTGTTCAGGGAAATAGTGTTCAGTTCTGAATACTGCTACTGAACACTAAATACTGCAAACTGAAAACTATGAAATTAGAAATCATATCACCCGAGGCGGTTTTATTTTCAGGAGAAGTAACTTCGGTTACGGTTCCGGGAGCAAACGGAGAGTTTCAGATGCTCAACAATCACGCTGCTATCGTATCTGTTTTAGCGAAAGGAAAAATCAAAATTGATTCCAATACGTTCAAAAACAGTACGCAGTTTGAAGATAAATTCGCTAAAGAAAACAACCGATATACGCTTTCTATCAATTCGGGGACACTCGAAATGAAAGACAACAAAGCTGTTGTTTTGGTAGATTAAGCAAAATATAAATCAACAAAAACCACCTGAAAAAGGTGGTTTTTTTGTTTCTATAAATCCCGTTTTTTGATCAATTTATACGAAAAGAAAGCAAAAAGAAATATCCACACAGCCACAATAGTCAGTTGACCGTAGTTAACGGAATAGTCGGTGTCGTTTATAAAACCTACTTGTTGCTCCAGATTTTTTATGAAAGACATCCTTTGAAACGGATTCAGAATCAGGTTACTCATAGATTCTAAAGGAAGAAAACGACAGATATTTTCCGCTACGTTGGTGTTTTCAAAGAATTGCCATTTCAGAAGTCCGTAGATGATTTTTTCGACAAAATACCAGAGTGCCAGAAAGCCCAAAGCAAAGGCAGACCGTTTTACAAAAACACCCAAAAACAGACAGAAAGAAAAGAATCCGACTAATTTTACGAAATAAGCAAACAGATAATCGACATCCATAATTACAATCGAAAATTCGTTGTAAGACGAAAAACCATATCCTAAAATCAAGGACAAAATTCCTATAAAAATGGTCGAACCCAAAGCAAACAACCCGACTGTAAAGAGTTTGGAAGTGATGAACTCTTTTTTGCTCAGCCCGTCTATCAGATTTTGTTTGATAGTGCCATAGCTGTATTCGTTGGCTGTCATCGAAACAATCACTACGGCCAGAAATATTTTCAGAATGGCTGCGATATAGGTATTAAAATGCCAGATAAACGGGAAATTAAAAATCCCCTGGTCTGCAATCCGGAATTCCTGCCCTCCGATATTGAATTTTATCGAAGCGATAAGAGCAATAAACGAAAGCAATACGAAATAGGAAATAATCAGCACTCTCGAAGCCGTATTCTTCCAGAGTTTTTGTAGTTCTATAGATAAAAGTCGTTTCATTTGGGAATTAGGAATTTGGGGCTTCGACAAGCTCAGCCTGACGGTTTTGGATTTACTTACTGACCACTAAAAACTGACCACTGACCACTAATTAATTTCCACCAAAACCGGACAATGGTCAGAGTGTTTGGCTTCGGGCAAAATCACCGCTCTTTTCAGGTGTGATTCCAGAGGCTGACTCACCATGTTGTAATCAATTCTCCAGCCTTTGTTGTTGTTTCGGGCATTGGCTCTGTAACTCCACCAGCTGTAATGATGTGGTTCTTTGTTGAAATGACGAAAACTGTCAATAAATCCACTTTTGATAAATCCGTCAAGCCACATTCTTTCTTCGGGTAAAAACCCGGAAACCTTGGCATTTCGGATAGGGTCATGAATGTCAATCGCCTGATGACAAATGTTGTAATCGCCACAAATAATCAGATTCGGGATTTCTTTTTTCAAAGCATCGACATACAGCTGAAAATCGTCCATATACTTGAATTTGTGCCCGAGCCTATCGATATTCGTTCCCGAAGGCAAATACAAACTCATTACCGAAAAATCCTCAAAATCCAGACGTAAATTCCTTCCTTCAAAATCCATATAGTCGATTCCTGTTCCGTAAACTACGTTTTTAGGAGCAGTTTTAGACAAAACAGCCACTCCGCTATACCCTTTTTTCTGAGCAGGATAATAATATTGGTACGGATAACCTGCCATTTCGATTTCCACTTTCGGAATCTGGTCTTCGGTTGCTTTGATTTCCTGTAAGCAGATGACATCAGGATTTGCCTGTTGCAGCCACTCTAAAAAACCTTTGGTTATGGCAGCCCGTATTCCGTTTACGTTGTAAGATATTATTTTCATTTATGTTTAAAGTTGTTTTATAACCACATAAAACCTTTGTCTGTTCTAATCCATTTATCGTTTTCTTTTTTGTAAACATATAAATTTCCATTTCCCCCATTTGGAACAAATTGATAACCAAAAGTTATGATAGCCGTTTTTTTATCCAAAGAAAATAGAGGAATTGTAATTATATAAAATTCGTTTGTTTGAAATTGATTTTGAAACTTTTCAGATATTTCTTCCAAATTTCTTTTTTCTTGTTTCATTACATAATCCATAAAGACTTTCATAGTGTCAATAGGAATTAACCTGAATCTGGAGATATGCTCTTGTTTTAAATCATATTTTCTTAAATCCCCAACCTGACGGAAAATAAAATTTCTATCCTCTTCTGTAATTATACCAAATTCTCCTAAATCTTCTGAGTGAATATAATCACTATTTGGATAAACAGTTAATAATTTTCCTTCATAATCTATTCCGTCTAAAATATTTGTTTCTTTTTCATCTTCAAAAAAAGTATTTATCACCTCATAAATATCACTTTCATAAATGGTTGTTCCGCTCTCTAAAAACACAACAATTTCTTCCTCTTTGATTTCTTCTGTTTTAGAATTACAGGAAATCAAAGCAGTACAAAATAATATGTATAGGAGTTTTTTCATTTTTATTTTAAAGTTTTGACCTTTTCCAAAGTTTAAAACTTTGGAAAAGGTATTTTTATTTTAAAACTCCGACAGAGTTTAAAACTCTGTCGGAGTTTTGTCCCAAAAATACACAAAAAAACCGTTCCGAAAAATCCGGAACGGTCTTAACCGTCAAATTGTAATCAAAAATAATATATGCTATTAACCTTCGATAACTTCAACCTGTGCTGCTACTTTCCCTTTTCTTCCTTCTTCTTCTTGGTAGCTTACTTTATCACCTTCGTTTAGTGATTGTGATTTGATTCCGGTAACGTGAACAAAAATGTCTTTTCCGGTTTCGTCATCTGTAACAAATCCATAACCTTTGGATTCGTTAAAGAATTTTACTGTTCCTGTTGGCATTGTGTAATAAATAAAAAATTAATATTGGGGCAAATGTAGTATTTATTCTGATACAAAATGAACTTGAATGTTATCTTTTTTATATTTTTTTCTAAACAATTTTACATCGGTTAAAAAACACAACTATTTTTAGAGAAAAAATGATTTTCTCTCCTTGTGTTTCCCTTTGTTTATCGGGAATTGCAGAAATCAATCTGTATATCGGAAATAAAAATTAAAACTTTACAATAATGTTAAGACCTCTCTCGTTTTAAAAGTCTTAATTTGCACAAAAAACAAAAAATATGAGCAGTATAAAAATTCTTTGGGTTGATGATGAAATTGAGCTGTTAAAGCCTCATATTCTCTTTTTGGAAAAGAAAAACTACCTGGTTACCACAGCCAATAACGGACAAGATGCACTTGAATTGTTTGAAAAAGAAAGTTTCGATATTGTTTTTCTGGACGAAAATATGCCCGGACTTTCGGGTTTGGAAGTGCTTTCGGAAATGAAAGAACAAAAAGCAACCATACCCGTAATTATGATTACCAAAAGTGAGGAAGAGTATATTATGGAGGAGGCAATCGGGTCAAAAATCTCCGATTACCTGATAAAACCCGTAAATCCGAACCAGATTCTTCTGAGTTTGAAAAAGAACTTAGACCATTCCCGTCTGGTTTCCGAAAAAACTACATTGGATTATCAGAAGGAATTCCGCAAGATTTCTATGGATTTGGCTATGGTTCGCTCTTTTGAAGATTGGGTAGAAATCTACAAACGTCTTATTTTCTGGGAATTAGAACTTGAAAATACCGATAATTCGGCT
>JBAYSC010000126.1:0-6976 GCA_041676345.1 Flavobacteriaceae bacterium | reverse complement strand
GGTCTTCCGCTTCGTGGACAAAGAACCAAAAACAACTCAAGAACAAGAAAAGGTAAAAAGAAAACTGTTGCTAACAAGAAAAAAGCAACTAAATAATAATTAGCTATGGCAAAAACTAGTACGAAAAAACGTAAAGTTATTGTTGAGTCAACAGGTGAGGCTCACATAAGCGCTACTTTTAATAACATCATCATTTCTTTGACAAACAAAAAAGGTGAAGTTATTTCGTGGTCATCTGCAGGTAAAATGGGATTCAGAGGTTCTAAAAAGAACACACCCTATGCTGCTCAAATGGCCGCAGAAGATGCAAGCAAAGTTGCTATCGAAGCCGGACTTAAAAAAGTAAAAGTTTACGTAAAAGGTCCGGGGAATGGTAGAGAATCAGCTATACGTTCTATCCATAACGGAGGAATTGAAGTTACAGAAATCGTTGACGTAACTCCAATGCCACACAACGGATGTCGCCCTCCAAAAAGAAGAAGAGTTTAATTTATTTAAGTATAACCCGAAGCAGACAAAAACTATCGAAGGATTTGACCTGAATTCATAGTTCTGCTTCAATAATCAATTTTAAAATGGCAAGATATACTGGTCCAAAATCAAAAATAGCCCGTAAATTTGGTGAAGCTATTTTTGGAGCTGATAAAGCTCTCGAAAGAAGAAATTACCCTCCGGGACAACACGGATTGGCTCGTAAAAGAGCAAAAAAATCTGAATATTCTATTCAGCTTACCGAAAAACAAAAAGCAAAATATACCTACGGTATCTTAGAGCGTCAGTTCAGAAAAATGTTTGATAAAGCAAGCCGTAGTCAGGGAATTCCCGGTGAAGTGCTTTTGCAACTTTGTGAATCTCGCTTAGACAACGTGGTTTACAGAATGGGAATCGCTCCGTCTCGTAGAGCAGCCCGTCAAATCGTTTCTCACAGACACGTTACCGTAAACGGAAATGTAGTAAACATCCCTTCTTATCAGCTTCAACCAGGCGATAAAGTGGCGGTTCGTGAAAAATCAAAATCGTTGGACGCCATTGTAAATTCTTTGGCAAATTCATCTCACGTATATGAGTGGATTACCTGGAATAACGATACTAAAGAAGGAACTTTCGTTTCTGTACCTCAGAGACTTCAGATTCCTGAAAACATCAAAGAACAGCTAATCGTTGAGTTATACAACAAATAATCATTGACATAAGTCTAAATTATGGCACTATTTAATTTTCAAAAACCCGATAAAGTAATAATGGTTGATTCAACCGATTTCGAAGGCAGATTTGAATTCAGACCTTTGGAACCGGGCTACGGATTGACCATCGGGAATGCTCTTAGGAGGGTTCTGCTGTCTGCTCTGGAAGGGTATGCAATCACTTCTATCCGTATGGAAGGTGTAGAGCACGAATTCTCTACCATCTCGGGAGTAGTGGAAGACGTGACCGAAATTGTTTTGAACTTCAAACAAATTCGTTTCAAACGTCAGATTGAAGACATCGACAACGAAACTATTTCTGTTTCTCTTACAGGAAAAGACAAGATTACAGCAGGGGATTTTCAGAAATTCATCTCAGGATTCCAAGTGTTGAATCCGGAGCTTGTTATCTGTAACTTAGACAGCAAAGTAAAACTTGATATTGAGTTCACTATCGAAAAAGGTAGAGGATATGTCCCGGCCGAAGAAAACAAAAAAGCAACGGCTGCTATGGGAACTATTTTTATCGATTCGATTTATACTCCTATCAAAAACGTAAAATATTCCATCGAGAACTTTCGTGTGGAGCAAAAAACCGACTATGAAAAATTGGTTCTGGAAATCAAAACCGATGGTTCTATTCACCCCAAAGATGCTCTTACCGAAGCAGCAAAAGTGTTGATTCACCACTTTATGCTTTTCTCTGACGAAAGAATTACTCTCGAGTCAGACGAAATTGCTCAAACCGAATCCTATGACGAAGAATCACTTCACATGAGACAACTTCTCAAATCAAAACTTACTGATTTAGACCTTTCGGTAAGAGCTTTGAACTGCCTTAAAGCAGCAGAAGTTGAAACCCTCGGAGACTTGGTTTCTTTCAACAAAAGCGATTTGATGAAGTTCAGAAACTTCGGAAAAAAATCCCTTACAGAATTAGAAGAATTGGTTACTACTAAGAATCTTCACTTCGGTATGGATTTGTCAAAATATAAATTAGATAAAGAATAAATTTACTTCATATTTTGCTCTCCAAAGAGGATTGAAGCAAGATGAAGCCTAAAAAAAAACATAATGAGACACGGAAAAAAAGTTAATCATTTATCGAGACAAGCCGGACACAGAAAAGCGATGTTGGCCAATATGGCTTGTTCACTTATAGAGCATAAACGTATCAATACTACGGTTGCTAAAGCAAAAGCTCTAAAAGTTTACGTTGAGCCGCTTATCACAAAGTCAAAAGAAGATACGACTCATAACAGACGTATTGTTTTTTCTTACCTGAAAAGCAAATATGCCGTTACGGAACTCTTTAGAGATGTAGCTCCAAAAGTAGGAGACCGTCCGGGAGGATACACCCGTATCATCAAGTTAGGAAACCGTCTTGGAGATAATGCTGATATGGCAATGATCGAGTTGGTTGATTTCAACGAAATCTACAACGGAGGTAAAAAAGAAGTTAAGAAAACAACCCGTAGAAGTCGTGGAGCTAAAAAAGCTGAAGATACTGCTAAGGTTGAAGAAGCTCCTAAAGCGGAAGAAACTTCTGCTGAAGAAACAGAAACTAAAGAATAAGAAACAATTTCTTACTCCTTATCAAAAAAAGACAAACCAATGCGTTTGTCTTTTTTTGTTTTAAAAGAACATCAGGTGGACAATTTTACTCAAAATGAGTAACCAAGTGTGGAATTTCAAAAAAGCTGTTGATTTATACCCCATCTCTTTTTCGGTTACTATAAAGAAAATATACTCAAGAAGTGGGCAACATACTATAAGACTCTTTATGCAAGGATAAATTGCTTTTTCGGTATGTTATTTGCGTAGTATTTTAGCAAAACAAATTTAATAATCCTAAAAACTTTAAAGTTATGTCAAATAAAATCGGAAATGCAGCTGCCGCCATTTTGGTAGGAGCAGCTATTGGAGCAGCCATCGGAGTGTTATTTGCACCGGATAAAGGCTCAAATACAAGAAAAAAAATCAAAGACGGAGTTGATAAATCGTCTGAGGATATCAAACAATCGCTTTCGGAATTCACAGACCGTCTGAAAAGTAAAGCCAACCGTACTAAAGCAGATTTAGAAACTGTTTTCAACGAAATGCTGGCTGATGTAGAAGATAAAAAGGAAGACGTAATCGCAACCTTAGAGAAAAAATTAACGGAGCTTAAAAAGAATATGCCTGCTAAATAATTGCTTATGTTCGGAAAATTAAAAGGAAGTATTGAGGATATCAGGGAAGAGACCAAAGAGCTTATAGAAAGCAATCTTGCTTACTATAAGCTTTGGGTGTTTAAGGTAATTACAAAATCATCTGTTGCCCTGTTAAAAATCCTGCTGATAGGCATCTTGCTGGTCGTGGTGTTTGTTTTCTTTTCTGTGGCTGCTGCGATTGCCATTGGTTATGCTTTGGATAATTTTGCTTACGGATTCCTGATTATAGGTGGTTTTTATTTGATTTTGAGCCTTGTGGTTTATTATCTGAAAGATAAAATTGAAAAACCTGTTATTGAGAAATTCTCTGAAATATTCTATAACGAAGACGACTAAAAATGGAACGAAAACGATACAGTTCATATAAGGAAATCGACAGAGATTTAAAGATACTCAAACTCGAAAAAGAGTTGCAGTATCAAAAACTTCTGAAAAGCGGAAGAGAAATCAAAGAATCGTTGAGCTTTGTTTCGGTGCTGCCTGATTTGGCAATTGGGGCGGTCAATACTTTTTCGGGCGGAATTAAAGGAGCAGTTTTGGGTTATTTGCTCAAAATAATTTTCAAAAGAAAATAAATTTGGCAAAACCGGAAAAATAATTTACATTTGCATCCGCTAAATGAGAGGAGGTGTTATACTTATGTTGATTATACCAATTAAAGACGGAGAAAATATTGATAAGGCGCTAAAACGCTATAAGAGAAAATTTGATAAAACAGGGGTTGTTCGTCAGCTTAGAGCAAGACAAGCTTTTACTAAACCATCTGTTGTAAAAAGAATTCAGAACCAAAAAGCACAATATATCCAACACTTGAAAGATAGTTTGGAAAACTAATTGTGATTTTTTTCAGAAAATTATAACCATTGACTCATAAAGTTTTTGTAACTTTGAGGTCAATGGTTTTTTTATGCAGACGAATGTTCGGGCTTTTCAAGACTATTTAACTAAGGAGAAAAACTACTCTCCCTTAACCGTTGGTGCTTACAGCAAAGATTTAGAGGCATTATCCCTGTTTCTAAAAGCCGAGTTTGATATAGACAGCCTCGAAGAAGTAAATTACGGGCAAATCCGTTCTTGGATAGTCTCGTTGTCTGATAGCGGAATTTCTAACCGCTCCATCAACCGAAAAATCTCTTCCCTAAAAACATTTTACCGATTTTTATTAAAGATAAAAGCAATCAAGGTGAGTCCTTTGGCTAAACATCAACCCCTGAAAACACTCAGGCAGGTTCAGGTGCCTTTTTCGGAAAAAGAGATGAACAAAATAAAAACAGAGCCTTTTCCCGATGATTTTAGCGGAGTCAGAGACCGGCTGATGGTTGAGCTTCTATATACCACAGGCATCCGAAGAGCAGAATTGATAGGTCTGAAAACCGAAAATATTGATTTGTCGGCTCAAACCATTAAGGTTTTGGGCAAGAGAAACAAAGAGCGGATTCTCCCGCTTTTGGATTCCGTTATTGAGCTGATCAAAGATTATACAAACAAAAGAAAGGAGCTGGAGGTGATAACAGATGTAAATTATCTTTTTTTAACGAAAAAAGGAACTAAAATATACGAGAGTCTTGTGTATGGTGTAATAAATCGCTATCTTAGTAGCGTATCTGACAAGGTGAAGACAAGCCCTCATGTTTTGCGACATTCTTTTGCAACACACCTGCTTAACAATGGAGCCGACCTGAATTCGGTGAAAGAACTCTTAGGGCATTCGAGCTTGGCTTCGACCCAGATTTATCTCAACAGCAGCCTTTCAGAGCTCAAACAAGTACATATAAAAGCACATCCGAGAAATAAGGGATAATTGGGATAAGGTTTATTTTGAAAAAGATGTTCAAAATTTATAAATTATAATTCATTTTTTTAATAAAATTATGATAAAAAACGTTTTATGATATATCTTTATTTTTCTAATTGGTTTTGATGTGTAAAAAACTAAATTTTTGATAATGGTTAAATTGAAGGGGAGTGTGCTCAATATAACAACAAACAAAGGAAAAAAATGATTAAACATTAACTCAAAAGCTATGAAGCTATTACACAAACTTATGTTTTTCTGCTTGTCTTTGACATTTCAGGTTCAGGGACAAAATATTTGGGCAGAAGTATATGAATATCCTTTTGAAAATACTGATGAGCCTTTACATTTGATTTCTGTACATTTTCCGACAGACGAAGTCGGGTATTGTATCGGAACAAAGGGGTTTATGAACAACATTACTTCTTTTCTTCTAAAAACAACAGACGGAGGAAACAGTTGGAGTGTGGTTAATGAAAGTTCAAATCATCCTGTTTATGGTTTCAACATCTATTTTTCAGACAGTCAAAACGGAATTATAATAAATTATGGCGGAGTAAATTCGACTCCAAAAATATACAGAACTTCTGACGGAGGTATAAACTGGGAAACGGAACAGATAACAGGTGTAGAATCGATTTATGATGTAATGTTCAGAGGTAACACGATACATTTATTTGCAAAAATTGAAAACAATCAGAGTGGTTTTTTTACTTCTACAGATTCTTTCACAAGTTGGGGCTTGACAGTTTGTCCAATAAATGTTCAATTTCCACAGATTTACTTTATAAGTGATGATGTTGGTTTTGGGCATAGTTATTTGACTGTTTATAAGACATTGGACGGAGGTGAAAGCTGGTTCCCTTTAGGAAATTTCAATAACCCGTATTCTACGATGGAAGTTCCTTTCTCTCTTTTGTTTTCTGACAACGGGCAAATCGGATTTTCTGTTGGTACATATAACCCGCAATTTCTGAAAACTACAGACGGAGGAGCTACATGGAGTCCGACTTCTCTTGATGCAATGAGTTCAAATATCGGAATACTAAAAAAATATAACTCTGCTATTTATGCAGATGCCCGTTACTTTTCTTTAGATTTTGGAGAAAATTGGACATCTATTGAAAACGGAAATAACAAACAAATACAATTTCTTTTTGACGAATATACAGGTATTGCTACCGAGCAAAACAAAATTTATAAAATGGACACAAGTTCTTTGTCCGTCGGTAGTGCTTTAGACAAAACGGTTAAAATCTACCCCAACCCAGCCCATGAAAAAATAAATCTTGAATATGACAACAACCTGAACATTCAAAAGATACAGCTTTTGGATTTGTCGGGTAAAGTGATAAAATCATATAAAAAAGATTACAATAGTCTTGATGTTTCTGATATCCATAACGGAGAGTATATACTCAATATAATAACAAACAAAGGGAAAACAACAAAAAAGATTTTAAAGTTATGAAAAAACAGATATTATTATTTACTTTTTTGTTCTCGTTTACGGCTATGGCTCAATGGGAGCTGGTTTCTGAATATACAGGTAATGCTATGGCAGTTGTTAATGAGGATAAGGTTTTTGTTGCTCATGAAGATGGTATTATATACAGTACGTCTGATGGCGGAGAAACCTGGTCTTCCTATCAGGTTGAGGGGTTTGCAGATAGCTATAGTTGGTTTAACGATATTTATTTCCCTACCGAAAATGTAGGCTATGCTTGTGGGGGGTCGTATTTCGGAAGTATTCATCGATTTATTATAAAAACAACAGATGGAGG
>JBAYSC010000125.1:0-7053 GCA_041676345.1 Flavobacteriaceae bacterium | reverse complement strand
GGCGAATATGAAAGGAACTCCCAAGGCTACAACCGAAATTCCTACTTTTACCGAGACCTCTACCCAGCCCGAAAATGAAGCGGAAGATGACCAAAACGAAGAAGATTCGGAAGGCGAAAAAATGAAACTCTAACGGAGTTTAAAACTCCGTTAGCGTTTTATTTCTTACCCCCTCTTTTAATCTCAATATATTGCGTAGAAGCGATTTCGACTTTGGCTTGGGTAAATACGTTTTGAATGTTTTTAATCAGGTCAGATTTGATAAAATACATATTTTCGGGCACAAACGTAAAGGCATTCAACTCATAAACCACGTTGATTTCTTCCAACGAAAGCTGAAAAACATACGGATGTGGCGTTTTGCTGATATCATTGGTTTTCAAAGCCGCTTCCAGCAAAAGCTCTTCCACCAGATTATGCGGGTAATCATAACGTACTTTGATTTGGGCTGTAATAACCAAACCGTCTGTTTTTCCGATAGAGGAATAATTGATGGTGTGCCCGTTCAAAACGGCAGAATTCGGAACGCTTACATCTTCGTTATTGATGGTTTTCAGTCGGGTTACCAAAGCATTTTTTTCGATTACGATTCCGGTGATGTCTCCCGTTTTTATCCAGTCGTTTACCTGAAAAGGTCGCATATAGGTAATCACCAGTCCGGCAACGGCATTTGCCACAGCAGAAGACGAACCAATCGAAATCAGGATTCCCAAAAAGACCGAAACCCCTTTAAAAGCATCAGAACCCGAACCCGGAAGGTACGGGAAAATGATGATGACCACCAATATCAAAAACACAAACCGGATGAGCGAATAGGTGGGTTGTGCCCATTCTTTATGAAAGTTTTTGATGACTAAATTTCCTCTTTCGACCTCCAAAGCAAAAAACCGGAACAGTCGCAAAATGTAGCGGGCAATAAAGAGAATGATAATAATGGTAACCAGCTTAGGGAGATATTGCTCAGCCGAAAGTCCGATTTTTTTGACCGGTTCCCAAAACCACTTGCTGATTTCTTCAGACCAGTTTTGAGTGAACGGAAAAAGACTGAAAATAAGCGGAATAGTACTGAAAATCAAAATAATAATTATGATTAGCTTCAATACCGATAAAAAACGGGAAAGCATTTTTTGAAGTTGCTTTTTTCGGATAAGCTCATAATTTCTGACTTTTATTCCCTTCAAAAAGAAGTGGTCTTGTGCCGTTAATTTTGTTTTCAGGTAGCTAAAAATTCGGTTGATGCCCCAAACGATTACTATCAGAAAAGTGATGATGAGTAAAAGTTCACCAATTCTGATAAGGTTATTTTTCAGGCTATGAGCCTCTCTTTGTTTTACAACCGCTTGTTTTATGGTTGCTGCCTGAAATTGTGCCAGACTATCCAGACTTACACCTGCCCAAAGAGCATCCGAAGCGGAAACTCCGTTGATGATTTCGTTTTGATAGGAAATATTCATAAATCCGTTGGAGTTTTTCACCACAATCGAATCCTGAAAAAAGAAAGGTTTTTTGTAAAGTTTCTGGAGTTTTTCTTCAATGTTTTGCTTTCGTTCTTCGGGCAGATAAGGACCTAAAGAAGTATAAATAGAAAATAGCGTGTCATTATAAAAAACTACGGGAACACCTTTGTTTTGCTCTCTGAGGAGTTGAATTTCCTGTAATTCAGCCTGATAGAGTGAGTCCTCTACAGGCTTATTTTGTTGGTCCTGAATTCGTAAAGACAAGAGCATTTTCAGTTCGGCAGTAAGCATTTCGATTCGTAGCGAATCTTTTTCACGAAGTGTTTTCAGAAGTTCTAATTCCCGTTGAAATTGAGCTGTTGAAAGGCTGTCCTGAGCCTTTCCCTTTAGCGGAAGCAGAAACAAAAAAAGACAAAAAAGGGCTGTAATGCTAACTTTCATACACAAAAAATGATTATCAAAGGTAAATAAATTTATGAATCAAAAAAAATAATAACTTTGTAGCTCACCATATTTTATAAAACCTTACTTTTATGAATAGTCCTTTACAACACGAATTGTATGAAAATGCCCGAAAGCGGATTAAACAAAAACGAAAGTTGTTTGTGCACTTTGTTTTGTTTTTCGTAGGCAGTATTTTCCTGATTGTTCTCGATAAATTGTTTGATGTATATGCCACTCAGCAAGGTTGGTCGCTCTATGTGATTCTGGCTTGGGCATTTTTGTTCATCCTGCATTTTATCAATGTTTTTATCACCAAAAGGTTTATGAACAAGCAGTGGGAACGGGAAGAAATTGATAAATTGGTTGCCAAACAACAACGTAAAATAGAAGAATTGCAGAAAAAAGTAGAAGCCGATTTTGGAAAAAACCAAGCATCGGAAGAAAGCCCAAACCCATGATTGCGATAATTGCAGCAGCAGCCCAAAACAACGCCTTAGGTAAAGATAACCAACTCTTATGGCATTTGTCGGATGATTTGAAACGCTTCAAAAGCCTGACTCTTGATGGTTATATCATTATGGGCAGGAAAACGTTTGAGAGCCTTCCGGGAATTTTACCCAGACGAAAACATATCATAATTACCCGAAATCCTGACTTTAAACACGATGGAATTACGGTCGTAAAAAGTGTGAAAGAAGCATTAGAGGCGGTTCCGTCTGATAAAGATGCTTTGATTGTCGGAGGTGGAGAAATATACAAACAAACCATAAATAGTGCAGATAAAATCGAACTGACCAGAGTGCACCACGATTTTGAAGGTGATACGTTTTTTCCGGAAATTGATTTGACAAAATGGGAATTAATAAGCTCTGAATTTCATTCAAAAGATGAAAAACACCACTATGATTTTACGTTTGAAACGTATTTGAGAAGAAGAAAATAGAGAATAGAGCAAAGAAAAAAGATTTTAAAGTAGAAATAATTAGATGTACAGAATGTGAAAGTGAGTACTATAAAAAGGCTTCTAAAATGAAATCACTTTGCCCTGAATGTTCTCATATTTTATACGGATACCAAAATTGTGAGCATATATTTGAAAACAACCGATGTAAAAAGTGTTATTGGAATGGAAACTATAGTACTTTCATAGGGAAGTTGAAAAAAGATAAGCATTGAGAGCAATAATGAAAAAACTGACCGACAAATATTTTGACACCTATACCGCTATGCTTGATGTGGCTATCGAAACCGCATTAGAGCAAGTAAAGCAACGGGAATGGACAGTCGAAAGTTTTCGGTTTTATACGGCTGTTTCGGTTATGGCTTCCTCTCGTATTGAAGGCGAAACATTGGAAATCGACAGCTACCTAAAACATAAATTGCAGGACATTGAATATTTGCCCAACCTTACCGAAAAGCCTAACGATTTATTTGAAGTCTACGAATTTGCAAGAGATAATAAGCTGACTCTTAAAAACTTTCTTGAAGTTCATAAAATTGCCACAAAACATTTATTACCCGAAAACCAACGAGGAAAAGTCAGAACAGGCAATATGCTGATTATGGAACAGCAGACACAAAAAATTCAGTATGAAGCGGCTGTATCTTCGATAGTAAAACAAGAGTTTGAAGCTTTTTGGACAGAATTAGATACTTTAATTCAACAAAAACTCAGTTTGAAACAGGTGTTTTATTATGCTTCGCTCATTCATTTGGTGTTTGTAAAAATCCACCCGTTCAATGACGGTAACGGAAGAACAGCCCGATTGCTTGAAAAATGGTTTTTGGCTGTTATGCTTGGTGAAAAGGCCTGGTATATAGGGAGTGAGCATTATTATGACAACAACCTGCAAACCTATTATAACAACCTTGCACGAGTCGGATTGTTTTATGATGAGTTGAATTATGAAAAGTCCGTTGCGTTTTTACTAATGCTGCCAAATGCAATAAAGAGTGATTAACAGAAAATAGATATAAATGAAAACATCAGAAATCTTATTTTGGTTATCCATAATTATTGTATTTATTCCGATGCTTTCACAATGGTTTATTGGGAGGGAATTAGTAAAGAAAAATAAATCGTCTGCACTTAATTGGCTGTATGGCACAACTATTTTTCTTCAATTTATTGTTACCGCTTTATCTTTCCTGATACAAGGAAAGTCATTTTCTGTCAAAGCAATTGAAAATAGTTGGGGAGAACCGCCTTTTAATATACCTCCTCCGGTTGTGGGACTTCCGATAAGTTTTGTGTTAGGAATTGTGCTTTTAATTATCGGGTATCGCCAAATAAGAGAAGTTACTAACAAATAAACGAAAAAGAAAACCGAAAAATCCTTCAGGTAAAATTTTATAAATTTGCAGCACTCTAATAGACCATTAACAAATAACCATTAACTAAATGAACTTCCAAAATACCCTTGAATTTGCACAGCAATTAGACAGCCAAGACAAATTAGCTAAATACAGAGATGAATTTACTTTCCCGAAAGTAAACGGAAAACAGGTAATTTATTTCGTAGGAAATTCCCTTGGTTTACAACCCAAAAGAGCCAAAAAATATGTAGATGAAGTGATGAACGACTGGGCAGAATTGGCTGTAGAAGGTCATTTTTATGCAGAAAAACCCTGGTGGGATTATCACGAACGCTTTGCCAATCCGTTGAGCAAGGTTGTCGGAGCCAAACCAAGTGAGGTTTCGGTGATGAATACTTTGACGGTAAATCTGCATTTGCTGATGGTGTCGTTTTATCGCCCTACAGCAAAGCGATTCAAGATTTTGTGCGAAGAAAAAGCCTTTCCGTCAGATCAGTATTTGTTGCAAAGTCAGGTCAGACATCACGGTTTTGACCCCAAAGAAGCGATTGTCGAAATCAAACGTAGAGAAGGCGAACACAACATTCGTCTGGAAGATGTTTTGGCTAAAATTGAAGAAGTAGGCGAGGAGTTGGCACTTGTTTTAATCGGAGGTGTGAACTATTATACCGGACAGGTTTTCGATATGAAAACCATCACCGAAAAAGGACATTCGGTGGGAGCCGTTGTAGGTTGGGATTTGGCTCATGCAGCCGGAAACATCAAACTCGAACTTCACGATTGGAATGTAGATTTCGCTGCCTGGTGTAGCTATAAATATATGAATTCCGGGCCGGGAAATGCTTCGGGAATTTTTGTTCACGAAAAACACCACCATTCTGATTTACCACGATTTGCAGGTTGGTGGGGACACAACAAAGAACGTAGGTTTTTGATGGAACCCAACTTTGATCCGGTTCAGGGAGCAGATGGCTGGCAGGTGAGCAATCTGCCCATTCTGACTCTTGCTCCTTATCTGGCATCGGTGGAAATGTTTGACGAAATCGGGATGGAGGCTCTTATCGAAAAGAGAGATAAAATCACGGCTTACCTCGAATTTGTTCTGGAGGAAATCGACAAAGAAGTCGATAGTAGTTTTGAAATTATTACTCCGAAAAATCCTCAGGAAAGAGCCAATCAACTTTCGGTTTTCCTGCACGGAGAAGGAAAAGAACTCTTTCATTATCTGATGAAAAACGGAGTAATTACAGATTGGAGAGAACCAAACGTAATCCGCTTAGCACCTGTTCCGCTCTATTGCAGTTACGAAGATATGTACCACTTCGGACAGATTCTGAAAAAGGGAATTTTGAAAAATTGAACTCAAAACGGGAAGTTATTTCAACCCTGTCTTACTACTTAATACTCTCATCTTAATACTTTATAAATGGAATTCGATTTGGGCTTTAGTTGGAAAGAAACCTTTACGGTAACCATGATTTTGTTTGCCGTAATTGATATCTTAGGAAGCATTCCTATTATTGTGGACTTGCGAAATCGTGTCGGGCATATTCAATCAGAAAAAGCCTCGATTGTGGCTGCTGTGATTATGCTTGCCTTTTTGTTTGTTGGAGACGAAATCCTGAAACTCATAGGTATTGATGTGAATTCGTTTGCCGTAGCAGGAGCTTTCGTACTCTTGTTTCTGGCATTGGAGATGATTTTGGGCATTCGGTTATACAAAGATGAAGCTCCCAACACGGCTTCAATCGTTCCGCTTGCTTTTCCGCTTATTGCAGGAGCAGGAACCATGACAACCATCTTAGCATTGAGAGCAGAATATCAGAGTATCAACATTATTGTAGCGATTTTGCTCAATACGGTTTTGGTTTATTTTGTACTGAAATCTTCCGGGAAAATCGAGCGGGTATTAGGAAAAGGAGGGCTTGGGGTGATTCGAAAAGTGTTTGGAGTGGTTTTGCTGGCTATCGCTGTTAAATTATTTGCGGCCAATGTTAAAGGGCTTTTTATGTAGTGGGTGAATCCGTAATTTTGTACGGAATAACTCAAAAAAATGGTTTTCCGATTTGAAAAATCTGAAACGATTTCTTTCAAAAATTCAGGAAAAACTACCAAAAACAAAATGAAAACTTTTATCTACATATTAATTACCTTAGCTCTGGGGCTGATCGTGTTTAACATTACGATGCTCAATTTCGATAGCCTTTTTGAAGGCGACAGCCTGATTGCCCTAATCGGAATTGTGGCTTCGCTTTGTGCGATATGTATTTTGTTGATTTTCAGAATGTCTAAATCTATTGAAAACCACCACAAATAAGTATGTTTGATGTTTTGATTATCGGAGGCGGAGTAGCGGGAGTTTCCTGTGCTTTGGTTTTGGGTTCGGCTCATAAAAAAGCCTTTGCTCAAGACAAAAAAATCGGAATCATCACCCATCAACGAGGCGGAAATCTGCAAGATGCCCTGCTTAATAATGTTTATGGTGTTCCTTTCGGGAAATTGGGCTCGGAGCTGATGCTCGAAAGCCTCGAACACCTCGAAAAAGCCTATCCTCACATCGAGCAAATCCCAAACGAAAAAGTAACCCAAGTGCTTCGTGATAACGACTATTATCAGGTTTATACTCATGACAACATCTATGAAGCCAAAATAGTTGTGGTGGCTGTGGGAGCATCCAACACATTTGATATGGAAGGGTTAAATCCCTACATCATTCCACACAAAAAGTCCATACCCGAAAAAAACCGAATTCAACTGCTAAACGACGACCATAAAGTAGCTGAAAACCTCTATGTAGCAGGAGTTTTGGCAGGACATCGAAGTCAGGTTGCCATTG
>JBAYSC010000124.1:0-7088 GCA_041676345.1 Flavobacteriaceae bacterium | reverse complement strand
TAACTCAACAGGAACTTATGATATTACAGCATCAGCAGGAGCTAACGGGAGTATTACTCCAGACGGAATAACAACTGTAAACTGTGGAGCAAATCAGGCTTTTGCCATTACTCCCGATTCAGGTTATGCGGTAGCTGATGTTTTGGTAAACGGAACTTCTGTGGGAGCTGTAACAACGTACACTTTTCAGAATGTTACAGAAAACCAAACTATTAGTGCTTCTTTTGTAGAGTATATAGCTCCTTGGGAAGATTTTGAAACGGGAACTAAAGGAGGTTATGCGTTAGGAACGGTTACAACTACAGCAGGTGAATGGAATATGAGTGATGCTTTATTAGGAACAGCTGCTAACGATAGAAAAAATGGCAGTCAGTCGGTTCGTCTTAGAAATGGTTATATCGAAACTAATTTTGATATAACAGATGGTGTAGCTACAGTTTCTCTATTACATGCTTTATACGGTAGTGATGGAGTAACTTCATGGCAGTTATTTGCATCAACTGATGGAGGAGTAACTTGGACAGCTTATGTGAGTGACGTTATAAATACGACTACAACTACATTGACAGAAGCTAATTTCACCTTAAATCTTTCAGGTAATGTAAGACTAAGAATTGCAAAAAGTGATAATATGCGTCTCAACTTAGATGATATTTATATCACTCCTGCTGCTCCATCAACAGACCCAATCTTTGCTGTAGTTCCTGCTTCAATCACAGCATTAGATTACGGTTTCGGAAGTGGTCCTTCTGTAGCTCAGAGTTTTGTATTGAGCGGAGAAAACCTTGATGGTTCAGATGTTACTGTTACCGCTCCTGCTAATTTTGAAGTGTCAACTTCAGAGGCTACAGGATATGCGGGTTCAGTTTCGCTTACTGCCTATGACGGAGTTAACCAAACAGTTTGGGTTCGTTTGTCAGCAGGACAGACAGTAAATACTTATAATGGTTCTGTAACGATTTCAGGTGGTGGTGCTACAGATGCTACCGTTGCTGTTTCAGGAGCCGTGTTAGCAGTGCCTGTAGTAACAGCAGAAACATTCAGCGGAACAGTTGGAGAGGATTTTTCAGCACAAATTACAGCTACAGAAAACCCTACTTCTTATGCTTATACAGGAACGCTTCCAACAGGGCTTACCTTTGATACAACCACAGGTGAAATCTTAGGTACTCCCGAAACAGCAGGTTCTTATGATATTCAGGTAACGGCTACCAATATTGTGGGTACGAGTACATCAGCAATTATTTCTATCGTTGTTGCTCAAGGAACACAAACGATCGATGGTTTTGCAAATATCAATACAACGCTTGGTGCTGCTGATATTACTTTGCCTGCAACAACTAATGCTGGTCTAACAGTTTCTTACGGAAGTTCAAATACAGATGTAGCTACCGTTTCAGGAAACACGGTAACTATTGTAGGTCTTGGTGATACAACCATTACAGCAACTCAGGCTGGAGATGCTAACTGGACTGCTTTAAGTGAAGATATTACACTTACTGTTACAGAAGTTCCTGATACTTATAATGGTGTTGGAGTATTTGAGAAAATTACTTCTACATCAGATTTGACAGAAGGTTACTATGTTGTTGTTGAGTCACATACAAATGCTAATGCTATGACCAACAACCACAATGGTACATTCTTAGCTCGTGAAGCGGTAACTCCTGCAGGTAATACTATTACAAACCCTAATACAGGTATCGTATGGTATATAGCAGCAGACGGTGGTGGATATACCATCTATAATGAAGTAACAGAAAAATATGTTTCTTACACAGGAAGCTCAAACAACATTCAAGTTGTAGATGCAGTAGCTGGAGATAATCAACGTTGGACGATTACCTATACAGATGATGAGTTCCATTTCACCAATATTGCATTAAATACTAGAAAACTTCAGTATAATTCAAATAATGGACAAGAAAGATTTGCAGCTTATACAGGTAGTCAAAAAAATATCTTCCTTTATAAACTTTCTGTTCCATCAACAGACCCAATCTTTGCTGTAGCTCCTGCTACAATCACAGGATTAAACTATGGTTTCGGAAGTGGTCCTTCTGCAGCACAAAGTTTTGTGTTGAGTGGAGAAAACCTTGACGGTTCAGATGTTACTATTACCGCTCCTGTTAATTTCGAACTTTCACTTTCAGAGGCTACAGGATATGCAGGTTCAGTTTCGCTTACCGCCTATGACGGAACAAACCAAACCGTTTGGGTTCGTTTGTCAGCTGGTCAGGCAGTAAATACTTATAATGGTTCTGTAACGATTTCAGGTGGTGGAGCATCGGATGCTACCGTTGCTGTTTCAGGAGCCGTGTTAGCAGTGCCTGTAGTAACAGCAGAAACATTCAACGGAACAGTTGGAGAGGCTTTCTCAGCACAAATTACAGCTACAGAAAACCCAACTTCTTATGCTTATACAGGAATGCTTCCAACAGGTCTTAATTTTAATACGACAACCGGAGCTATTACCGGAACTCCCGAAACAGCAGGTTCTTTTGATATTCAGGTAACGGCTACCAATATTGTTGGTACAAGTACATCAGCAACTATTGAGTTTGTTGTTGCTCAAGGTACACAAACCCTTGCGGGCTTTGTAGATATGACCAAATATGATACTGATGCTCCGTTTGATTTACCGGCTACTACCAATGCAGGTCTGACTGTTTCTTACGGAAGCTCAAATACAGCCGTAGCTACTGTTTCAGGAAATACAGTAACTATCGTAGGTCTTGGTAATACAACCATTACAGCAACTCAGGCTGGTGATGCAAACTGGAATACATTTAGCCAGGATATTACACTTACTGTTACAGAAACTCCTGAATTATATGACGGTATCGGAGTATTCGAGAAAATCACTTCGGTTGATGATTTGACAGACGGTTATTATGTAATTACCAACGAAGGAAGTGAATACTTGATGACCAACGGAAGAAACGGAAGTGCAACTACAGGTTATTTTGTAAGTGCTGATGCCAATGCAATGGCTTCGTTTACACTAAACCCGTCTGAGGATGAAGTTTGGAAAATTGAAACAAATGGTAGCGGAAAAACAATTTATAATGAAGTAATCGCAAAATATGTAGGTTGGTCAAGCGGAAATTCAGCTTCAATCGAAGATGCTCCTGCAGATACCAACAGATGGACATTCACCTATGCAGACGATAAGTTCACAGTACTCAACGTGGCTGAGCCATTAAGACAATTGTCCTATAATTCGGGCAACCCTCGATTTGCTGCTTATGCAAATGACGGGCAACACGAATTACAACTTTTCAAATTGGTAGAATCAACCGTATGGAACGGAACAGACTGGTCAAACGGAGATCCTGACGGCACTAAAGTAACCGTTCTCGATGCAGCCGTAACAGTAGGAGATTCAGGAATGACAAAGTCGCTTATTATTACAGAAAACGGTAGTATTACGATCCCGTCAGGAAGCTCGGTAACGGTTGACGGAGTAATCGTAAACGTTGCTTCGGCTACAGATTTTGTGGTAGAAAACGGAGCAGCTTTGATTCAAAATCAGGATGTAGAAAACTATGGAGCAATTACTGTGAACAGAAACAGTAATCTAATGAAGTTATTAGATTACACTATGTGGTCTTCTCCGGTTGCAGGACAAGGGGTTCAGGCTTTTTCGCCAGAAACGTTGTCCAACAGAATCTATAAATATGATGCTGTAGAAGATGCGTATGTAAATACATTTACAGAAACAGAATTCCAGGAAGGACACGCTTATTTGTTCCGTGCACCAAATAATTTCACCGAAACACCACAAGTATATAACGGAGTGTTTACAGGTGTACCATACAACGGAAACGTTTCGGTTGCGGTAACAGACGAAGCCTATAACGGTCTTGGTAACCCTTATCCGTCAGCTATTGATGCAGATGCTTTATTTGCTGCAAACCCTCAAATGCTGACCCTTTATTTCTGGACAAACACCAATGCTCCGGTAGAGGGTGAATATGTAGAAAACAACTATGCTTCTTATACCCTTTTAGGAGGTGTAGGAACAGAGCCTGCAGACAACAGCACTACAGTTCCAAATGGTGAAATTGCCGTAGGACAAGGATTTATTGCCGAAATCGGTTCGGGAGCTACACAAGTAGCCTTCGACAACAGTATGCGTTTGGGAAGTACAGGAATGTTCTTCAGACAAATGAACCAGGAAAAACACCGTTTGTGGTTGAGTCTGTCAAATGAAGAGAGTACCTTAAACAAACTCCTTATCGGATATATGGAAAGTGCCTCGACAGATTATGATGCTCAGATTGACGGTGAAATGTTTGGTCATGACGGAAGTGCTATTTATAGTTTAATCGAAGATCATTCAGGTAAATTCGTAATTCAGGGTCGTGAACCGTTTGTGATAACCGATGTGGTTCCGTTAGGACTTAGAATTATAAGCGGAGGCGAATTCACGATTTCGCTTACAAACTTTGACGGACTGTTTGATGTGGAAAATCAAAACATCTATTTGAGAGACAACCTGACTCAAACCGAACACAATTTGAAAAACGGAGCCTATACTTTCATCACTGAAGAAGGAACGTTTGAGAATCGTTTTGAGGTAATCTATCAAACAACGATGAGTGTAGATAATCCTGATTTGGAGCACTACAATTGGGTGGTTTTCAAACAAGGTGAAGCCTTCCAAATCCAGACACAAGGCTTTGAAATGCAGCAGGTAGAAGTGTTTGATATGTTGGGTAGAAAAGTCTATACGGCTCAGGCAGAAGGGCAAACTCACAGTATAAAAGCTCTTGGAACAACCGGAGTATATATTGTGAAAGTTACGACTTCGGAAAACAAAGTGTTGACCAAAAAAGTTAAAAACTAAAATTTAGAGCCTGTTTAAATTTATATTGTGAGAATGTTTATAGCTTATTTTTGAGCGAAACGAGGCATATTTTCCTGAGATAGCGGTGTTCTATCTCAAGAAAATATAACGAAGTTGCAGCCAAAAAGAAGCATAAACAAATTATTAGATAAATTTTAAACAGGCTCTTATTTACAGCCGGAAGATTTCTTCCGGCTGTAATTTTTTATAACGACTTGCTTCTTGTTTTAGCGTATATTTGTACCCGAGAACAACACAACCGTTGAATAAACTAATACATAAAACAAAACCTCATCAACCTGATTTATCGGGATTATGAGGTTTTGTCATTTTTAAAATGATGGATTCGCAGCTTATCGCTACATCAGATGGTTCGGTAACCATTTATTTGCCTCAGTGGAACGAAAGTTATCATTCCAAACACGGAGCCATTCAGGAGGCTTATCACGTTTTTATCAAAAACGGACTGGATTTCTTTTCAGATAAAAGAGAACTCTCGATTCTGGAAATTGGTTTCGGGACGGGGCTGAATGCTTTGATAACTTTCTTGGAAAGCCAAAAGCGAAAACAAAAAATAAACTATACGGCTGTCGAATATTACCCGATTTCGCAGGAGCTATACTCCCGCCTGAATTACCCTGAACTCTTGCAGGCAGAAAGCTCTCAGGAAACGTTTCTGGAATTTCACCGTTGCGGGTGGGGAAAAGAGCATTCTTTCTCCGATTTTTTTTCTCTCGAAAAACTCCGGTTCAGGTTTGAAGAAATCGACTTGGAAAACCGTTTTGATTTGATTTATTTTGATGCTTTCGGTTTTCGGGTGCAACCCGAATTGTGGAGTGCCGAAATATTCAAAAAGATGTTTACAGCCTTGAAAAAGCAAGGGATTTTGACAACCTATGCTGCTCGGGGAGTAATTACCCGAAATATGAAAGAAGCGGGGTTTTCGGTAAGGAAAACCTCAGGTCCCGTAGGGAAAAGAGAGATGACTATTGCTTCTAAGAATTTATGATTTTTTTAACGAAATAAACATACTATTCCCACGCCCTTTGACGTTTGGAAAATAGTACCTTACTAAAACTTATGATATTATGGCAAGATCAATGTTTACCTATACCAAAAAAGTATTGGAGAGCGTGAGTTTTGACCCTCTACTTTTTTATAAAGAGCTGCAAAAAGCTATAAAATCACTTTTACCTTACGAAATCGAAGAGCTTAAAGAATGGCTTTTGAACTTTATTCAGGAAAAACCCGAGCTCAAAGGAGTGGTCTTGAAGTTGGAGTTCTAAAGAAAACGGTTCTAAGCTTTTGCCCTAAACGAAAAAAATCGCTTGAATGGCTTCAAGCGACTTTTTCGCACTAATAAAACTAAGATGATAGGTTTATCGCAATCTGTCCACAGATTTTACGAGTTCTTCATCACGTTTGACAGCTCTGTTGGCAAGCACCAGAAAAACGATAGATGCAATCGGGAGGAAAAGCCCAATACCCTTCTCAGAATCAAAAGATTCTCCGGATAAATTTAGCGAACGATACACAAATAATCCTAGTAAAATTAAGTTTAATATGATATTCAATCTGTTCATCACAAATTGTTGTTGTCTTTTTTTGTAGTTACTGATGCTCAACACAGCCAAAGCTACACCAAGCCCGAATAAAGCTATATATTTCGTGTCCTGCATAAAATAAAATGCCACCCCGTTTTCTTTCCAGAGCGGAAAAACAAAGGGCAGAATTCCCGAAATTACAACCACCAGGGCAAGATATAAAGTCTGTATTCGCTGAATCATTTTTTGGGTGTGACTAAAATATTTCGCAAAAATAAGGCTTCTTTTTTAATTATACTACTTGTTTATTAAAATTTAATTCGTATTATTGCACCGTGATTTGACCCTGTTTTTCTCTATTCAAAATCACACTTCCAAAAATCACACTCTATATTTATTTGCTTTTTACTCCCCTTTTTGAATTAAAAAATTGATTTATAAATTTAATCATTGATACTACATGTTTGACATTTCTGTATTGAAAGAAATGAAGCTTCCTGAGCTTCAAGAAATTGCTAAGGCAGCCAAAATCGGCAAGTACCGAAACCTGAAAAAAGACGAACTCGTTTACCAGATTTTAGATTTTCAGGCGGCAAGCCCTGAAGTTATTACTGCTGCTGCCAAAGATAAAATTGCTGAGGTACAAGAACCCGCAGCTTCAAAACCTCCGAGAGCCCGAATCAACAAACCTC
>JBAYSC010000123.1:0-7261 GCA_041676345.1 Flavobacteriaceae bacterium | reverse complement strand
TTTTATAACTCTTATTTTTTTTATCATATCCAAATTATATTCTTGCATAAAATCTTTGTTATGATATAATGATACTAAAGACTCTTTTATAAACTCTACGTAGTTTAAAGCATTAATTTCTTTATTACGATACAAATTATCCTCAATTATTTTTATTTTTTTAGCTTTTTCAATAAGATTGTCTATTTCTTTATCATAAAATGGTTTTATGCCTTGACTTAAAATAGTTCTGTTTTGACTTAAAATAATTCTGTTTTGCTTTATACTGTAATATAATGTAATAGTATAGATAATAACAGCAACAAAAGATATGACAGGAGTAGCTACATTATTAAATTTAGAATCCCAGCCAGAAGATAATGATATGTATAAAAACTCTGATAGTAAAGTCATTATTCAAACACTTAATTTATTTAGTTTTATAATCATAAACGATTAATGATGTTATGATTTTTAAATACTACAAGACACTATTCTTTTTTTTTATTAATAATTATGTCTAAACCAACGAACCTCTATATAACCTGTAATAGAGCCTGAACTAACTTTATAAAAGTTATCATTATATTTTTCTATGATTTTAACCATTCTATTTTCAGCTTTACCTACTTCTTTTGAATTAGAGTCAGGAGAATTTAATATAGGACTATAAGAGAAAACCTCAACATCAGTACCCTTATGTAAATAAGTTTTTTTATTTTTAGATTCCTCATTTTCAGTTTGCTCGTTAGAGTCCATATATTTTATTAACCTATCTGTTATACTACCACTATACTTTTTTAAAGCATTCGGATTATATTTAAAAAAAATTCTATATGAGCCATAGTCACTTAATCCGTCCACAATAAATATAGACCAATTTTCAGCTTGTAAAGAAACTAATTTATTATATTGTTCTTGAGTGATGTAAGAACGATATTCTTTCACTAATTCTTTCACATCATTACGATAAGTTTCCGCTAATATTTTTAATTGTCGTTCCTCTTCTCTTTCTTTTTCTACAATATTAGCCAATTTAGCTAGTGTCTCTAATTCTCTCTGCTGTCTTGTTGTTTTGTTGTTATTATTGTTGTTGTAATAATATTGAGAGTACATAGGAAATGTAAATAACAAAAAAAGTATTACATAGAGTGTTTTCATAGTTTTCATAGTTTTCATAGTTTTATAGTTTATTATGTAAATGGATTAAATATTCTTCTTCTTCTGCATCAATAATTTTCAAATAAATTCCTTCTTTTTTAGGTAAATCAATATGCTGTATTAGTAGTATTTCATAAAATCGTGTTGTATATAAAGTAGCGGTAACCCTGCCATATTGTTCATCATAATGATGTTCAACGATATTTGTTTTATAAGCATTCTCAAAAGTAAAATTGTCAGAAATAAGGGTTATGTAATTTTTTTCTTCTTTAAATACAGCGTTGTCTTTGACTGTTTTATTTACATACTTTCCATTATATGTAATAATAGTAAAGGTGTTAAAGTGTTTTCTTGTTTGTGATGTTCCTGTTATAGAGAACAAAAGAAAAAACGTTAATAATATCTTTTTAAGTACTTTCATAAGATTATTATTTTAAAAATTACAATTTAACTTTATACCAAAAAAACAAGCGTGGAACAATTCCCAATGCTCGTATCAGAGGTTCTCGCAAAACCCGTAGCACAAAGCAAAGAGAATGTCCACGCCTTTAAACGCAGACATTCCACTTTTACCTTCCTGTGCTACCGAAAACTTGCGAGATTTCTGATACAGGACTTTCAAAGCGAAACGTTATATTTTAATGTATTTTTATTTTGTTTTTATATCATTTATTCTGTTTTATTTTTACAAATGTATTTATTTTTTCAATATCTCCGAATTTAAAGTTCTAAAATATGAACATCTAAACCTGTAATTTTTTTAAACCCTCTGTCTGCTGTTACAAGAGGAATATTATATGCAATAGAGGTTGAGGCTATGATAGCATCGGGAACTTTTATTCCATACTTTTGTTTTAGCTCAATTGTTTTTTCTTTTATTTGGTCTGTAAAAGGCAAAGACACACAATCACTTAAAAGACTTTTTATGATTTTAACCTCTTGTGTGGTAATATCCTTTTTTCCTAATAATTCGATTTCAGAAATTACCGAAACAGCAAAATAACTTTTGCTTATTTCTCCAACTTGTGGCAAGTCTTCCAAAATATAGAGCAAAACATTAGTGTCGGCTAAAAAATCAATCCCACTCATTGCGAACTGCTTTTTGATACGCCAAACCGTCTATTCCTCTTTTTAGCTTTCCTAAATGTGAGGCAAGACTTTTGGGTTTTACAGCTGTTTCCTTTTTTTCGTAAACCAAACGCATTATTTTTTCGATAACCTTTGTGTCGGTTTCGTTTAGAATATAGCGTACCAAATCTACTTTTACTGTATCTAAATCTGCTGTACTCATAACTTAATTTTTATCAAAGATAGAGATTTTTCATAACACAACAAATCAAAAAAAAAGCCTTTCAAAACGAAATGCTATATTTTTCCCTCTCCCAGCCCCTCTCCTTTGGAGTGCTGAGCGTTGAGAGTTATTTTATGTTTTTATTTCATTTATTCTATTTTATTTTAGCAAATGTATGAAATTGTTTTACATATTTAAGCCCAATCTTCAAGTTCAATATTTGTAATGTTTTTAAAATGTTTTGTGTTATTCGTTACCATTATCAAATTATGCTTAACAGAAGTAACTCCTATCAGCAAATCAAAATCATCTACGGGTGTTCCTGCCTTTTGTAACCTTGCTTTTTCTTTAGCATACAAATCCAAAGAGTGAAATATAGGAAGTATCTGAACTCCGGTAAGGAAATCATTAAGAACTTTTGTGTTTTTTTCGGGATTGATACTTTTCTCAACTCCGAATTTTAATTCTGCCAAAGTTATTTCAGAAATAAAACAATTTTCAGAAGATAAATTATCAAATCTTTTTTCAAGAATCGGGTGTTTACCCTTCATATAAAAAACAGCAATATTAGTATCTATCAAATACTTTTTCAAAATGATTCTATTTGTCGGTTAAAGTTTCGGCTGTTTCGGATTTCCTCAATTATTTCTTCTGCACTTTTGTCTGATTCAAAAGCTCCGTAAGCCTTTTTAAACGATGGTTTTTTCTTTTTAAAATCCGACTTTAAGGAATTTGTCAGCTTTGAAATCAGGTCGAGCTTACTACTCGGGCTTAAATTTTCCAAAAGCCCGATATAACCGTCTATAATATTTAATTCCGCTGTACTCATAACTTAATTTTTATCAAAGATAGAGATTTTTCATAACACAACAAGTCAAAAAAAGACTTTCAAAACGAAATGCTAATATCTTTAACCTGAATTCCTTTGATGCTATTTCGCAATACAGAAGTATTAAGGTTGGGGTTAATGTGGATTTTTATTGAGGACCGTCTATAAAAATTAGTATCTTTGATAAAAAAAAATATCAATATGAAAACAGGAGATAGAGTTTTAATTTCTCCTCAGGTTACGGGGAGAACCGATTGGACAGAAGCTACCATTATTGAAGTCGAAAAAAATCCTTATGTCGGTATTGTTGTTACTGCAAAAGCCGATGACGGAGAGATTTTCTTTGAAAAGGAAGATATGTTTAAATCTTTGGACAACGAGGTATGTATGCAATAGCCTTTGATATGGTTATTTCTGATTTGAAAATCCATTATGGTGAACAATACCATAGTGCCTATTCGGAAATAAAAAAGGTAATGGGAGAAAATGACTTCCATTGGATACAAGGCAGTACATACATTACCGAAAAAAGCCTGATTGCTGTAACAATGGCTATGAACGCTCTGAATAAAATTGAATGGTTCAGAAAATCTGTTCGTGATATTCGGGCATTCAGAATTGAAGATTGGTCAGATTTTACGCTAATGTTTAAGGAGGATAAAGGTTTTTGACTTTGAATATCTGAACACTTTACTTCTTCGTAATCACAAACTCCACCCGTCTGTCTAATCGGGGGTCTTTGCCTAAAGGTTTTGAGGTTCCGTAACCTCTGTGGGTCATTCTATATTTCGGAATTTTTTTGGCAAGGAGGTATTTATAAACGGCTTCTGCCCGGTTTTTCGAAAGTTCTCTTTTTTTGGTATCTCTATCCACAGCTTCTTTGTGATAGGCGGGAGTGCAGCACACATGACCTTGAATTTCAAAATGATAATTTTTGTATTTATACAGCAGTTTGGCAATGCGGTCGAGTTCTTTTCGGGAAGCATACGTGAGTTTGCTGCTTCCTCTGTCAAACAGGAGTGATTTCAGATAGATCCGGTCGCCTACCACGTGGTTGCTTTCGATATTTTCGTATAATCCGGGAATCTCTACCGGAGGTTCTTCTTCGATTTTTATCTCTTTCAGGTTGGCAACCACATCGACTCTTCGGTTTTTAGAACGTACTTCAGGCAGGTTGTCAATCAGGTCATCGTCAATCAAAATTCTGCCTTTTCCTTCAATGGAAACAATGATTTTACTGGTGATTCCGTTTCTGATAAGTTCATCTCTGATGGTATTTGCCCTGTTGGTCGAAAGCACGAAATTATAATCGTCTTTTCCTCTGTCATCACAATAGCCATAAATACTGATAGATTCCACTATGGTCGAATCTAAGGATTTAGCAAATTCTACGGCTGATTTTTTCTGATCTTCTTTCAGGTTGTATTTGTCGAACTCAAAATAAACCGAATGCACGATTTCTTCCTGAGCAAAAACACTTACAGAAAAAAACACAAAGAAAAGTATGGATTTCAGATAATTCATTGATTCGGTATTCTGTTTTGTGCCCAGTCTGATTACTCCCGATAGCTATCGGGGACGGACACTGTTTATTATTTCTTCAAAATGCTGTTATATTGGGTTTTGTTGTTCAAAATTTGTACCGCTTTTTGGATTTCCGAATTGTTCTGAACATAGTAGTTATACAAACCTTCTCTATACTGAAAACGAACGATAATTTCATCGGTCAGGAGTCTTTTGATTTCGTTTTTGTTTTTATCCAATTCGGTTTCGTTGCTTTTTTTCAGGTTTTGCAGCAGGGTTTCATACTGGTTGGTAATGCTTTTATCTACTTGCTCTTTTTGTGCTGTTTCGAGGGCTTTTTCCAAAGCTTTTTGAGTTTCTGTGTTATACGAAAAATTCTCTTTTCTGAGCCAGGATTTCAAATCGTTGAAATCGCTATCGGTGATATTCGGAATTTTATCTCCCAACGAACTGTTTTTGTAATAATAATGGGTGGCATAATTGAAAATTCCGTCATTTTCGATAAGAGCCTGTGTAATCGGGCTTTTTTTAGCTTCTTCCAGCTCGATGTCGGGCAAAATTCCGCCTCCGTCATAAACGGTTCTTCCTTTTCGGGTTTTGAAAGCATTGTAGTTTTTTTCATCGGTTCTGATGGCTTTCCCTTCTGCATCCCGATGTGTGTAATCCAAAGCCTGAATACATCTTCCCGAAGGAGTATAGTAGCGGGAAATGGTAACTTTCACCTGAGTGCCATAAGTCATATCAATAGCTCTTTGCACCAGCCCTTTTCCGAAACTTCTGCTCCCCACCACAACGGCTCGGTCTAAGTCCTGAAGGGCTCCTGCCACGATTTCCGAAGCCGAAGCACTGCGACCGTCAATGAGAATAACCAACGGAATTTCTGTATCGACAGGTTCTCTTTTGGTCGTATAAATATTGTTGTGCTTGTCGATTCTCGATTTGGTCGTAGTAATCACTTCATCTTTCGGAACAAAAAGATTACAGATATTCACGGCTTCTCCCAAAAGCCCTCCCGGATTGCCTCTCAAATCCAGAATTATCTGGGTTGCTCCCTGATTTTTCAGTTCTTCCAAAGCAAACTGGGTTTCACGACTTGCTTTGGCATTAAATTGCGAAAGCACGATATAGCCTGTGTTTTCGTTTATTTTCGTATAAAACGGAACGGCTTTTATATCGACTGCATCCAGAGTGATTTCTCCGTTATAGGATTTTCCCTGACGGGTATAGGTAATGGGAATTTTGGTGTTTTTTGCTCCCGAGAGCAAACCCGAAGCATCTTCTTTAAATTCAGACAAATCTATCTCTCCGATATGAGTGATTTCGTCCCCTGCTTTGAGTCCGGCTTTGTCTGCTGCATAGTCTTTATAAACTTCTTTGATAATGATTTTGCCGTCTTTTCGGTTGATCATAGCTCCGATTCCGGTATATTCTCCCGTGTTGTTGATTCGGAATTTCACCACATCCTGTTCGTTGAAATAAACCGTGTAGGGGTCGAGTTCCTGCAACATGTTCTTAATGGCTTTGTCCATAAGTTCGCCCGGATTGGTCTTATCGACATAGTTCATATTCACGGTTTTAAACATAGTGGTGAAGATTTCGATTTGCTTGGCAATTTCAAAAAAATCATTTTTGAAACTTGCTCCCACAAACAAAAAACCAATGACAAGAGCGGTGATTATATATTTTTTCATAGGTTGCTGAGCTTTTATGACATTAACAAAGGTAGTAAAATTTACCAATTGGCAAATTTACCGTTTTATAAAAAATAAGGCTTCTGTGATTTTACACTACCGGGAATCTGCCAAAACATTGTATCTTTGTATCATTACAACCCAAAATCTATGCGGTTTTTAATTTTCGGTTTTTTGTTTTTTGTTTCGGGTTGGGCTTGGGCTCAAATACCTGACGAATATGAATTGACTCCTTATCCTGACAAAGCAGCTCAGGATAGTGTGAATATGCGGAAAATTTCGCTGGAGCCCAAAAGCAAAGACACTCTGATAAAAAGCAACGACCTTTTTTATAGAGAAGACCAGTTCTATGTTGCCGTTACCTATAATTTGCTTCAAAAAAGAACCGGAGGCATCTCGCAAAACACGTTTTCGTCAGGGTTTCACTTGGGCTTTCTAAGGGATTTTCCTGTCAATAAAGACCGGAATGTGGCTGTGGCTCTGGGTTTCGGCTATTCCATAAACAACTTCAGAACCAATCTGCACATTGCCGATTCAGACCCTGTGAAATATCAGATTGCGGAAAACTTTGAAAAAAACCGCCTGAATCTGCACTATATAGATATTCCGTTCGAGATACGTTGGAGAACCTCAACCCCCAAAAACACACAGTTTTGGAGAATTTACACAGGATTTAAACTCAGCTGGCTGGTGTATAGCCGTTCTAAAATCAACGGAGATTTCCCTTCCGAAGAAGTAAAAAACAATTCTGATTTGAATAATCTACGTTACGGAATGTATCTTTCC
>JBAYSC010000122.1:0-7268 GCA_041676345.1 Flavobacteriaceae bacterium | reverse complement strand
GGTGATTGCTATGCTGGCTTTGGTGGTTTGTGTGAACTACGCTAATTTTTTGCTGAAAAAGAAATTTGCCGAAAACATAAAAGCCCTTCTCCCCTATCTGATTGTGGGTTTGATACTGGCAGGTCTGGAATATTTTGAAGTTTTTAAAATCAGTGAATTTACAGGTGAAATTATCGGATTGATACTCGATTTTCCTGTGCTGGCTTTGATTCCGGTATTGTTGGCTGTGGGGCTTTATCTGTGGAATTTCAACTATCTGAAAAGCAATTTTTATTTGGATTCGGGATTGAAAGGAAAAACAACCCAAGTGGAAGCAACCGACCTTGCCTGGACAAAACGTTTCGGAAGTATTGCTCCTTTCCTGCAATTGGATTTAAAACTAATTTGGAGAAACAAACGTCCGAAAACTACCGTTTGGATGTCGCTGTTGTTTTTGGCTTATGGGTTGTTTTTCTATCCGAATGACAGCTATAGCAATACACCCGCTTTTTTCGTTTTTATCGGAATTTTCATCACGGGAATTTTTGTGATTAACTTCGGGCAGTTTATTCCTGCCTGGGACAGCGGTTATTATTCGATGATGATGTCACAGAACATTCCGATGAAGCAATATCTGGATTCCAAAGCCGGATTGATGTATTTTTCTATCATAGTTTTGACATTACTTTCAACCCCTTATGTTTATTTTGGAGTAAACATTTTACTTTTGAATTTAGCTTGTGCCGTTTATAATGCAGGGGTGAATGTTCCGCTGATTCTGTATGCAGGTTCGTTCAACAAAAAACGGATTGATTTGGAGAAAAGTCCGTTTATGAACTATCAGGGAACCGGAGCCACACAATGGATTCTGGGCTTTCCGCTGATGCTTTTCCCAATCCTGTTCTGGTATATTTTTTATAAAATTTTCGACGAAACTTTTGCCACAGCTTTCCTCGGAATTATCGGAATCATCGGGCTTTTGCTGAAAAATCTCTTTATGGAAAAAATCGTAAAAGCCTATAAAGCCAAAAAACATATTCAAATCAACGGATTTAAACAGGTCAGTTAGTAGTGCTCAGTCGCAGTTTACAATTTACAACAATACAATTTACAAAAACAATAAAAAATGATACACGTAAATAATTTAACCAAAACCTATAACGGAACCACGGTTCTGAACATCAGTAATTTAGAAATCAAAAAAGGCGAAAGCTTTGGTCTTGTCGGGAATAACGGAGCGGGAAAAACTACATTTTTCAGCCTGCTTCTGGATTTGATTCAGCCTTCAACCGGAAACATTGTTAGCAACGGAGTTCAGGTGCATTTGAGCGAAGACTGGAAACCGTTTACCTCCGCTTTTATTGATGAGAGTTTCCTTATCGGATACCTCACTCCCGAAGAATATTTTTATTTTATCGGAGATTTAAGAGGACAAAACAAAGCTGATGTAGATGCTCTTCTGGCAAAACACAAAGAGTTTTTCAACGATGAAATCCTTAACAACAAAAAATACCTCAGAGACCTCTCCAAAGGAAATCAGAAAAAAGTAGGAATCATTGCTGCCCTTATCGGGAATCCGGAAGTGATTATTCTGGACGAACCCTTCGCTAATCTTGACCCTACGACTCAAATCCGTCTGAAAAGAATTATCAAAGAGTTAGCCGATAATCCTGATGTAACGATTTTGGTTTCCAGTCACGATTTGATGCATACGGTAGAAGTTTCCAACCGTATTGTGGCTCTGAATAAAGGAGAAGTCGTGAAAGATATTCAAACCTCAGAAGAAACCCTCAAAGAATTAGAGGCGTTTTTTGCGGTTTAATTTTTTGTAGAGCCAGATAATTATCTGGCTCTACATACATTCATACAAAAAAGAGACGGACAATTGTCCGTCTCCACATAATAATTAACGATTCATCAATTCCTCGATTTCTTCTGCCTCAATCGGAATGTTTTTCATTAGATTGAGCGGACTTCCGTTTTTCTGAATGACATAATTATCTTCAATTCGGATTCCAAAACCTTCTTCGGGAATATAAAATCCGGGTTCGATAGTGAAAACCATATTTTCCACAAACGTATCGGTCAAAATCCCGTAGTCATGAGTATCCAGCCCTAAATGGTGCGAAGTTCCGTGCATCATATATTTTTTGTAAGCCGGCCAATCGGGATTTTCGTTTTGCACATCTGCTTTGTCCAAAAGCCCTAAACCTAACAATTCGGAAGTATAAACATTTCCTAATTCTTTGTGGTAAGCGTGCCAATTATTTCCTGCAACCAAAAGGTTTTCAGCTGCTTTTTTACATCTCATAACCGAATCATAGACTTCTCTCTGACGTTTGGTATATCTTCCGTTTACGGGAATCGTTCTCGACAAATCCGAAGAATAATTGGCATATTCTGCAGCTGTATCAAACAAAATCAATTCTCCGTCTTTACATTGGGTGTTGTTTTCGATGTAATGCAATACATTCGCATTGTTTCCCGTTGCAATAATCGGAGTATAAGCAAAACCTTTGGAACGATTTCGGATAAATTCGTGAATAAGCTCTGCCTCGATTTCGTATTCCCAAACATTCGGTTTTACAAAAGATAAAATTCTGCGGAAACCTTTTTCGGTAATATCACAAGCCTGTTGCATTAAAGCAATTTCTTCTTGTTCTTTAACCGAACGAAGCCTTTGCAGAATCGGGTTAGAACGTTCCACTTTGTGAGCCGGATAGGTTTCTTTCCACCATTTTACGAATCTGTCTTCACGGGTTTGCGTATCAACCGAGGCACGATAATGTTCGTTCGTATTGATATACATCGTGTCTGAGTAGGTCATCAGTTCTTTCAACACTTTATTGAAATCCGAAAGCCAATACACCGATTTGATTCCCGAAACTTCAAAAGCCTGTTCTTTGGTTAGCTTTGCTCCCTCCCAAATGGCAATATGTTCGTTGGTTTCCCTTAAAAAAAGGATTTCTTTGTATTTCTCAAAAGGAGCATCAGGACAAAGCACCAAAATGCTTTCCTCCTGATCAACTCCGCTCAAATAAAAAATATCCCTGTGCTGTGCAAAAGGCAAAGTACTGTCTGCACTTACAGGATAAATGTCATTCGAGTTAAAAACAGCTATGCTGTTTGGTTTCATCTGAGCTGTAAATTTTGCTCTGTTTTTGATGAATAAGTTTTTGTCTATTCTGTGGTATTTCATAATTATTTGTTGTTATTATTGATTTGAGGTAAAGGACTACATAAAGTTTTATTGACAATTTTTTCTCTCATTAATTTTTTCTTATTAAAATGCCTTGAAATATTCTGAACAATTTCGATATAATTATCACTATCATCTTTTTTCTTATGGTAAAATATTTTTATAGAACGGCAATTTTGGTGTTCAAAAATAGTATTAAGCATAGTTCTATCTGAAATTCCACAAGAATGACCCATTATATATACCTGAAATTTTTCTGTTTCAATAAAATCAAGTAAATCTTTATAGTTTGAGTTTTGTGAATAACCAAATGATTTAAAATTCTTTAAATATTCATTATCATTTAAATTTTCAATCACTTTATAATCCTCATCCATTTCATCTCCAAAACCAAAATTGATTTTGTTATTTTTATCATCTATTTTTCCGTGTATTTGGATTTCTCTCACGAATGGGGCATTAAGGAATCTATATTTTGATAACATAGTTGTATAGTTAAAGTTTAAAAAAACAACTTTATAAATAATTTCTCCTTCTATTATTTTTTCATAAATATAAGGAGGAGTGAAAGATTTTAAACTATTATTAAAATCTTCTAACTCTTTATATTCTGATAAAGGGAACTCTTTTAAGTATTGTTGAAATTCTGTATCACTTTTGTACCTAACAAATAAATCAGGAAATTCGTCAATTATTTCTTTTATAGTTGGCTCAACTTTTTCTTTTAAATATTTTTCAAATAATTGTTTTATCTGCTCAAACTCTTTATTCAATCTTTGTATTTTCGTTTGTTTTTCTGTAGCTAAAGTCTCTTCAGTTTTTCTATAATCTGCTAAAACTGTTTCTTTTGGAATTTTTTCTCTTACAATTTTCTTTAGTTGGTAATAATATTCATTTTCAATATCTACCCAATTTTTAGACTTTTTATTACAAATCAAATTAAAGAAATTATTTTTAAAAGAAAATGATATAATATTATTCCCATATTTTTCATATTCTAATCTAAACCTATTAAAATCCTCAAAAGAAGAGATTTGTTGAGCCTTATCATTTATATTACTTATATCTTTTGAATAAACAGCATATTCCATTTTTCCAAAATCAATATTCAGTTCTATAAATTCATTATTAATGTCAAGTTTAGGATAAACAAAATCGTTTAAAATATTTTTCCAAAAATCATCAATAAAATCATTGTATGAAGTTTTAAGACCGTGAGCAAGGTCAAATCCATTCCCTATTATAACAAGTCTATTCATCTATGATTTTTAAAATCTATATCCAGCCCCTAAGGCAAAAGCTCTATTTTTTGCTGAATAATCACCATTATATGGATTTAGAACAGGCTCTTTGTTTACATCAGCCAAACCTAAATAATATTTCGCTTCAACAAACAAACCTTTATATATTTCAAAGTCAGCACTACTTACAAAACCAAAATCATTATTTTTACTTAACACTTTATTTTCAGAGTTATAATTTGTTCCATTTACTATATAGTCACTACCGATATTTAATCCATAGTATCCTCCTACCCCTATTGATATTATATCCATAATATAATATTTAGCAGATACTGCTACCACTAAAGTATGCATATCTGTTTTGTATTTAAAATTTGGTGAAGGGTCAAAAGAGTGTCTTTTTAAATTGCTTTTAAACCCAAAATTAACATAAGATATATCACCTTGTATAGCAAATTTTGACATTTTGTGTTCTACAAATCCTCCAAAATAATATGATAACTTTGCTTCATCATCAAAAGCAATAGTAATTCCACTTCCTAACTCCTGATTAGCTAACAATAGACCGCCTTTAATCCCAAATGAAGTTTGAGAGTACGACAGCGAATAGATTAAAAAGAATACTGTAAATAATAATTTTTTCATAATTTATCAAATTTATCTTTAATGATTACTCAGATACCAAAAAATTAAGGAATCCACTTTTTCTCAAAGTTTGGTTTTCTCTTTTCAAGGAAAGCATCACGACCCTCTTTGGCTTCGTCTGTCATATAGGCAAGTCGGGTTGCCTCCCCTGCAAAAACCTGTTGCCCGACCATTCCGTCATCGGTTAAGTTCATTGCGAATTTCAGCATTTTTATCGAAGTCGGAGATTTAGCCAAAATTTCCTGTGCCCACTCATAAGCGGTATCTTCCAATTCATCGTGAGGAATAACTGCATTGACCATTCCCATTTCGTAAGCCTCCTGTGCTGAATAATTTCGTCCTAAAAAGAAAATTTCACGAGCTTTTTTCTGACCGACCATTTTTGCCAGATAAGCAGAACCATAACCTGCATCAAAGCTCGTTACATCTGCATCGGTTTGCTTGAAAATAGCGTGTTCCTTACTTGCCAAAGTCAAATCACAAACTACGTGAAGTGAGTGTCCTCCTCCGACAGCCCAACCATTAACCACACAAATTACCGCTTTGGGCATAAAACGGATTAGACGTTGCACTTCCAGAATATTCAGTCTGTGGTATCCGTCTTCACCTACATAACCCTGGTGCCCTCTTGCTTTTTGGTCTCCTCCGCTACAAAACGACCAACCTCCGTCTTTTGGAGAAGGTCCTTCGGAAGATAAAAGCACCACTCCGATTGAGGTATCTTCGTGTGCATCTCTGAAAGCATCAAGCAATTCCGAAGTGGTTTTCGGACGGAAAGCATTGCGAACTTCAGGTCTGTTAAAGGCGATTCTCGCTACTCCGTTGTACTTTTTATAGGTAATATCATCGTATTCTTTTACCGTTTTCCAGTCTATTACATTCATTTTTTTTCTATTTTAGCCCAAAATTACTCATTTTCAACAGAAAAACCATTTTTAGGACTATGAAAAAAATAATTTTGTCCGCTTTGAGTTTATTTGCTCTGACAACTTTTGCGGAAGAATATAAGTTTCAAAATGTTATTGATTTAGAAAGCACTCCTGTCATTTCGCAGGACAGAACAGGAACGTGCTGGAGTTATGCTACCACCTCGTTTTTGGAGTCGGAAATTATCCGCTTGACGGGAAAACAGATTGACCTTTCAGAAATGTATAACGTTCGGAATACCTATATGGAGAAAGCCGAAAATTATATCTACCGACAAGGTTCTGCCCAATTTTCGCAAGGTGCTTTGGGGCACGATGTGATAAACAGTGTGGCAAAATTCGGGCTTGTTCCGCTTGAGGCTTTCAAAGGAAAAGACGATTCCGAAGAAAAACACGACCATACCGAAATGGAATCGGCTCTGAAAGGAATGGCAGATTCGTTTGCGAAAGCCAGAAAACTCTCTCCGAAATGGCGACAAGCCGTAAGTTCCGTTCTCGATGTGTATATGGGAGAAAATCCGACTGAATTTACTTTTGAAGGGAAAAAATATACTGCGAAAAGTTTTTTGACTTATACCAAAATCAATCCGACAGCTTATGTTTCGCTTACTTCGTTTACACACCAGCCTTTTAACCAGAGTTTTATCCTGAATATTCCCGATAATTTTTCTAACGGAAGTTTTTATAATGTTCCGATTGACGAATTGATTGAAAATATTGATAATGCCCTTACCAAAGGCTTTACCATTGCTTTAGATTGTGATGTGAGTGAAGTCGGCTTTTCAGCCAAAGAGGGAATTGCTGTGATTCCTTCGGAAGAAGACAAAGAAAAAACTTTCCTGAAAGAAATCAAGCCCGAAAAAACCATTACACAGGAATTTCGTCAACAGGAATTTGAGAATTTCAACACACAAGACGACCACCTGATGCATATTGTCGGAAAAGTAAAAGACCAAAACGGGAACTTTTATTATGTGGTAAAAAATTCGTGGGGAAGCGGAAGCGAAAGAGTCGGGAACAACGGTTATATTTATATGAGTGTGCCCTACACAAAACTGAAAACTATTTCGGTTATGATTCACAAAGACGGACTTTCGTCTAAAACGAAAAGTAGTTTGAAAATCTAAATTTTTCAACTCCAACGGAGTTCTCAACCATAAGTGTTCGGAAGACCAAGTTCATTGAAATATTTTCATAAATTAGTTCTCAAAACTAAATATAATGTCAAGTAAAGTATCTGTAAAAGAGTTGCTACAACTTATAGACGAAGAAATT
>JBAYSC010000121.1:0-7279 GCA_041676345.1 Flavobacteriaceae bacterium | reverse complement strand
TTCGGTGGTGATTTTTGCAGGAATTTTTCCCGCTTTGTATGTAGCTAACTTCGAAGCATTAAAAGTTCTGAAAGGAAACTTTTCGAGAAGCAAAAGCGGAATATGGCTCAGAAACGGAATGTTGGTCTTGCAATTTGCCATTGCATCCTTATTTATTGTTGGTTCGTATGTAGTATATCAACAAGTAAATTATATGTCAGAAAAAGATTTGGGATTTAAAGGAGACCAGGTTATAAGAGCACAATATAACTATCCGAATTCAAAATCTATTTATAAAGATTATGCCCTTTATAAAGACCAACTCAAAAAAATAAAAGGAGTTGAGGAAGTTTCTTCAGGAGCTTTTCGGTTCGGAGGTGGGGCTAATTCTTCATCTTCTTTCCAACACGAAAAAAAATCAGTTCAGGTACAGAATATGGCTATGGATTTCGGTTTGTTAGACCTAATGAACATCAAAGTTGTTGAAGGACGGGATTTATCCGAAAAATTAGCTTCTGATACTATTTCGACAATGCTTGTAAACAAACAATTTGTAGAAAGATTACAAATCACAGAGCCTATCGGAACAGTTATCCAAACAGGCTGGGGGAAAGGAGACGGTACAGAAGGACTAATCAGTTTGGAAATTGTAGGTGTAGTAGATGATTTTAATCTTCTCAGCTTAGAGTCCGAAATTCCTCCGATGGTATTTATCCATATCAAAACCGTTCCTTGGATGGCTTATAATATGAACAGTGTATATATTAAAGTTTCTAAAGAAAATATCGGAAAAACCATTTCAGATATTGATAAATTCTGGACAAAAGAAGTGGACAAAATCTATCCGTTTGATTATTATTTTGTCGATAAGAATTTTGCGAACACCTATCAGGAATACGTTAAACAAAAAAATCTGTTTTTTGTATTGAATATCATTGTGATTATAATTGCTCTTTTCGGATTGTTTGCTTTGGCTTCCTATTCGATTCAGAGGAGGATGAAAGAAATTGCCATTAAAAAAACGTTGGGAGCAGAAACTAAAACCCTCCTGAAAAACCTAACTAAACAATATGTTCTTTTCTGTGTTATCGGATTTTTGATAGCTCTTTTTCCGACTTATCTGTTGCTTGAAAAATGGCTTTCAGACTTTGCTTTCAGAATTGACGTTTCGTTTGTGCCGTTTATGATCGGATTTGTGATTTTGATGGTTTTGACCTTGATAATTGTCTTGTCAAAAGTCTACCAAGCTACAAAACTCGATGTACTGAAATATTTGAAATATGAATAAAATAGTAGTAAGACTTGAGTATTAAGTATTAAGACAAAAAACTGATTACTGTCAACTGAAAACTGACCACTATGTTACTAAACTGGTTGAAAATATTCGTTTATCATGTAAAGGAGAATAAAGTTTTTTCTTTACTTACAATTTTTGGGTTGGCTCTGGGTATCTCGGGAGTGATTCTATCTGTTCTGTATTGGAATGACGAACACTCCTACGATGCCTGGAATCCGAACAAAGAAACTATTTATCAGCTTTCCTATAATATGGGAGATGGAGATATTTGGGCAAATAACACCGCACCTGTTGCACCTTTGGCAAAAATGAAAATTTCCGAAATAGAAGATTTCTGTTATCTTGACGGTTGGTATGTTTCGGAAAATATAGAGTTTGAAGGAAAGAAAATTATCGCTACGAAAACTATTGAAGCGGATAGTTCGTTTTTTAAGTTTTTCCCGTTTGAATTTATTTACGGAAATCCAAAAACTGCTTTGAAAGAAAAGAACAGTATAGCTCTTTCCGAAAATATAGCCAAACAGCTTTTCGGAGAGGAAAATCCGATAGACAAACCCGTAAATTACTATGGAGAAGTCTTTACGGTAAAAGGAGTTTATAAGCCCAATCCGAAAAGCTCTTATGTTCCGAATGTTGTTTGTAATAATATTTTTAAACGATTGGAAAAAGGGAAAGACGATTGGAACAACTACAATTATTATCTGTTTTTAAAGATTAAAGAGGGAAGTGATATAGAGAAAATAACCAAAACACTTTATGATTTGGTTGAGGAAAATACTACTGCCCGTTTTGCAAGAGATGAAGGAATTCCGCTTGAAAAATATATTGAAGAATACGGAGATATAAAACCAGTTTTACAGCCTTTGTCTGAACTTCGTCTGCATTCTGTCGGAGAAGATTTTCTGCCCGAAGGCAGAGGAAATTATCAAATGCTGTTGATAATGCTCGGTTTGTCAATTCTGATACTGATTTTGTCGGTTGTGAATTACATCAATCTGGCCACAGCCAATGCCATCAAAAGAGCCAAAGAAGTGGGGATACGGAAAATCGTAGGAGCTTCCAAAACACAAATTATCATTCAGTTTCTGTTTGAAACCACTATTTATTTACTGATTGCTTTTCTATTAGCCCTTTCGATAGTAGAGTTAGGACTGCCTTTTTACAATGAATTTCTGAAAAAAGAATTGGTACTTTCTTTAATGGAATTTCTACCTTCACTTTTACAGATTTTTGTCGTAACCTTGTTTTTAGCTGGAGTTTTACCCGCTTTTTATGTATCGAATTTCGAAAGTCTGAAAGCTCTGAAAGGAAGTTTTTCGAGTAGTAAAAAAGGAGTTTGGTTACGAAATTCAATGCTTGTACTTCAGTTTTCGATTGCTTCACTTTTTATCGTGGGTTCGTTTATTATCCGTGAACAGATTCGTTTTATGAGTAATAAAGATTTAGGATTTAAAGGAGAACAAGTGATAATGATGGATTATTCTAAAAAGAAAAAAAGCGAAAATCCTTACGAAAAATACCAAATCCTAAAGAATGATTTGAAAAGAATAAACGGAATTATTGATGTTTCTGTAAGTGGATTAGAAGTAGGCTACGGAGTGGGTTCTTCCACTTCGATTACAAGTATTTCCAACAAAAAAATAGTTCAAACACATATTGTAGTTTCTGAAACGAATTTCTTTGAAATGATGGATATAAAAATTATTAAAGGAAGAAATTATACTGATAATTTAGCAACCGATACGATTTCGTCTATTCTGATAAATAAATCGGCTTGGGAGGGTTTTGATTTTGAAAATCCGATTGGAGAAAAAATCAATTTCTGGGGTAAAAATTACGAAATTATCGGAATTGTAGATGATTTTAATGTAAAGGGATTTCGGGAAAAAGTACAACCTATGGTTTTTCCTCATTTCAGTACGAGAGCTTGGTTGGATAAGGTTTACATCAAAATAAATCCTGAACAAACAGAGCATATTCTGAAAGAATTAGAGAATTATTGGAATCAGAATATCACAACCGAATATCCGTTTTCGTATGATTTTGCAGACAAGGCTTTTGCAAGAACCTATCAGGAATACATCAATCAAAACAATATTTTCACAGTTCTGAATATGGTTGTGGTTTGTATTGCTTTGTTCGGATTGTTTGCTTTGGCTTCCTATTCGATGGAAAGACGAATGAAAGAAATCGCAATCCGAAAAACTCTTGGAGCTTCTGTAGAAACCTTGCTTAAAAACCTCTCGTTACAATATATAATTTTCTGTATTATTGGGTTTTTGATTGCTGTTGTTCCGACTTATGTTTTACTGCAAAAATGGCTGGAAAATTTCGCTTACCGAATTGACATTTCGTTTGTGCCTTTTGTAGTCGGGTTTATGGTTTTACTGATTTTGACTTTGGTAATTGTCTTGTCAAAAGCCTACCAAGCTACAAGAGTTGATGTTCTGAAATACCTGAAATATGAATAATTAAAACCAAGGTCTTTTTCCCGTCTGATAGGTCTGATAAAACTCTTCATCGGTTTTGGTCAGGTAAATAATTCCTTCGATAAGCCCGATAACTGACATAGCAGAAACAATCAATACACCTATACCAAAACAAGAAGTAGCATAACCTACAAGAGTTATAATCAACATAATAGCTCCTTCTTGATTGTAGCCTAAAATAAATTTATGAATTCCGAATTGTCCCAGAATGATAGCCAGAATTCCGGTTAAGACTCTTTTATTTTCTTGATTTGGGGAGGTTTGTCTCGGGTTGTTTTCGGGAGTATTCCAGCTCTGATGTTTTCCTTGGGTTGGGTTGTAATCTTCAGACATAGTTTTGGTTTTTTTGGTTTGAGCAAATGTAATTATTTTTTTGAAAAAGTAATAATTTTCTGTGCAATTGTCTGAGCCAGTTTTTGGTGGCTTTCAAATGTCCAGCCGGCAATATGGGGTGTTAGAATCACATTGTCTGAATCGAATAAATATTGCAAATCTTCAGGAATATTGTCGGAATCCATTTTTTCGAAAGACAATTTTTCGTATTCCAAAACATCGAGTCCGGCTCCGAGAATTTTTCCGTTTTTGAGGGCTTCAACCAAATCTGTGGTAACCACACTTTTGCCCCGGGCTGTGTTGATAAGCCAAAACGGCTTTGCGAATTTATTGATAAAATCGGCATTTACCATTTTGTGGGTTTGAGGTGTCCAAGGCGTGTGAAGACTGATTACCTCTGCTTTTTGCTGTATTTCTCCAAGCGAAACCTGTTTGGCATTTTCGTCTTCCAATCCATCTTGAATATCGTAGAAAAGCACTTCTTTTACGTCAAAACCTTTGAGTTTTTTAGCAAAAGATTTCCCCATATTTCCATATCCGATGATTCCGATGGTTTTGCCTTCCAGCTCATAGCCTCTGTGTTTTTCACGTTCCCATTTGCCTGATTTTACACTTTTATTTGCCTGATTGAGCTTGTTGAAAAGCGAAAGCAACATTCCCAGAGCCTGTTCGCCTACCGCATTTCGGTTGCCTTCGGGAGCGGAAATGAGTTCGATGTTTTTCGAGATAGCACACTGGCAATCAATACTTTCCAAACCGGCTCCCACACGGGCAATGAATTTCAGGTTGGTGGCTTTGTCGAGAAAAGTTTTATCAATTTTAAAACGGCTTCTGATGACAATTCCGTCATAATGTTGGATTTTTCTCTCGATTTCTTCTTTGGATGAAGTGTAGTCTAAATCATTTGTAAAACCTGCTTTTTCAAGCATTTCCAACAAAATCGGGTGATTGGAATCAATATGGAGGATTTTCATTTTTATTTTGTTTCGAAAGTAACAAAGATACAGAGATTTTTTGAGCTGAAATCGATTCTAATAAGCCCGAATCATTCGGTCGTTTCCGTAAATATCTTTTTTCAGGATTGCGTTTTTAAAACCTTTATTTTTGAGCATTTCCGAGGTTTCTTTACCTAAGTATTGGTTGATTTCAAAATACAGTTTTCCGTTTTCTGACAGATGTTTTTTAGCAAAATCTGCTATTTTTTCGTAAAACAAAAGCGGATTTTCATCAGCTACAAACAGAGCCAAATGGGGTTCATATTCCAAAACATTGGGTTTAATCTGTTCTTTCTCAAGCTCTCTCACATAAGGCGGATTTGAGGCGATAATATCAAATTTTTCGCCTTCCCAAACCTCATTCAGAATATCGAATTCCACAAAATGAACAAAAGTCCGATTGTGGTCTGCATTTTTCTGAGCCATCATCAATGCTTCTTCCGAGATGTCAAAAGCAAAGACCTCGGTCGCTAAGTTTTTTGCCAAACTAATGGCAATACAACCGCTTCCTGTCCCGATGTCGAGAATTTTCAAACCTTTTTCAAATTGGTTTTCTTTTATTATCCAATCGACCAATTCTTCGGTTTCGGGTCGTGGAATGAGGGTGTTTTTGTTTACGAAAAACTCCAGCCCAAAAAACTGAGTTTTCCCCAAAAGATACTGTACGGGCTTTTGCTTTTGCAGTTCAGCCGTATAAAAATTCCACTTTTTTATTTCTTCTTCCGAAAATTCCAAATCGGGATTCAAAGCCAAATCAACTCTCTTTAATTGGTGTTCCTGTTCCAGAATTAGATAGAAAAAACTTTCGATTTCATCGGAGTCATAAGTAGGGGAGAGGCTTTCCTCAAAACGGATTTTATACTCTTTGATTTTCATAAATAAAAAAAACTTTGCTCTTGCGAGCAAAGTTCTTAAAAATAAATACGAATTAATAATTATGTACCCTTAAAATTATTTTGTGGCTTTCACCAAAACTTTCAATTCGATATCATCGCTGATTACGTTGTCTGCAGCCAAATCTTTGAAAACGTTTCCTGAACCGTAGTTTACGTTCCATTCTGTTCTGTTGATTGTGAAGGTTTCGCTTGCAATAGTAACTTCGCTATCAGAAACGGTAACAGTTGCAGGGAATTTTACGTTTTTAGTAATTCCTTTCAAAGTAAGGTTTCCTTCGATGGTTCCTCCTGTTACAGAAGTGATTTCAAATTTTGCTTCAGGAAACTGGCTTACGTTAAAAAAGTGGTCTGCTTTTTCTTCTTCGCTTCCTTTAAGGTGTCCTTCGAGCCAACCTTTTTTCTCAGGATCTCCTGCAAGGTCAAGCACTTCGATAGTGTTCATATCCATAGTAAACGAACCTGCTTCAAGGGCACCGTCTTTGGCACTCACTTCTCCGCTTGCAAGTTTAAGTGTACCGTTGTGAGCTCCACTCACTACTTTACTTCCTTTCCACTCAATCACAGAAGTAGCCGTGTCAACCGTGAATTTTACAGCTTCTGCACTCTCGGTAGCAACCTCTGTAGCTTCAGCTGCATTTTCTGATTTTTTACAACTCGTAGCGGTGAATACTAATCCCGCAGCAACAACCAAACTTAAAAATACTTTTTTCATACCTTTTTTTGTTTTTTAGATTAAAAATTAACGTTGCAAATGTAAGCTTATTAAATAAATATCATCTTAAATAAAAGTTAAAATTTGTATATACAAGTTTTTGACCAAAGTAGCTGATTATCTCTCAGGGCTTATTTTGTGTTTGGAACTAAAAGCATACCTTTGCTTTTATTTAAAACTTCGTCATCATGAATCCGGTTTTTGTGGTCATCCTTGTTTTTGTAGCACTCTTTATAGGTATTTTTATCGGGAAGATGCTTTTTAATGCTTCCAAAAGTTCCGAACAATCAATTTGGGAAGAAAAACTCCATCAGTTTTCCCTGAGAAACGAACAGTTGAAAGAGCAGTTTGCTGAGCAGAAAAAAAGTTTGGAAAATCAACTCAACCAGCTTTTTTCCGATAAAGAAAAACTCCTTTCGGAAAAGCAGTCGCTCTTGGTAAACCTTTCCCGAAGAGAAACAGAATTTGAAAATCTGCTTCAAAAACATACCGAACAAAAACAGGAAGTAGAAGAATTGCAACAAAAGTTTACCAAAGAATTTGAGAATTTAGCCAATAAAATCTTAGAAGAAAAATCA
>JBAYSC010000120.1:0-7287 GCA_041676345.1 Flavobacteriaceae bacterium | reverse complement strand
TTCAGTTTTGCGGACTTATGATGGGCGACCATTCAAAATGTGGCATCAACACGATGTTTAATACAGGTACGGTTGTCGGAGTTTCTGCCAACATTTTCGGAAGCGGATTTCCCCGAAATTTTGTTCCGAGTTTTTCATGGGGAGGAGCATCGGGATTTTCGACTTACCTAACCAACAAAGCTTTTGAAACAGCCCGAATCGTAATGAGCCGAAGACATATCGAACTCACAGATATGGACAAACAAATTCTTGAACATATTTTTGAACAAACCAAAAAGTACAGGAATTTTTAAATCTACGATTATAACAAAAAAATCCGTAAACCTTTCGGTTTACGGATTTTTTTTGTGACCTCGACAGGATTCAAACCTGTAACCTTCTGAGCCGTAATCAGATGCGCTATTCAGTTGCGCCACGAGGCCTTTAATTGAGGGTGCAAAAGTAAACAACAATATTGATTTTTCAAAATAATTTTTCTGAAAAAAACTATTTTACGGCAATTACCGAAATTTCCACATCTACATTTTTAGGCAAAACCGATACCTGAACCGTTTCCCTTGCAGGAGCCCAATCAGTAGGGAAATAGCTTCCGTAAACCGTGTTTATTTTAGCAAAATCATTCATATCGGTAATAAAAATCGTAGTTTTTACTACGTTGGAAAAGTCCATATCGGTCGCTTCCAGAACTGCTTTTAGGTTTTTCATCACCTGATGGGTTTGAGCTTCAATCGAACTGTTGATTAGTTCTCCGTTTACAGGATTTAGGGCAATTTGTCCTGAAACATACAAGGTGTTGCCCGATAAAATCGCCTGACTGTAGGGCCCTATCGGGGCTGGTGCTTTTTCTGTAAAGATGATTTTTTTCATTCTAAAAAAGTATTAAAATTTGAGTATTAAGTAGTAAGACTTGAGTAAGGTCGGGCTAATACCGCCATTCACGTTGTTTGTTTAATTTTTCTTGAGCTTCAATTTCTTCCAACGGAATCACTTTTAAAAACGACAGATGTTGCTCAATAGCATATTCGATTTTTTCTACGATTTGCTCGATGGTTTCGTTTTCGTAATCAATTTGCAACGGTTCTTTAATCACCATCGATTGCAAAATGCCTTTCTTTTTGGTTCGAAGTCCTTTTTTGTCGAAAGACCTCCTGAAACCGTCAATCACGATAGGCACCACAATGGGTTTGTGGTTTTTGATGATGTGAGCCGTACCTTTTCGGATAGGTTTAAACGATTTGGTCGTGCCTTGCGGAAAAGTAATTACCCAGCCGTCATTCAGGGCAATTCCGATGTTTTCGGTATCGTTGGGATTCACTTCTTTTTTCTCCTCAATGTCCTGACCTTTTGCCCTCCAGGTTCTATCTACGCTAATCGAACCTGCATAGGCCATAATTCTGGGCAAAATCCCCGATTTCATAGTTTCTTTGGCTGCAATAAAATAAACATTCAGTTTGGGCTGCCACAAATAACCAATGTTTCTGATGTTGTTTTCTCTGCCTTTTAAACTTGCGTTGAAAACGTGAAACATCGCTACCACATCAGCAAAATAGGTCTGATGGTTGGAGATGAACAGCACTCCGGTTTCGGGCAAATTCCGAATAACAGAAGACCCTTCGATTTTCAACTGATTAAAGCCTTTGTAGCGTCTGTGAGTCATAGCTCCGGCTATACGGATAAGCCATTTTTTTAGGAAAAGTAGATGCCCGAAAGGATTTCGTTTGAACAATTTCATTGCTTATTTTTCGTAAAAAAGAAGAACAAAGATAGGGTTTTTAGCGGAAAACAGCTGTTATTTGAAGCAGAAAAAATTGTACCTTTGTGCCTTTATATTCAACACCATGCAACAACTCACACAACTCACAGCAATTTCCCCTATTGACGGGAGATACAGAAATAAAACAGAAAATTTAGCTCCGTATTTTTCAGAAGAAGCACTCATCCGGTATCGGGTTTTGGTCGAAGTGGAATATTTTATTGCTTTGTGTGAGCTGCCTTTGCCTCAGCTTAAAGATGTAAATAAAGCCGTTTTTGAAGATTTGCGAAATATTTATCGCCATTTCACTACTGAAAATGCTTTGGAAATCAAGGAAATCGAGAAAACTACCAACCACGATGTAAAAGCGGTTGAATATTTCCTGAAAAAAGCTTTTGATAGATTGCAACTTTCTCAATATAAGGAATTTATCCACTTCGGACTCACTTCTCAGGATATCAACAATACGGCTATTCCGTATTCGACTCAGGAGGCTTTTCGTGAAGTATATTTGAAATCATTGGTCGAAGTGGTAGCCAAATTAAAACAACTTTCTATCGAATGGGCAGATATCCCGATGCTTGCCAGAACCCACGGGCAACCGGCTTCGCCAACTCGTTTAGGAAAAGAAATTGGAGTTTTTGTAGAGCGATTGGAAGAGCAAATGCGATTGTTGTTTAATGTTCCGTTTGCAGCGAAATTCGGAGGAGCAACCGGAAACTACAATGCTCACAAAGTAGCTTATCCTGAGGTTGATTGGAGAGCTTTCGGGCAAAAATTTGTGGAAGAAATACTTGGTTTGCACCATTCGTTCCCAACTACACAAATTGAGCATTACGACCATTTTGCTGCCTTTTTTGATGCTTTGAAACGTATCAATACGATCATTATCGATCTTGACAGAGACATCTGGACGTATGTTTCGATGGATTATTTCAAGCAAAAAATCAAAGCAGGAGAAGTAGGAAGTTCTGCTATGCCACACAAAGTAAACCCGATTGATTTTGAAAATTCAGAAGGAAACTTAGGTATAGCCAATGCTATTTTTGAACATCTTTCTGCTAAATTGCCAATTTCAAGACTTCAAAGAGACCTTACAGACAGTACGGTTCTTAGAAACGTAGGAGTGCCTTTTGGTCATACCTTAATCGGTTTTGAAGCGACTTTGAAAGGGCTAAATAAACTCCTTTTAAATGCTGATAAATTCAACGAAGATTTAGAGCAAAACTGGGCTGTGGTGGCTGAGCCAATTCAAACGAAACTGAGAAGAGAAACCTATCCGAATCCGTATGAGGCACTCAAAGAACTTACCAGAACCAACACTACCATTGATAAAACAGCCATTCACAACTTTATTCAGACACTTCAGGTATCAGACCAAGTGAAAGAAGAACTTTTGAAAATTACACCACAAAATTATTTGGGGATTTAGATTTACCGCAAAGTTGCAATTTTAGTTTAACATTACGTTCGTTAGTTAATCTAAATTTAGGCTATTTTCTGTTTAGTGATTTCCCTATTTGCATATAAATCTCAACTAATTCGTTGAAATCAGGGTTTTCGTTTCGGATTAAAAAAGAAGTGTACATCACAATATTATCTACTTCGATAATGTTGTTTATTTTTGAAACGTATTTTTTAAATTCTGACTTTTTGTACCAATTGTCAAAAATTTTATAGCGTGTTTCGGCTTTTTCTTCTTCGTTATCACAAATATAAAGCACAGAATTTTGTATGTTTTGGAAAAAATGCTCTATAATAATTTCAACTGTTCGTGAAACTTTAGGGTCATACGGCTCAATTTCGTTACTTTCTTTGTTGATAACCAGTTGAAAAACATTAGGGATTTCTTTCCTTGCAGCAGTTTCCAAAGTAGAATCAGCAACAAAAAGTATCCGATATAAGATGCTGTTTTTTGTTGCGAAAATGTAACTGTTTGTTAATGTGTCAAAAACAAAATTATAATGCAAGTGGATTGGCAAGTTTTATTCCTTTTTTAGTAAGTTCTTCTTGCGAAATTTCGCCTTTTGCATAAGAAAGTACCACTCTTTTTGTTTCTAACATTTTGAGCATTGCTTTTTTAGCGTCTTCTTTTGATATTTTTATTTTCTTTTCCATATAGCAGAAATACAAATATTTACAACAAAATTACAGGATTTATGTGAGAAATAAAAATCTTTTTGAAAGCTAAAACTTTCTGATTGAATTGTTTATTCAAACTATTCACTTATGTATTTAATATAGCAGTCGTAACATTGAGGCTTTTCCATCGTCGAATATTCATATTCTCCACATCTATGGCAACATATCTCTTCATAAAATGGATTACTAAAATTAGCCCAAACATTATAACAAGAACTACAATATGGTTCGTGTGGGTTGTATTTTATTTGTTTTTCACATCGAATACAATAGCCTTTTTTTGGAGGCTTTGAAACAGTAATAGGAAAACTACTTTTATTTGATATTTTATTGAAAGCAACATTTATAGTCTTTTTTATTTCTTGGGTTATAGAGTTGTCGGTAGGATATTTTTTTTCAGAAGAACGAAATATTGATTCTGTTTCAAATACTGCTTTATTAAACAGCTCTTCATCTTCTTTTCTATCAATTAAAACTCCCATTTCTCTATTATTCTTCTCTGAAAATTCATACATATTCATTGAAGTAATAACCATTTTGGTTTCATTAAAATAACATTTTGCGTGTAAATTTTGAGAGAAATAAAGCTCTACATTTTTTAGACTTAATAATTGTTTTTTTTCGTCTTCTTTTAATTCGTCTTTTCCATAGATAATCTTAACTATTACATCTCTATGTGTAACATCTTTAAGTCTTTCGTAGAAGTTTTTTGAAATTTTCAAATAAGGAGAAACTAATACAAGTTTCTTTTTTGCACCAACTATAATGTTTTCAATATTATAAGAGATACCACTTGTTGTTAAAAATTCTGCCATATTTTTTTTGAATTAATTTTATTTCAAGTTGTTGATACTCTGCTCCAAAGTTGCGATTTTTGCCAGTGCATCTGCTTGTTTTTTGCGTTCGTTTGCAATGACTTGTTCGGGTGCTCCAGCTACGAATTTTTCGTTAGAAAGTTTCTTTTCTACCGAGGCTAAAAAGCCTTTTGTATAGTTTAATTCTTCCGTAAGTTTTGCAATTTCTTCCTCAATATTGATATTTCCCGAAATCGGAACAAAATATTCATTCGATTTCACTCGGAATGTCAAAGCTCCGTTTACTTGTTCATTTACATATTCCAAAGCAGAAACATTGGTCAATTTCATTATAATTGAATCAAAATGCGAAGTCGATTTTTCGTTATTGATAACTTTCAGTTCAATCGCATCTTTAAACGGAATATTCTTGTCTTTACGAATCGTACGAACACCCGAAATCACTTCCGAAGCAAAATCAAATCCTGAAATAATGTTTTCGTCAAACGAAGTTTCTTTTGGATAAGAGGCAATTACCAAAGCTTCTTGTGGAGTTCTTTCGGTGATGTGTTGCCAAATCTCTTCGGTCAAAAACGGCATAAACGGATGCAATAGCTTTAATAAATCTTCTAAAATCGCAATCGTTTTATCAAATGTCACTTTATCAATTGGTTGTTGGTAACCCGGTTTAATCATTTCCAAGTACCACGAACAGAAATCGTCCCAAACCAATTTGTAAATTGCCATTAGTGCATCGGAAATTCTGTATTTATCAAAATCGTCATTGATTTGAGTTAGGGTTTTATTGAATTTATTCTCAAACCAATTGATGGCTACTTTTGAATGTTCCGGTTGTGGAATTTCAGCCACTTCCCAACCTTTGATAAGTCGGAAAGCATTCCAGATTTTGTTGGCAAAGGCTTTTCCTTGGTTGCACAATTCTTCGTCAAACAAAATGTCGTTTCCTGCACTTGCAGAAAGCAATAAGCCACAACGAACTCCGTCTGCACCAAATTTTTCAATCAAATCCAACGGGTCGGGTGAGTTACCGAGTGATTTCGACATTTTACGTCTTTGGCTATCTCTTACAATTCCCGTGAAATATACGTTTGAGAACGGTTTTTCTCCTGCATATTCGTATCCGGCAATAATCATTCGAGCTACCCAGAAGAAAATAATATCGGGTCCGGTAACCAAATCGTTGGTCGGATAATAATATTTATATTCCTCATTTTCAGGGTTTACTATTCCTCCGAAAACGCTCATTGGCCACAACCAAGACGAAAACCAAGTGTCTAAAGCATCCTTATCTTGTTTTAAGTTGTAGGTTGTCAGTTGTCGGTTGCCCGTTTTTTGTTGGGCTAATTCAAGAGCCTCCTCAATCGTTTCAGCTACGACAAAATCTTCTTTTCCTTCTCCGTAATAATAAGCCGGAATTTGTTGTCCCCACCATAATTGTCGGGAAATATTCCAATCGGTAATATTTTCTAACCAATGTTTGTAGGTATTGTCAAAGCGTTTCGGATAGAATTTGATTTCTTCGGTTTCCAAAACGGCTTTCAAGGCAGGTTTTACCAATTCTTCCATTTTCAAGAACCATTGGTCAGAAAGTCTTGGCTCGATAACCGCTTTTGTTCTTTCGGAAGTTCCTACTTTGTTTAAATGCGTTTCCGTTTTGATTAAAGCTCCGATTTGTTCTAATTCTTTAGCAATTTCCTCACGAACTGCAAAACGGTCTTTTCCTTTGTAATGCAATCCAAAGCTATTCAGAGTAGCATCTTCGTCGAAGATATCAATGATTTCCAAGTTGTGTTTGTCTCCCAAAACCTTGTCGTTCACGTCGTGTGCAGGAGTTACCTTCAAAGCTCCCGTTCCGAATTCCATATCTACATATTCATCGAAAATAATCGGAATTTCACGGTTTGCAATCGGAACAATGGCTGTTTTTCCTTTCAGGTGTGTATATCTTTCATCATTCGGATTCACACAAATGGCAGTATCTCCCAAAATCGTTTCAGGACGGGTGGTAGCGATGGTGATATATTCCGTTTTAATATCGTCGTAACCCGATTCACTACCACATTTAGGACATATTATGTATGTAGGGGAATTGTTTTCATAAAATTTATCAGGAGTATTATCAAAACTACAATTTCTACATTTATACTCATTATTATTTTCTGTGTTTACAACATTAGTAATTGCGTAATTTAAGTAGAAAAGTTTTCCTTGTCTTTCTTCGTAAATAACTTCTTCGTCCGAAAGTGTAGTTTTCGCTTCCGGATCCCAGTTTACCATACGGTAACCACGATAAATCAAGCCTTTGTTGTATAAATCCACAAAAACTTTGATAACCGAAGCCGACATATCTTCGTCCATCGTGAATTTGGTTCTGTCCCAATCACACGAAGCTCCGAGTTTTTTCAATTGTTCTAAAATCACGCCTCCGTATTGGTTGGTCCAATCCCAAGCGTGCTTTAAGAATTCTTCTCTGGTCAAATCATTTTTGTCAATTCCTTGCTCTTTGAGCCTTGCCACAACTTTTGCTTCAGTCGCAATCGAAGCGTGATCCGTTCCGGGAACCCAACAAGCATTATA
>JBAYSC010000119.1:0-7297 GCA_041676345.1 Flavobacteriaceae bacterium | reverse complement strand
CCCTCCTGAGAGTTCGTTCGGGAGGTGTTTTGCCCAATTTGCCAAACCTACTTTTTCGAGGTAATACATCGAACGTTCCATTCTTTCTTTTCGTCCCATTCCCTGATAATAAAGCGGAAGAGCCACATTATCAAGAGCCGATTTATAGTTGATAAGGTTAAACGACTGGAATACGAATCCTAAGAATTTATTTCGGTATTGTGAGGCGATGGTTTCGTTCAGGTTTTTGATAGGCACTCCGTCTAAAAAATAGGTGCCCGAATCGGCTTCGTCCAAAATTCCGATGACATTCAGCAAAGTTGATTTTCCCGAACCCGAAGCTCCCATAATAGAAACCAGCTCTCCTTCTTTCACACTAAAATTGATTCCCTTTAGAACATGGAGGGAGTTTTTCCCCATTTGGTAGGATTTGTGAAGGTCTTTAATTTCTATCATAATCGCTTTTTTTGACAATATTAAAAGAAAGTCAGGTTTCTCTATACCAAAAGAATGTTAAGTTTTATGGCTTTCTCTTCGGGAATATGACGTAATAGGGAATGAATTGTTACAGCCAAACAGGATTTTTTTTCAATTCAGAATTATTCCAAATGGATTACTCTTCCGAAAATATTTTCCATGCCTGATATATTTTGTCGCTCTCATAACCCTTTCGGAGCAGGAAATCACAAAACTTTTTTTTCTTTTTCAGTTTGTTTTTTTCGGTTAGAGAAGCCCAGGTTTTTTCGGAGAGTTCGGCAAAAGTAGCTTCATATTCCTCGTCTGAAATTTCCTGTAAGGCTTTGTCGATATTGTATTTTGATATATTCCGAAACTTGAGTTCACTAATGATTCTCACCTTTCCGTATTTTTTTATCCGATGTTTTCCTCTGGCAAAACTTCGGGCAAACCGCTCTTCGTTAAGAAAGTTATTTTGGATCAGATGAGATAGAATTTCGTCTGATTCCTGTGGTGAAGCTCCCAATTCATACAGCTTTTGAGCCACTTCTTTGTGGCAACGTTCCTGATAGGCACAAAACCGTTCTGCCTTTTGCAAAAGCTCCTGTATGGAAAAACTTTGAGATTTCATATACGACAAAAGTAAAGTAAAATTTATACTTTTGCTCAAAAGATTTGCAGCCTGATGATTATTACGCTTACTACTGATTTCGGACTTCAAGACCACTACGTGGGTGCTTTGAAAGGGATGATATATACTACTTTGCCCCAAGCCAAAATCGTTGATATTTCTCATTTGGTAGATCCTTTTGTAACCCATCAGGCGGCTTATATTGTGAGGGCTTCCTATGGTTATTTCCCCGAAAAAACGATTCATATTCTATTAGTCGATGCAGAGATAAGTGCTGAAAACAAGCCTGTTTTGGTCATTTGGAATCGTCACTATTTTTTGAGTACGGATAACGGAATTTTGAGTTTGCTGACTCAGGGAGAAACACCCGAAGCCATTCTTTCTCTTGCTTTTGAAGAAGGCGTTGACAGCAGTTTGTTTTTTGTAAAAATCGCCTCTGAAATAATTGGAGGAAAGCCTGTTTCAGAACTTGGGCAGCCTGTCGAAAACCTCAAAGAGGTGCAACGCCTGAAAGCTATCGTCTCTGAAGACAACCGCAGAATCACCGGAAATATCATCTATATTGACCATTACGGAAACGCTATCAGTAATATCCCTAAAAAGCTGTTTGAGCAAATCAGAAACGGAAGAGATTTTGAAATCCTGTTCCGAAATTATACCATCCGGAAAATCTATGCTTCTTACAGCAGTTTTACCTCCGATAAAAATGCAGCAACCGGAGAAAAAATAGCTCTTTTCAACAACTCCGAATTATTGGAAATAGCCCTATATAAAGGAAATTCAAAAAGCGGAACCGCTGCTTCACTCCTCGGAATCGAATACCAAAGCTCAATTTCTGTTCGATTTTTGGATAAGCCCTAAATAAAAAAGCAGCCTTAAAGCTGCTTTGTTTTCGATACTATCAGAACAGATTGTTTAATTCACAATCACTTTTCTGCTTATTTTTTGGTTTTCCACATTCAGATTCAGGATATAAAAACCTTGTGGGAGATTTTGCAACGTATAGGTGTTGTTCTGCAATACGGGAGATTTCACCTGCTGAATGATTTGTCCGTTGAGGTTGATAAGGGTGATTTCCTGAATGTCTCTGTCTGCCGAAATATGGATTTGTTCTTTTGCAGGATTCGGGTAAACCGAAACCATAACAGGCTCAAAGTCTGTGGTGGAAAAGGTTGAAGAATGTCCCCAAATGTCGTGTACGAACTCCGGATTATCTATATACGGATTTCGGTTGTCCTGAAACTGGTAAATGCGGTTGTTTCGTGCCATTTCCATATCGCTCACCGGGTCGTTTTCGTGCCATTGCAATAAAATATCTAAGAAACCATTGGTGAAAACCTGAGTGGAAGTTCCGTTGAACATCGCATAATCCCACGAAGAAACCTGATTTTGATAACGGGTGGCAAAATAAAAATAAATTCGGGCAATATCGCCTTTAAACTCATCTATCGGTTCGAAAACCGTTCCCGAATAACCCGAAACGGCACTTGAACCTTTCTTAGAACCGTTGGTCGAAGTCCAGGAAGCACTACTCACTTTTCCGATTGGGAAATTGCTTCGTTGCCCGTTGACATAACCGTCTGTCGGGATGATGTGGTGTCCGTCTGAAACCATAGGCGAACTGCTGTTAAAAACCGATTGCGGAATCAGGTGTTCTCTATTATAACAATCACCTTCGCCCTGATAGTTGCCACATTGGTCGCTTTGCCCCACAGTATAGGTATAAGAATCTGACCCGTTTGGTTTTTCGGAATAGAGATCTAAAAGTGTTCCGTCATTTTCGTAATAATAATCTTTGTAGGACTCGTGTTTATAGAGATTCCAAAGTGCTCCATAACTCTGGCTGTCGTGATCTTTGATGATGTTATAAAGCTGTGTTTTTAACGTATAACCCTCTCCGGTAGCCGTGTTATAATAACCCGATGGTGCCTGAGCATAAATGTTTACTCCCAAAAAAAGGGCTAAAAAAAATAAATTCTTTTTCATGAAAATTAAATTTAGAGGGCAAAAGTACTAAAAATATCAAGTATAAAAGACTTTCCCTTCTTAATGTTCTCTTAACGAAAATTCTTTTACAATAGGGACACACCTATTGTTAACTTATCCAAACTTAATGATTTGTTTAACACCCTTTTATCCAAAAAGTGGCTTTCTTTGCATACTTAAAAAGCCAAAGTATGTCTTTCTTATTACTTGTAATTCTTTCTACTGTTTTAGTTGAGTTTTATGCCCTACGGGCTGTTAAACGGTTGTTCAAATCAAAAAGAGCTGTTGTAGTTTATATGATTTGCTCTTTGGTGATTCTTGCTTTCTTTGCTTTTTCGATTTTAGGTATTGACCGCACAGTAGGGCAGACTCATTTTTCCCTAATGGTATTGGCTTTCATACTGCTGTATTCCCTGACTAAAATAACCATAATGGCGGTGCTGCTGGCAGAAGATATATATCGTGGAATGCTGTTTTTATATACCCGGATTTTTACTCCCAAAAAAGAAAAAGTAACTTTTACTCCGTCAAGGCGGAAGTTTGTCAGCCAGCTGGCATTGGGCATTGCAGCCATTCCGTTTTTTTCGATTCTCTACGGAATTTTTGAAGGGAAATACAACTTTAAAGTCTTCAGACAAGGTATTTTCTTTAAAGATTTACCCGAGAGCTTCGACGGACTCAAAGTTTTACAGATTTCGGATATTCATTGCGGGAGTTTCGACAACAAATCCAAAATCGAATATGCAGTAGATTTGATAAATGAGCAGGATTTTGACGTATTGGTCTTTACGGGTGATTTAGTCAACAATTTCGCTTGGGAAATGGATGATTGGATTGCGATTTTCAACCGTATAAAAACTCCGAAATTCGGAAAGTTCTCGATTCTGGGAAACCACGACTACGGAGAATATACGATTTGGAAATCTGAAGCCGAAAAGCAAAAAAACTTCGAGGCAATTAAAAGTTTACATCAAAAAATCGGGTTTCAGCTATTGCTAAACGAAAACGTATTTCTTGAAAAGAACAACGAAAAAATAGCAATTGTTGGAGTCGAAAACTGGGGCGATATTACCCGATTTCAAAGGAGAGGCGATTTGGACAAGGCTTCGCAAAACCTGAAAACCGAAGATTTTAAAATACTGCTTTCACACGACCCGTCACACTTTGAGCAAAAAGTAAAAAACCACCCGAAAAACTTCCAGCTAACACTGAGCGGACACACACACGGAATGCAGTTCGGAGTAGAAATTCCTGAGGTTTTCAAGTGGAGCCCCATCCAATATGTCTATAAATATTGGGCAGGATTATATCAGGAAATGGGTAAGTTTTTATACGTAAACCGGGGTTTTGGCTTTCATGCTTACTCCGGAAGAGTAGGTATTTTCCCCGAAATCACGGTTTTGGAACTTAAAAAAGCTCAAAAAAATTAAAATATTGCCGAATTATATTATTTTTGTAGTATCAAAACAAAATGTAGATGTCAAAATTCGGTGAAATCATAAACACGGAAGTTCCCGTTTTAATCAATTTTTATACTGACCGGAATGAATCTTCGGAGGCGATGCATGCTGTTATCCGGGAAGTAGCAGCCACCTTGGGAGACAAGGCAAAAGTTATAAAAATTGATATCGAAAAAAACAAAGATTTGGCAGAAGCCCTCAGAATCAAAGGTATCCCTACCCTTATGGTTTATAAAAATGCCCAAATGGTATGGAGGCAATCAGGCGAGCAGGATGCCAATTCAATTATTGGTACTGTTCAGCAGTATTTCTGAGGCATTGTAGCAAAAAATACTATTTTTTGCTTTAAGCAGAGCCTAAAATTCCCTGCCAGAACTAAATCCTCACAGGGTTTATTTTTTGTGTTTTCTCAAAGCTGATTTCAGAAAGTATATAGGGAATTGATTACCAACCTGAAGTTGCAGAAGAATTTGTTCCACTTGTTCCCTTTTTTCGGAAAAATGTTGGCAAAACTAAAAATAAAAAGCCTTAAAATATTGAAAACAATATTTTAAGGCTTTAATTTCGTAGCAGGAACAGGACTCGAAGTTTATCGTAGGCTTCACTATGAAGTACATATACGGTAAACATAACTTAGAATAAAATAAAAAAAGCCCGATTTCTCGGGCTTTAATTTCGTAGCGGGAACAGGAATAACACCCCTTGTATTTTGCACTTTTCGGAAAACCTTAAAACCACGCTAAAACCGTTATTTTCTTTACTGTTTATAAGGGTTTATATATACTTTAAAGATTAAACAGAATAAAGTTAAGTAAAAATAAATATAAAAAATGTCGGCAATATATCGGCAAAACTATATATTTGCATAAAGTAAGATTAAAAAAAAATGAAAGTTAGATATTTTTTAGTTAAGTCAAAAAGTAAATTTAGTAGTATTTACGTCCGCTTTTGGATTGGTAGGCAGTACGATTTTAAGGCAAACACACAAATAAAGGTATTGTTTGATGATTGGCACGAAACAAGGCAACAAATGAAACTTAAAGCCACAACCACAAACAAAGATTTGATAAACTCCAAACTCAAAGAACTGGAAAGTGTTATTTTAGACAAATGGACAAACGACACTTTGAACAAACAAAACATTTCTAAAGATTGGCTAAAGAACGTAATTAACGGCTTTTTTGGTAGGGCAAATACAAGCGAATTGTATAAAGTGTATTTAGTGGACTGGGTGCAAAAGTTTATAGACGAAAGCCCGAAAAGACTATACAAAGGTAAACCGATAAGCACCCGAACAATACAGAAATACAAAACCACTTATTTGAAATTACAGGAATTTGAAAACCATACAAAAACCCGTTTAAGATTTGAAAACATAGATTTGAAGTTTTACAGGGACTTTGTAAGCTATTGCAATAAAGTACAAAGGCTAAACAATAATTCAATAGGTAGCTATATAGGACACTTAAAATTATGGTGCAAGGTTATTGAATTAGAGGGCTTACCAATAAACCCACAGTATAAGCACTCCGAATTTATGACACTATCAAACAAAACAAAAGACACCTATTTGAACGAAAGCGAAATTAACCAAATATTCAACCACGATTTTAGTACCTCCGAACGCTTGGACAATGCACGGGATTTGTTTATTATCGGTTTGCGTACTGGGTTAAGGATTTCGGACTTTTTGAGGCTAAAGGATATTAACCTAAAACGGGGCTTTATTGAAATAGAAACAGCCAAAACAGGCGAACCCGTTATAATACCACTACACCCGCAAATAACGGCTATTTTAGAGAAAAGAAACGGGGCTTTGCCTTATTCGATTTCAGACCAAAAATTTAACGAATATATCAAAGAAATATGCGAAAAGGTAGGTATTAACGAAAAGACAGAGGGTGCAAAAAAGATAAAAATAGTTATACAGGAAAAAACCAAAACAACCCCCGAAGTATCAATATACCGAAAAGAAATAGGACAATACCCTAAATACGAGTTAATAAGCTCCCACACGTGTAGGCGTTCTTTTGCCTCCAACCTTTACGGAAAGTTGCCTAATATGGTTATAATGGCTATTACAGGACACACAACCGAAAGCGTATTTTTAAAGTATATCAAAATAACAAAAAAGGAACACGCAGAAACCTTAAAAACATTTTGGGCAAAAGAACAAAAAGAACAAGGCTACACCGATGTTTTAAGAGTAGCAAAATAATTGACTGTTTAAAAGCCCTTTAAATACTGTTTAAAATGAAAATATTAGGATTAGATATAAAAGACAGGGTTTATAACTCTGATAAGTACCAAATGTTTGTAAATGGTGCAACGCCTCCCGAAATACAAAAGGAACTAAATAAGACCTATTATATTGAGGACAAAGCCGAAAGGCTAAAAAGGGTAAAGCAAATACTAAACAACTACACAAAGAGGGCTATAATATCAAATAATAATTTTACCGATTGGGAAAATTATGGATTTGTTGATTATGATAGTTTTGTAAAATATAAAAACAAACATATTGAAAAGATGTTTTTTGGTTGTTGGGTTGAGTTATCAAATAAAAGGGCGTTAGAAATTGAAGTGTATGTTTTAGAACGATACCAAAAAGCCGAAAATATTGCAACGTCTGATGTTTATAAAGCTATTTGTTACCTGATAGATGAACAATTTACACCTCATAAAAACATTTTTGACAACAAACAAGATGACTTTATATTTAGGGGGCAGTATAACGCGTTGATTTTTGATTTATTACAACTAAAAATAAAAGAATTAAATAATG
>JBAYSC010000118.1:0-7391 GCA_041676345.1 Flavobacteriaceae bacterium | reverse complement strand
TTTTTGCCCTGTTTTTTGTCTTTTTCTTACTCCGTAGCTCTGCTATGCAGTGCAAAAAAGCCTTCAAACAGAACAAAAATATTCATTTTTCGCTTCAATCAAAAAAGTTTAAATCACTTCAATTAAAAATATAAAACTCCCGTAACGGCTTTCAATTTTAAGGCGTATTTTTGCCCAATGACTGCACCAGATATTTTTTCGATTCAGAGCAAAAAGGATTTTGAAAAAGCTGCCTTAAAGGTTTTTCGTTTCCAGTATCAAAACAACCAAGTTTATCGAAAGTTTTGTGATTTGCTGAAAACCAATATTTCGGAAGTAAAATCTGTGGAAAAAATTCCGTTTTTGCCTATTTCGTTTTTTAAATCTGAAAAAATCTTATCGGAGGAAAAGCCCATAGAAATCACTTTCACCAGTAGCGGAACCACCGGACAATCTACGAGTTCGCACTATGTAACCGATGTTTCCCTCTATGAGCAAAGCTACTTGCAGGGGTTTGCTGAGTTTTACGGAAATATCGAAAACTACGTGGTTTTAGCTCTGTTACCGTCATACCTTGAGCGGGAAGGTTCTTCCCTTATTTATATGGTGGAAGATTTAATCCGAAAAAGCGACCATCCCGAAAGCGGATTTTATCTGCACAACTATGACGAACTCATCAAAAAGCTCACAGAATTAGATGCTTCGGGGCAAAATGTCATTTTAATCGGAGTAACTTTTGCTCTTTTGGATTTAATCGAAAAGCAACCATTTCGTCTGAAAAACACCATTATTATGGAAACAGGCGGAATGAAAGGCAGGCGAAAAGAAATCGTCAGAGAAGAGTTGCATGAGATTCTAAAAAAAGGTTTCGGAGTGGATGCCATTCACTCGGAATACGGAATGACCGAACTTTTATCTCAGGCTTATTCTTCGGGAAACGGAATTTTTCATTGCCCCAACTGGATGAAAATTTTAATTCGGGACACCGAAGATGCCCTCACCCTTATCGAAAACGGAAAAACAGGCGGAATCAATGTGATTGATTTAGCAAATATCTATTCCTGCAGTTTTATTGCTACGCAAGATTTAGGCAAAAAATACGACAACGAAAGTTTTGAAGTACTGGGAAGATTTGATAATTCAGACATCAGAGGCTGTAATTTGATGGTTTTGTAGGTGTTTTTAGTCATTTTTATGACTTGAATCATAAAAAGGCAGTTGCCCGTCTTCTTAACTTAGCCCAAAATTTCAAAATTTTCAGTTATGGGCTTATATAAAAAAATGTTATCGCAGTTTCACGAAATGTATTATCTGGGAATTGTCCTGGGTATTATTGCTTCGAGCTGTATCGGTTCGATTGCAGCTACTCTGGCTTTGGTAGATCTACCGGGAGGCTTTGAGCTTTTCCAACTATGTGTTTCCGTAGGAACCGCTATGTGGTTTAATGCTACCGTATTGGCACAGCTAAACATCAAAACAGTGTTTAATTCTCTTTTGATTAGCCTTATAGCCAACATTTTGATTATTATTCTGCATCTGGTTTAGTGTTTATGTAGTTACACGGGTTTATTCTGATAAACCTGTGTAACTTTTTTATCCTAAAACAGCTTTACTTTGTTTCTCTGACCAATCTTGCCAAATAGTGAAAATGGTCGTCTTCGGAGATTTTTTCAGCCCTCCACCCTTTTTCTGATGCAATTTTTTGCATGCTGTCAAAATCGAGATACAACCAGCTGAACCAATCGGTTTTTTGTTTTTTGTAACCGTAGGCACACACAAATTCTCCGTAATATTTATCCTCAGGAAATTCGTCTTCTTCAAACATATAGGCTATATCTGAAGAATCAAAGAGAATTTGCCCACCCTGATTCAGGAGATTTTTAGCTCTGTCTAAGAAAATCGGGAAACCAAAAATATCTTCACAAATCCCGATTCCGTTCATCAGCAGCAAAAGTGTGTCAAATTTTTCATCGGTATTCAAATCGAAAAAGTCTGTCGAAATCACTTTTTTCACGCCTCTTTCCAAAGCTGTCTGACAACATTTTTCGGAAATATCCAGAGCAACAACTTCCAGACCTTTTTCCTGTAAATAAAGGGAATGACTCCCTGCTCCTGCCCCGATATCTAAAGTTTTTCCGTAGCAAAGTCCGAGGGCTTTTTGTTCGATTTCGGGCATTTGGCTGAATTTACGAAAATAAATAGCCGTATCCATTTCGGTTTTTTGGTCAAACTCATCAAAAACCCAGAGTTTTCCTCGTTTTTGTTGTTTATAAAAATCGTAAACGGCTTGTCCTAAACTATCCATTATTCTGTGGGGATTTCGATATAATAGATCTTTTTGGCTTTATTCGGAAGCGAAATATCTCTCAACCACGGATTGTGAATTTTCAGAGTTTTGTAGTTTATATTGTGCTGTTGAGCAAAATCTGCCCAATTCTCTATCGGACTGTCCACCGTAATTTTTTGGGTAGAAAAAGGCGGATACAATTCATTTGTAGCAATCACATAAGCATATTTTTCGGGATGCTGCATGATTTCTTTCAGAGCCAGAATCCTGAAAACATACCGAAAAGTCTCTTCGGTCAAGAGTAAATCATAAAAATCGGAGACTTTTTGTCGCTCTATTTGTCGGGTGATTCCGTTCATTCCTCCGTTATAGGAAGCGGCTGCCAACGTCCAGTTTCCAAACTTTTCTTTGGCTGCCAAAAGGTATTTACAAGCGGCTTCGGTTGATTTTTCCAGATGATAGCGTTCGTCAACAAAATCGTTGACTTCGAGCCCGTATTCTTTGGCTGTGGCAGGCATAAATTGCCAAATTCCCCTTGCTCCTGCAGGCGAAACGGCATTTTCTAACTTGCTTTCGATGACTGCCAGATATTTGAAATCATCGGGCACTCCATACTTTGCCAATATGGGTTCGATTACGGGAAAATAACGGTTAGCCCGTTTGATAACCAGCTCTGTAGAAGCGTGCAGATTTCGGTTGATGACCATTTCCCGGTCAAATCGTTCCCACACATCGGGAATTTCCATCGGGACAGCTTCTCCGCAAAAATTCAGTGCTACATTTTCCTCTTTTTTGAGTGTATTTTCAGTAGAAGAAGCGTTGATAAGCACAAAACTTATCAAAACTACAGCTACTACCGCAAAAATATTTTTTAAGGTTTTCATAATTAAGAAAATTTAAGGTTGTTCTTCTTTCAAAAGTTCAGCCAGTTTTTCATTCAACCACCTGTATTTATTCACAATCATAATATGTGTTCCTCCTTCTAAAACGCTACAATTTTTGATATATTTTATCGGAAACACTTCATCTTTACTTCCGTGAAGGTGTATCACGTTTGGGTCAGGCGTATTCCTATCCCATAAAAGCACTTGTTGCAGCGACCATTTCAGATAAAACGCATCTCTGACGGAAAAGTATTTATGATACAACTCGGTTCTTTTCTGAGCCGATTTTTCTTCAAAAACATACGGTATCAGTTTTTCGACATTTTGCAGGAGCGAAATCGGAATCAGTTTATACAATTTCGTAAACCGTGCAAAACGAATCCGCCTCGGGAACTCTTTTTTGCTCTTTACACTCGAGATAATAATCGTTTTTCTGACCGGAATAATTTTGTTTATTTCCTGAACCAGAATTCCTCCGAAAGACACGCCTATCAAAACCGGATTTTCCTGTTTTATGTCCTGAGAAACCCGTTGGGCATACTGCTGCAAGGTTTCGTTTTTATAAGGAATTTTCCACTGCAGAAGATGTATTTCAAATTTATTTTCGTCAAGTTTTATATTCTCGAAAATAGACGGACTGGCAGCCAAACCGGGCATACAATATACAGGAATTTTACTCATTATCTTGAGGAAAAGAGGTTTGCACAAAGGTAGTTATATGTTTTAATTTCCTGAAAAATTATTCGTAAATTTGTGTGATGAAAACTTTTTTAACCCTTTTACTTTTATCGCTGCTCGTTTGTTGCAACGGACAACAAAATCAAGAAATTATGAAAGACCCGAAAGAATTGACCGAACAACAATGGAAAGAAAAACTGACTGACGAAGAATATTATATCTTACGTCAGAAAGGAACAGAACGTGCTTTTACCGGAAAATATTGGGACGTTTTTGAAGACGGAACCTATCAGTGTGCAGGTTGCGGAAACAAACTTTTCAGTTCTGATACCAAATTTGAATCGCATTGTGGCTGGCCTTCATTCGACAAAGCAATCGAAGGAAGTGTAATTTACAAAGAAGATTTGTCTTTTGGAATGAAACGGGTTGAGGTTTTGTGTGCCAACTGCAACGGCCACCTCGGACACGTTTTTGATGACGGACCTAAAGAAACTACAGGAATGAGATATTGTATCAACTCAGTTTCGGTAAAATTGGAGAAATAATTTTATATTTTTGTCGAAACCTCAAAAACACTATGCAAGAAACACAATATACAGAAGACAACATACGTTCGCTCGATTGGAAGGAACACATCCGGATGCGTCCGGGAATGTATATCGGGAAATTGGGAGATGGCTCAAGTCCTGATGACGGAATTTACATTCTTTTAAAGGAGGTAATCGACAACTCGATCGACGAATTCGTAATGGGAACGGGAAAAACAATCGAAGTTACCATTAAGGACAAAACCGTTACCGTAAGAGATTACGGTCGTGGAATTCCGCTCGGGAAAGTGGTTGATGTGGTTTCCAAAATGAATACAGGAGGAAAATACGATTCCCTTGCTTTTAAAAAATCGGTTGGGCTAAACGGAGTCGGGACCAAAGCTGTGAATGCTTTGTCAAATTATTTCCGGGTAGAATCTGTTAGAGATAATCAAATAAAAGGTGCGGAATTTTCGGGAGGAAACCTTACTTTGGAAGAAGATATTACCGAAACCACCAAGCGAAAAGGAACAAAAGTTGCCTTTATTCCCGATGATAGCATTTTCAAAAACTACAAATTCCGAAACGAATATGTGGTAAAAATGCTTAAAAATTATTGCTATCTCAACACCGGGCTAACGATAATTTACAACGGAGAAAAATATTATTCTGATCACGGACTCAAAGATTTGTTGGAAGAAACCATCAACGAAGAGGACATGGTTTACCCGATTATTCATCTTTCGGGAAATGATATTGAAGTAGCCCTTACACACAGCAAAACCCAATATTCCGAAGAATATCACTCGTTTGTAAACGGACAAAACACCACTCAGGGAGGTACACATTTGAGTGCTTTCAAAGAAGCGATTGCCAGAACCATCAGGGAGTTTTATAACAAGCCTTTTGAAGCAGCCGATATTAGAAAATCGGTTGTGAGTGCCATCAGCATCAAGGTTATCGAACCCGTTTTTGAATCACAAACCAAAACCAAATTGGGCTCAACCGAAATGGGAGAAAATCTTCCGTCTGTACGAACGTATATCAATGATTTCGTAAAGACGAATTTGGATAATTTCCTGCACAAAAACCCCGAAACGGCTGATGCTTTACTACGTAAAATATTACAGGCAGAAAGGGAGCGAAAAGAACTTTCGGGAATCCGGAAATTAGCCAGAGAACGAGCCAAAAAAGCCAGTCTTCACAACAAAAAACTGCGGGATTGCAGAATACATTTACCCGATTCTAAAAATCCGCTCAGTTTAGAAAGTACGCTTTTTATTACGGAGGGAGATTCGGCAAGTGGGTCGATTACCAAATCTCGAAACGTAAATACTCAGGCTGTTTTTTCACTTCGTGGAAAACCTCTGAATTCCTACGGAATGAGTAAGAAAATCGTTTACGAAAACGAGGAATTCAACCTGCTTCAGGCGGCTTTGGATATTGAAGAAGATATGGAAAACCTCCGCTACAACAACATCGTAATCGCAACCGATGCTGATGTTGACGGAATGCATATTCGCTTGCTTTTGATTACATTTTTCTTGCAATTTTTCCCTGAACTCATCAAAGACGGACATTTGTATATCTTGCAAACTCCACTTTTCAGAGTACGAAACAAAAAAGAAACGATTTATTGCTATTCGGAAGAAGAACGGAAAAATGCTATCGAAAAACTACAACCCAAACCGGAAATTACACGATTTAAAGGTTTGGGAGAGATTTCGCCTGATGAGTTCAAACATTTTATCGGAGAAAGTATTCGTCTTGACCCGGTTATGATGGACAAAGCAATGTCTATCGAAAAATTATTGGAATTCTATATGGGAAAAAACACTCCCGACAGACAGGAATTTATCATCAAAAATCTGAAAGTAGAACTTGATGTAGTTGAGGAATAAAAAATCATAAAGATGAACGAAATAGTTTTTAAAAAATTACCTAATTATTTTTCTGCTATTCTATCAATTTGTTCTTCTGTGATAGGGATTCTGCTAATGTATTACAATCCTTTAGGTTTTTCTTCCAACATAATACAACTATTATATATTCTCCTCATTTTACTTCTTGTTTGGTTATGGATTAATTATTTCTTTTTATACAAAAATTATGTCCGTTGGAATAATAAAGTAATACAACTAAAGATAAACAGAAGGAACGTTGTAGAAATTATGTTTAGAAACGTTTCAGATATTTTATTCGAGCAAGACAAGCTAATAATTACTTTAAAAAATAACCAAAAGAAAGTTTTCAATCTCGAAAACATATCTTTAATGAGCTTAGAAAAACTCAAACAAATTCTACAAACAAATTCAAAACTTCAAAGCTAAGCCAGCTCAAACTGTTTTCCGGGAAGTGGTCTGATGACTCCTTTGAGCTCCATATCTAATAAGACCGAAGCCGTTTTATAAATCGGGATATTACAATCTCGGGCAATGCTGTCGAGTTGTTCTTTTTGGTTTTTGAACAGGTAATCATAAATCTTTTGTTGTTCTTCGTTTAAAGAAACAAAAAGCTGTTTTTGAACGGTTTTTTGCTTTTTGGGCTTTACGTCCCAGTTGAGCATATACACCAAATCAGCTACAGAACTCAGCAGATTTGCCCTTTGGGTTTTGATCAGATTATTACATCCCTGACTGTAAGTATCGGTTGTTTTTCCCGGAACGGCAAACACTTCCCTGCTGTAATCATTTGCCAAATTGGCGGTGATGAGCGAACCGCCTTTTGCAGCACTTTCGATAACAATCGTAGCATCCGAAAGTCCGGCCACGATTCTGTTTCTGCGAACAAAGTTTTCTTTATCGGGATTGGAATCACTCCAGAATTCGGTCAGAAAACCTCCGTTTTCTTCCATTTGGCGAATGTATTTTTTATGTGATTTCGGATAAATCTGATTCAGCCCATGAGCCAAAACACCCACGGTTTGCAGGTTGTTTTCCAAAGCCGAAAGATGGGCACAAATATCTGTTCCCAAAGCAAAACCGCTCACAATAACCGGATTCAAAACAGCCAGATCTTCGACAAATTTTTTACAAA
>JBAYSC010000117.1:0-7407 GCA_041676345.1 Flavobacteriaceae bacterium | reverse complement strand
TAATCCGAAATCTTAAAATTAAATTGTTTCATAACATTACATTTTTTGATGGTTTCACAATGCAATGTTACTTTAGTGTGTTTGTAAGGGTGTTCTGAATTGAGAAAATCCTGTTCCGAATCAGAGAAAGGCTTATTTTTCTACAAATCAGAACAGGATTTTCCGTAAATCAAAACAAGGTTGGTACTCTATAAAACTTTATAGTAACCGATTATTTATAAAAAATGAAAATCAAAAAGAGATAAACAGTTTTAAATGGAAAAAAATATCTTCGGGAAAAACTTAAATTTCTTCGTCGCCTTCTGCCCTTTTTTTAATTTTTGACATGGAAAGATCTTTAAACTGCTGAGGAGACATACCCGTGTTTTTTTGAAATGCTGTATAAAATGGCGTACGGGAATTAAATCCGCATTCATACATCACTTCATTAAGAGAAAGGGAAGGGTTTTGTAGTATAATTTTTTTTGCCTCTTTTATACGATAAGAATTGACAAAATTATTGAAATTTTCTTGGGTATAAAACGCTATGGAATTAGAAAGATATTTTTTATTGGTCTGGATTTTCTGTGTTACATAATCTACCGTTAGGGCGGGCTCTTTATAGAGCTTTTCATTCTCCATAATGTCAACCAACTGATCAAAAACTTTTCGCAACGGGCTATTGTCCTGAGGATGCTCTGCTGTTTTTGATGTTTCGAAAAGAATAGACGATTCGACCAACTCCACATTTTTGTCATACAGTTGACGAAGTGTCCGGTTGCGGTAATTCAAAAAATAAATTAACGACCCCGCCCCAAAAATTCCCGATATGACCACCACAAAAAGAATTCTATTTCGGAAACGATATTTCATGTTTTCGTTATTTATCCGCTCAATTTCACGGTCTTTTACCGCTATATCATATTTGCCCTGTAATTCGGCTATTTCTTTTTTCTGCTGCTCCAGATTAAGATTCTGCTTAACTTCGTTAAACTTTTCATAATGCTGAAGTGCTTTCTGAAAATCACCTTTTTCTTTATACAACTTATAATATCCCTCCTGAATTTTAATATCCTCAGAAGGCATTTTCAACTTTACGACATAAACCGAAGCACTGTCATAAGCTGTTTTTGCCCTGACATAATCTTTTTTAGAAAGATAATTATTACCCAAATTAAACCAGTTAATATAAATTCCGTAAGGTATTTTAGAAGTATAGCAGATATCCAACGACTGTTTATAATATTTTTCTGCCTGAACATAATCCTGTTTTTCCTGTGAATAGACATTCGCCATATTCAACAGATTTCGGGCAATATCTTCCAGACGGTTATGCTTTTTTGCCAGTTCAGTACTCTTGTTATAATAATATAAGGTAGAATCGACCTGATTTAGTTTTCGGAAATAAATCCCTATGTTGTTATACAAGCTCATTTCACTCATATAATTATTTGATTTTTTTGCCCATTCCACCCCTTCTTTAGCATAAGCAAGAGCCTTATCATAATTATCTATATCTCCATAAATTCCTCCCAAAACGTCGTAACAAATGGCTGTATTTTTGTCATCATTTACGGATTTATATAAGTCAAGAGCAGTCAAACCATCACTTAAAGCCAGCTTGTATTCTCCTAATTTCTTATAATTTCCTGACCTGAAATAATGCAGCGATGCTTTTTGAAAAGGTGTTTGTGCTATGGGTAGAAGCTCTCCTATAATTGTCTGTGAACGTTCTGTCTCGTCCAAATGAGCTGCTATCAAAGCTAAATTTAAACGTACAGAAATCTTGTCTTCGGGTGTAAATTTGTCTGCATAAAGGTCATAAATCTCATTGATTTGCTTTTCTGCTTCCTGAAGCTGTCCTTTTCCTCTGTAAATATCCAGAATGAGAAAGGAATAGTTGTCCCAGCCATGATAGTATTTTTTCTGTTCTATAACAGGTTTAAGTTTTTGGAGATAATCCAGCACCAAGTCAGGTTCAAGGGTATATATGTTTTTGCAGAGCTCCAGCATATCGTCTATATCGGTTTCGGTTTTGTTTTGCTTTTTATCCAAACGGGTTAAGTAACTGATGTTCTGCTCAATATCCTGAGCAAAAAGACCCAAACCCAGTAGAAAAAACAAGAATACAGACAAATAATACTTCATATTTTGATATAATTTAGCTTTTTGTTATAGCATTTTAATACCACGAATATACAACTTAATTAAGGCATAAAACAAAAAAACCACCTTTTTCAAGATGGTTTTTTTGTTATTTTATATTTCAACTTAATGGTGAAGTACTTCTTCTCCTTCTTTCATCGGGATGTTCTGAGGAATGAAATCTTCATCGTGTCCCGGCTTGCTGTAGTCATAGGCCCAACGGTGTACTTCCGGAATAGCACCCGGCCAGTTTCCGTGCATGTGTTCTACAGGAGCTGTCCATTCCAGAGTAGTAGATCTCCAAGGGTTTTGCTCTGCTTTTTTGCCATAGAATATACTTGAGAAGAAATTCCAGAAGAATATGATTTGAGAAAGCCCTCCGATAATCGCAAAAATCGTAATAATCACATTCACATCCTGCAAATCGTCAAACAACGGGAATGCCGTATTGGTATAGTAACGTCTCGGAAGACCTGCCAACCCGATAAAGTGCATCGGCAAGAAAACTCCATAGGCACAAACCGCAGTAATCCAGAAGTGAATATATCCTAAGTTTTTATTCATCATACGTCCGAACATTTTAGGGAACCAGTGATAAATTCCCGCAAACATTCCGTAAAGGGCAGAAATACCCATTACAAGGTGGAAGTGAGCAATTACGAAATAGGTATCGTGTACGTTAATATCCAAAGCACTGTCTCCTAAGATAATCCCTGTAAGTCCTCCGGTAATAAAGGTTGATACCATTCCGATAGAGAACAACATAGCAGGATTCATCTGCAGGTTTCCTTTCCAGATAGTCGTAATCCAGTTAAAAGCTTTTACGGCAGACGGAATAGCAATCAATAGGGTTGTAAAGGTAAATACAGAACCGAGGAACGGATTCATACCCGAAACAAACATGTGGTGTCCCCAAACGATAGTCGATAGGAAAGCGATTGCCAATACAGAAGTAATCATCGCTCTGTATCCAAAAATTGGTTTACGGGAATTGGTAGCCAAAATCTCAGACACGATTCCCATGGCAGGGAGAATTACGATATATACTTCCGGGTGTCCTAAGAACCAGAACAAGTGTTCAAACAATACGGGCGAACCACCTTGGTAGTGCAATACTTCTCCTCCGATGAAAATATCCGAAAGGAAGAATGAAGTTCCGAAACTTCTGTCGAAAAGCAATAACAAAGCAGCAGACAAAAGCACAGGGAACGAAACGATTCCTACAATAGCTGTGATAAGGAACGTCCAGATTGTAAGCGGAAGTCTTGTCATAGACATCCCTTTCGTTCTGAGGTTAATTACCGTAACCACATAGTTCAGTGACCCCATAAGCGATGAGGCGATGAATATTGCCATAGAAACCAGCCAAAGCGTCATCCCCAATCCTGAGCCCGGAATTGCCTGAGGCAAAGCAGAGAGCGGAGGGTAGATTGTCCAACCGGCAGAAGCAGGTCCTGATTCTACAAATAATGAAGAGAGCATAATTACAGCCGAAAGGAAGAACAACCAGTAGGATATCATATTCATAAATCCTGATGCCATATCTCTGGCTCCAATCTGTAACGGAATAAGCAAATTACTGAAAGTTCCTGAAAGTCCTGCCGTTAATACGAAAAACACCATTATGGTTCCGTGAATGGTAACCAATGCCAGATAAGCATCATTTTTCATTACTCCGCCCGGAGCCATTTTTTCACCTAAGAAAATTTCAAATACTTTGAAAGACTCTTCGGGCCAGGCGATTTGCATTCTGAAAAATATAGACATTGCCACACCAATAATCCCCATTAACATACCGGTAATCAGGTATTGTTTGGCAATCATCTTATGGTCTATACTAAAGATATACTTCGTGATAAAAGTCTCTTTGTGGTGGTGATGTTGTTCCTCGTGATTTTCGTGTCCTGTTGCTGACATATTTTTAAATTATATATGTAAAACGAATCTTAATTTTTATTTTTCAAAAGCTACTGCAGTAGAATCTACTACAATTTCTTCTGCCTCAGGGGCTGTTTCGGGTTCCTTTACAGGATTGAGCACCGTGCCCATAGTTGGCTGTTGTGCAAGCCATCTGTTGAATTCTTCTTCTGTTTCAACAATCACTTTCATTTGCATATTATAGTGTGAAGCTCCACAGATTTTGTTACACAACAACAAATAATCAAATTCATACGGGTCTAAGGCTTCCTGATTGCTCTTAGCAAGTTCTGCACTTTTTTTGGCTCTTATGTTGTTGATATTGGCAACTTTTTCAACCATTTCAGGAGTTTCTCTCATTTCTTGAGTCGTCATACTCGGGATAAAAGAAAACTGAGTAACCATTCCCGGAACAGAGTTCATCTGTGCTCTAAAGTGTGGCATATATACCGAGTGTAACACATCCTGAGAACGGATTTTGAATATCACTCGTTTTCCTTTTGGCAAATGTAATTCTCTAACCAGAATATCATCCTGAGCATTCGGGTCTGCAGGGTCAACACCCACCGTATTCATTCCTTCAATGTAACGAACATTTGATTTTCCTAAGGTGTTGTCTTTACCCGCATATCGGGCTTCCCAGCTGAACTGTTTTGCATAAAGCTCTACATAAATAGCATCTTCTTCATCGGCTTCATCAACAAACATAATGTTGTTCCACGTATATAATCCGTAAAGGATAAGAATACTCAAAGCGATGATAGGAATAATTGTCCAGATAGCTTCCAAACGGTTGCTGTCTGCAAAATATAATGCTTTTCGACCTTCTGCACCTCTGTATTTATAGGCAAAATAATGTAGTAAAGCCTGAGTTACAAACTGTACGGCAAAAATCATTATAAACGAAATAATCATCAGATTGTCTATCTGGTCTCCGTGCTCTGATGCCGAATTGTTCATCAAAGGAAGATCGCCCCATTCGATAAAGCAGTAAAAAGTAAGTGCATAAATAAAGATAAGGAAACCAACCATCAAATAGCCATTGGTGCTGTTGTCTTTGTCATTGGCTACCTGTGAATCTTTGCGTGGAACTCCCATTTGTGCCAAATTGAAAACTTTTTTCATTTGCCAAACGGTAATGCACAACAAAATCAGAACTATAAAAATCAACAAATTTGTCATCTGTTATATCATTTAAAAAAATTAATAATGAAAATGCTTACTCTCTTCAATCAACGGATTATTCTTTGCCAATAGCGGATATTTAGCCAGAGCACTAAAGACCACAAAGATAAACAATCCTAAGAAAAATGCTACGGAACTTATCTCCGGAAGCCCAATAAACCATTGGTCTCCTACTGTTGCAGGCATAATCATTACGAAGAAATCCATATAATGTCCGAAAAGAAGAGCGATTCCAACAAAAACAACAATCCAGTTCACACGCTTAAAGTCGGCACTCATAAGCACTACAAGCGGGAAAATAATATTTATGGCCATCATTCCGAAGAACGGCAAACCGAAATCTTCAATTCTCTGGATGAAGTAAGTAACCTCTTCCGGAATGTTGGAATACCAAATCAGCATAAATTGTGAAAACCACAGATAGGTCCAGAAAATACTGAAAGCAAACATATATTTTGCCAAATCCTGTAGGTGGCTGCTGTTTACATATTCTAAAAGACCTTTTGATTTTAAGTAAATCGTAATCAGGGTAAGCACGGTAATTCCGCTTACAAAGAAACTTGCAAACACATACCAACCAAACAAGGTGCTATACCAGTGTGGGTCAACCGACATAATCCAATCCCACGAAGCAATCGATTCCGTTACGATAAAGAATACCAAGAAAACGGCAGAAGCTTTGAGGGTCTTTTTGTGTATGAGGGTTGCATTTTCGGGTTCGTTATCCTGTCTGAGCGAATATTTTCTGGAGATGTAGCGATACAACAACCATCCTGCCAAAAACACAGCCGCTCTAATCAAAAAAGCAGGTGTGTTGAGGAAACTTACTTTCCCCTGAATAATCTTATCATTTGCTACCACATCAGCATCCATCCAGACAAAAATATGGTTAAAATGAGCTGCAGAGAGCAGCAATACTACAAAAAAGATAATCGCTCCGGGCAGCATATAGGCCGTTATACCTTCCATTACTCTAAAAAGCACAGGCGACCAACCTGCCTGAGAAGCATGCTGAATGGCATAAAAAGCCAAAACTCCTACAGAAATCAAAAAGAAAAAGATACAGGCCACATAGAGAGCACTCCATGGCTTGTTTGACAACTGATGCAAAACGTGTTCTACATGCTCTTGGTGTTCTGCCTGCGAAACCTCATGGTGATGGTGGTCATCATGAGCTACGGCTCCGTGATGGTGTGCAGCATGTTCTGCTTCTAAGATTTTCTCTACGTCTTGAGTGGTTTTTGGAGCGGTAAGGAAACCATAACCGATACCCAAAGCCCCAACAATCATCAAAACCAAAGAAAGTGTTTTTAGCTTACCTGAAAAAGTGTACATATCTGAAAAAATAATGTTCTACAATTTATTATTGTTCTATTAAAGTCATCACGTAGCGGGAAACCTGCCAACGTTCTTCCTGATTAAGCTGATTGGCATGTGACCCCATAGCATTTAGCCCATAGGTAACCACGTGATAGATACTTCCTTCTGTAATAGGTCTTTCGGTATATTTCGGAACCCCCAGAAACTTTTCTCTTTTGGGAAGAATTCCCTGTCCGTCTCCTTTATCTCCGTGACAAACGGCACAATAAATCGTATAAAGCTGTTGGGCTCTTTCACCGTCATAATCTCCTTCTGCCAAAGGCGATACCAGATTGGCTCTTGCATCTTCCAGTCCTTCCGGAGTATTCGGATATTCATACGGCTCAAAACCTCTGGGAATACTTCCTTCTGCCGGAAGCTGTCCTTGTTTTCCGTTAGCAAACGCATCCGATTCCGAATAGGTTTCATAAGCTACCGATTCATACATATTCGGAAAAAACTGATAATTCGGTTTATTGTCGTTAAAACACGAAACAACCGTTGCAGACAAAGCTACCAGAGCTGTTATTTTATATAAATTTCTCATATCTAAAATTAGTGCTTGTCAACTACTTTAATTTCTACTGCTCCTGTTTTTTCAAAGAAGCTAACCATTTCCTGCTCATCTCCGTGAAGAGCCACTTCCATCAAAAAGTGGTCATCGGTTGTTCTGGGATCCGGGTTTTCTGCTTTTTTACCAATCCATAATTTACTTCTCAGGTAAAACGTGTGCACCATAAGGTGAGCTGCAAAAAACACGGTCATCTCAAACATAATAGGTACAAAAGCAGGCATATTCTGAATAAAACTGAAACTTGGTTT
>JBAYSC010000116.1:0-7416 GCA_041676345.1 Flavobacteriaceae bacterium | reverse complement strand
ATTCGAACCTGCGACCTCCTGGTCCCAAACCAGGCGCGATGACCGGACTACGCTACACCCCGAAAAATAAAAGCGGAGAGACAGGGACTCGAACCCTGGCGACGGTTACCCGTCGACAGATTAGCAATCTGCTCCGTTACCACTCCGGCACCTCTCCTGAAAAACTTTTATGTAAAAGAACTTACCCCTTTTTTGAGGTTGCAAATGTAATACTTCATTCGCTTATATACAACTATTTTCCGAACTTTAATCACTGATAAACTTCAATTGTTTAAAAACAGGTTAATTATCAGTAAATTAAAAGTAAAAAATCTTTGAGAAATCCTCTTAGGGTGGGAATTCCAAATCAAAAACCCGAAATTCTTCGGGTTTTAGAGCCTGTTTAAATTTATATTGTGAGAATGTTTATAGCTTATTTTTGAGCGAAACAAGGCATATTTTCTTGAGATAGCGGTGTTTTATCTCAAGAAAATATAACGAAGTTGCAGCCAAAAAGAAGCATAAACAAATTATTAGATAAATTTTAAACAGGCTCTTAAACGTATCTTTTTTGAAATTAACTGTTCCCTTTTTGGTAATCAGCAATAAATTGAGCCAGTCCGTTGTCTGTAAGCGGATGTTTCAATAAACCAAGAATAGCAGAAAGAGGTCCGGTCATCACATCAGCACCGATTTTAGCACAATTTACGATATGCATAGTGTGTCGTACAGAAGCTGCTAAGATTTGCGTATCAAAATCATAATTGTCATAAATTTCACGGATTTCAGCAATCAGGTTCAGTCCGTCTGTAGAGATGTCGTCCAATCGACCGATAAACGGAGAAACATAGGTTGCTCCTGCTTTGGCAGCCAAAAGAGCTTGTCCGGCAGAGAAAACCAAGGTTACGTTGGTTTTGATTCCTCTGTCAGAGAAATATTTACAGGCTTTGATTCCGTCTTGAGTCATCGGGATTTTTACTACAATTTGTTCGTGTAAATCAGCAAGTTCTTCGCCTTCTTTAATCATTCCTTCAAAATCGGTAGCATTGACTTCTGCACTCACATCGCCATCTACGATGTTACAAATGTCAACATAATGTTTGAGAATGTTGTTTGTTCCGGTAATTCCTTCTTTTGCCATAAGCGAAGGGTTGGTCGTTACTCCGTCAAGAATTCCCAATGCCTGAGCTTCTTTAATCTGAGCTAAATTTGCCGTATCAATAAAAAATTTCATTGTGTATGGTTTTAATTGTGTTGAATTTAAGGTGCAAAGGTACGTCATTTTAGCGATTAGTCAACAGTTGAAAACCAATAGTTTTTTCAAACCTGAACCTCTGAAACTTGAAACAAAAAACTTATCTTTGCTTTTCTTTTTGAAACCGAAATTCTATGATGCCCATTACCGAAACCGTAAAACATTTATTGATTGTCAACATACTGCTTTTTGCCGCAGCTTATTTTATACCCGAAATTCAGGCTTTTTTCCCGATGTATTACTTTGAGAACCCGAATTTTGATTTCTGGCAACCATTTACCAGTATGTTTATGCACGGCAATATTCCGCATATACTCCTTAATATGTTTGGGTTGTATATGTTTGGCTCAACCTTAGAGCAGTTTTGGGGAGGAAAAAAGTTTTTGTTTTTTTATATTTCTTGCGGATTAGGAGCAGCATTGGTGCACCAGGGAGTAAGTTATTATGAGTTTCATTCGGCTTATAATGTTTTAATAGAAAATGGATTGAGTACTGAAGAAATCCGTACCTTATTGGATACAGGTTCTGTAATTCCGCAAAATGCAAGTGACAATAAAGATGTGCTTCAGCAAGCTGTTTATTCTCTTTCGGGAGCTTATAAAATCCCTGTTGTCGGAGCTTCGGGAGCTCTTTACGGAATTTTGGTAGCTTTTGCCTTTATGTTTCCGGATGTGAAGTTGATGCTTTTGTTTTTGCCTGTGCCTATCAAAGCCAAATATTTTGTTCCTGCCATTTTGCTGATTGATTTATTTTCGGGGCTCAACGGAAATTCTATTTTCGGGATGAATACCGGAATTGCTCATTTTGCTCATTTAGGTGGAGCTCTCACAGGATTTCTTATGATGAAATACTGGAAGAAAAATGAGTTTAACCAAAACAGATGGGATTAGGTTTTAGCCGTAGTTTTCAGTTAGCAGACATACTACAGAAATACAATATACGTTATACAGAAATACCATAAAAAATGACCATTTTAGATGACATCAAGCAACAATACCGTTACGGAGGATTACTGCAGAAGTTGATTTTCTGGAATATCGGGGTTTTTATACTTTCGATTATTCTCTTTCGCAGCTTCTCTCAGGGCAGGTTTATTTATCCGGATTGGCTGGGTTTGTCAAGCAGTTGGGAAATGGCTTTACCTTATTTCTGGACGTTTTTAACCTATTCGTTTTTTCACGGAGGGTTCTGGCACTTGGTTTTTAATATGATAGTGCTGAATTTCTCGGGCAGATTGTTTCTTACTTTTTTTACGGAAAAACAACTGTTGGGAACCTATACGTTAGGAGCTGTTTTTTCCGGAATAATCTATGTGTTGGCTTATTCACTTTTCCCCTTAGGAAATGCTCTTTTGGTAGGTGCTTCGGCTTCGATTATGGCTATTTTGTTTGCCACAGTGAGTTATGCTCCGCTTATGAGCATCCGACTTTTATTGATTGGGTATGTAAAGTTATGGCATATTGCTGCTGTAATTCTCGTTTTGGATATTCTTCAAATCGGATTGTCTAATACAGGCGGTCATATTTCGCATCTGGCAGGAGCTTTATTCGGTTTTCTTTTTGTTTTTTTGCTGAAAAAAGGTATGGATTTAAGCCGGGTAACTGATTTTGTCTTTACATTATTTTCAAAGAAAAAAAGTAGAAAAAAATACACGCCTTTCAAAAAAGTACATATCAACAAAGCTCCGAAAGCCCCGAAACCCAAACCGAAAATGACCTATACTGCCATTCGTGCCAAAAATAAAAAACAAAAGCAGATAGACGATATATTGGATAAAATCAGTCGTTCGGGTTATGACAGCCTTACCAAAGAGGAAAAGGATTTTTTGTTTCAACAGAAATAATTATTAGTGTTCAGTCTTTAGTCTTTAGTGTTCAGTAACAATAACTTACAGTCAATAACCAATAACAATAACTGACAACCAATAACCAACAACCAACAACCGACAACCAACTCCTAAGAGTTTATGAAAAAACTATCTTGGTTTAATAGAATCGTTTACTTTTTCAACATTATCCTGACTTTGCTCACAGTTACCGGATATGTTTTGCCTTTTCTGGCTCCGAGAATGTTCCCGATTTTGGCTGTACTTACCCTTGGGTTACCGTTTTTATTGATGCTGAACCTGCTGTTTTTTTTCTACTGGCTTTTGCAGGTCAGAAAACAACTGTTGCTTTCGGGTTTGGTGTTGCTGGTGGGAATCGGGTTTGTCAACAAATGGTACCGTTTTTCTTCGGAAAATCTGCCTCTTTCCCAAGATGATTTCACGGTTTTGAGTTATAACGTACGGCTTTTCAACAAATATAAATGGATAGACAACGATTCGGTTTTGCCCGATATCAAAAAGTTTATCGAAGCCGAAAACCCCGATATTCTCTGTATTCAGGAATATGCAGATGCAGGTCAGAAATTCAAGCAATATCCCTACAAGCATATTTACTTTAAAAACAAACGAAAAAACTTTGGTCAGGCTATTTTATCTAAATTCCCCATTGTAGGCAAGGGCGAAATCATTTTTGAAAACTCCAGTAACAACGTGATTTTTGCCGATATAAAAAAAGGAAATGATACGTTGCGAATATATAGCATGCACTTGCAATCGATACAGATAACCAAAGATATAGCACAGATTGACAGCGAACTGAATCAGGAGAAATCAGAACTTATCGTACGGAAAATAGCCAAGGCTTTTGCCACACAACAAGAACAGGCGACTATTTTGCAGGAGCATAAAAATGAGTGTAACTATCCCGTAATTATTTGCGGAGATATGAATAACAGTGCCTTTTCCTATGTGTACCGAAGTGTAAAAGGAAACCTGAACGATGCTTTTGAAAAGGCAGGAAGCGGATTCGGGAAAAGTTATAACTTCAAATATTATCCTGCCCGGATAGATTATATTTTTTCTGACAAATCATTGGAAGTCAAAGAGTTTAAGAATTACACTCTCCAAAAAGGTTCAGACCATTTCCCGATTAAAGCCCGATTTTCTTTTTGATAAAACGGCTTACTGAATTCCGATTCTTTGGTTAATCACTGCCCGAACCACATCAATGGCAACCGTGTTATACCTGTCATTCGGGATGATGATATCTGCAAAGATTTTCGTAGGCTCGATAAACTGCTCGTGCATTGGTTTCAGGGTGGTCTGATAGCGGTTCAGCACTTCTTCCATATCCCGTCCTCTTTCGGAAATATCACGTTTTAGCCTTCTGATAAGCCTTTCGTCAGAATCTGCATGAACGAAAATTTTAATATCAAACATTTCCCGAAGCTCCGGATTGGAAAGAATCAAAATTCCCTCCACGATCATTACCTTTCGTGGATGTGTGAGCACCACATCGCCTGTGCGGTTGTGAGTAACAAACGAATAGACGGGTTGCTCTATGGTTTTTCCTGCTTTGAGTTCTTTCAGGTGAGAGGTAAGAAGTTCAAAATCAATGGCTCTTGGGTGGTCGAAATTGATTTTCGTACGTTCTTCATAGCTCAGGTTTGAAGTTTCTCTATAATAAGAATCCTGAGAAATAATTCCTACTTCGGTCGTCGGGAGTTCGTTCATAATCTGGTGAACAACAGTGGTTTTACCACTTCCTGTGCCACCTGCAATTCCGATAATCAGCATACAATTTGTTTTCTGCAAAGATAGGAGTTTTTGGTCAAAAGGCACAAATAAGGTAGAAGCCGTAAGTCAGAAAAAATTTTAAGAGTAGAATATTTGTTTGATTTAAAAACCTATGAAGTCTTCAAATTTGAGTTTTTTTACTTTTTATAAAGGCTCTTTTTGAGCTCAGTTGTGGTTATGCAGATGTTATAACCTTTCTTTTTTAACCCGTTTATCAAAACACGGTCACCTGTCCAGATTTTGTGTTTTGTGTAAAAATACAATGCAACAAAATATTTATCATCAATATCTATATCTATCAAAATTGATTCGGCTTTTGCTACATACTTTTTAGGAATATCAACGACATCATATATTTTAATCCTCTCTTTCAAAAACGAAAGCTCTTTTTTGAGTTCGGTTTTAGTGAAAGGGGAAAAAGACTCTATTTTTTCTATATGATTTTCTACCTCATCTAAAAGGTATTCGGTAGTCAGTAATTGAATGTTGTTTTTCCCTTTGAGGATTTCTGCAATAGTCCCATTAGGATTTATAAGGTAACTAAAAATGATATTACTATCTGTAATGACAATCATTGGCTATTGTATTTTTTATCTAACTTTAGCCTTACATTTTTGTTAGTCGTTTTGGAAAGCTCTTTTATTAACTTGTTTCTTTCTTTTATAGACAATACTTTTTTTTCAGGTTCTGCCAAATCTGTTTTTTTTTCATCGCTTATCTCTATAAAAGGTAAAGTCTTCAGATACTCATAGAATATTTTAGCCTGTTTACTTCTTTTGTCTATTCTGAATGTTTCCATATCCCGAAATTTTATACTACAAATATACAATTTTTAACCAAAATAGATTTTTTTAAAATGAAGAACTGAAAGCAGCGAACGGAAAACCCTGAGAAAATAAATACTTGTTTTTAATTCCCGTATTTCGTTTATTTGTGAAAAAACTAAAATGGACACAGAAACAATAGAAAAAGGAAGAAGTATTGCCATAACCAGCTATATTCTCATTGTCGGAGTGCTGATAGCTCTTTCGATGAACGGAGATGCCAAAAACAAATTCGCTTCGTTTCACATCAGGCAGGCATTGGGTTTGTCGATTACTTTTTTGGCTTTGAGCTCGATTGTGCCCAATTTCGGGAATATCAGTGTTGAACTCCCGATGTGGATTTTCATTATGGTGCTTTGGTCGTATGGAATCATTACTGCCGTAAAAGGGCAGACCACTCCTGTTCCGCTACTCGGAGCTTTTTTCCAGAAAATATTCAAAGGAATCCAAAAATATTGATAGCCAATGAGCCTCAACTACCTTATCAGAGAACCCGAAATAAAACGGGATAAAAACCCTTTATTGTTGCTTTTACACGGTTACGGGAGCAACGAAGAAGATTTGTTTTCCTTTGCCTCAGAGCTGCCTGAGGACTATTATGTGATTTCCGTTCAGGCACCTTATTCTTTGGAGCCTTATGGATACGCCTGGTATGCTATCAATTTCGATGCTGATATGAATAAGTTTTCAGACAACAATCAGGCGATTCAATCACGGGATTTGATTGTGGAATTCATTGACGAACTCCTCCAAAAATATCCGATTGACGAAAATAAAGTAACACTTATCGGGTTTAGCCAAGGCAGTATTTTGAGTTATGCCGTTGCCCTTTCTTATCCGGAAAAGATAAATAGGGTAGTGGCACTGAGTGGTTATTTGAATCAGGATATTTTAAAAGAAGGCTATCAGAAAAGTGATTTTAGCCGATTGGATTTTTTCGTTTCACACGGAAGTGCAGATCAGGTTATTCCGGTAGAATGGGCAAGAAAAACACCTGAGTTTCTAAGCCGCCTGAACATCAAAAATGTATATTTTGAATACCCGATAGGGCATGGAGTGGCTCCGAAAAACTTTTTTGATTTCCGAAAGTGGTTGTTGAATAATTAGTTTATGTAAGCTAATCTATTTGTCTGAAAATAAAAAATATAATGCTTTAATATAGAAAGTTTCTATATGTTAAATTTTAACAATTAACCCTGTTTCTACGTATGAAAAAACTAACTCTTTCCGTTTTTGCATTAGCATTGATTTTTGCTTGCAGCGGAGCTAAAAAAACTTCGGAAACCGTTTGGGAACATTCAGATAAAGTGCCTGAAAAATACATCAGAACAATAACTCAAAACGAATTGAAAAATCATATTTTCACAATTGCTTCCGATGAAATGCAGGGTCGTGATACGGGTAGCGAAGGGCAAAAAAAGGCAGGACGCTATCTGATCGAGCAATACAAAAAAATCGGACTTTCATATCCTGAACAAGCAGACGGATTTTATCAGTCTGTTCCTTCTTCGTTTATGAAAACGGCATGGAGTCCTACGCTTCCGGATTCTGAAAATATCTGGGTATATTTTGAAGGAGGAGAACTCAAAGACGAACTGATTGTAATCTCTGCTCATTATGACCATGTCGGGATGAAAAATGACGAAATCTATAACGGAGCAGACGATAATGCCTCCGGGACTTCGGCTCTTTTGGAAATTGCAGATGCCTTTGTTCAGGCAAAAAAAGACGGGCAT
>JBAYSC010000115.1:0-7445 GCA_041676345.1 Flavobacteriaceae bacterium | reverse complement strand
TTTATGGAATTAAACGACACACGTAGCAAAAGCCAATTTCTATTTGCTAATATAACTAAAATTGGGTTTTGCGAATTACGAAGCAGAAAACTTTCAATTATCACTTAACCCGCCATTGAGCCAAGCCTTTGTTAGCGGTTGTTATAATTTTTTACCGTGTTCAAATTTATTTATTCCGTCATCTCCAATTCCATTCATACTATTTATTTTAAAAGTCTGAGGTTGTGCTTCTTCAACAATTTCCGTTTTGTAATATACATAGTTTTTATCTTTGGAATAACTTAGATCCATTATTTCAAATGTTTGGTAATCAATATTGTCCATTGATTTTCCTTGGTAGTAATACATATATTTATCTTTTTGCCATTGCTGATCAATTATTTCAAAAGATTCTGAGTCACTGTTATTAATAGGTTCTTTTCCCTTAAATGCTACATTTTTATCTTTTCCATAATGGCATCCTAAATATTCAAATGAAAAAGCGTCTGCATTTACCAAAGAATCTTTATAATAAACAGCCTCATTCATAACACTATAAGTATCGAAATTTCCGATATAGCCTAAAGATTGTCTTATTTGATATTCTATTTCTTCCTTTGAATATTGTTTGTTTGGTACGAATAATATTGATTATGTAAAGTAGTCCTGCAACAACAAGCAATGGAATTACATACCCTGTAATTTTTATTTTTTTGTAAAGCCTGGCATTTAATTCAAATAAAACAAAAAGATATAATGGATATAAATTAACTGCAAAGAAAAGTCCCCACACCATTATTGGGTTTGCATTAGGGTCATCAAAGAAAAATACAGTCATAAAGAACACCAATGGCCATAAAAGTATTGGAGTTAGAATTAACCAATTTATCCACTTAAATTTTTTAGGTATTTCTTTTGAAAATGATACTAACTTGAACTTTGTCATCTGTTTTTCGTTATAATAACCGCTAACGGAAAACGGCTTTGCGAAGGAGCGGAAATAGAAGCACAGACATTCAATTCAGCACTACCGTAGCATAAGCCATTTTCTATTTGCTAAATTACAAAAAAGGAAATAAAAATGGCTTATGCGGTAATAGAATTACAGACGTTGAATTTTGCACTTAACCCGCTCTTTTGCAAAACCGATGTTAGGTGCAGGTGTTCTATTATTCAGATTGTGCTTTGTATTTCACAAATTTGTTTAGGTCTTTATTCATTCCGTAAATTACCAAAATATCTTCTCTTTCTAATATTGTTTCGGGTTCAGGAATACCTTGCACAGTCGTTATATTTTTTGTTTTTCCTAGAAATGATTTTTTTTCGGTTTGCTTGAGTATTGTTAGGATTAAGAGATTATGATTCTTTCTAAATCCGATTTGTTCAATGGATTGTCCAATAAAAAAATCGGGGGTTTTAACTTCTACAATGCTGTAATTTTTGTTGAGTTCAAATGAATCTATCACGCCTTTTAAGCACAGTTTTTTTGCCCAACGTTCTGCGGTTTCTTCTTCGGGTCTTACGATTTCATCTACTCCGATGGCTCTCAATACGTTTTCGTGAAGTGGATTAATGGAACGACTTATAAGTCTTTTCACTCCAAGGTTTTTGAATAATGCTGTAACCATTACATTTGTTCCTTGGTCTTCTCCAATACATACCATTACAATATCTGTATTTTTCAATGGCAAATCGGCAACCGTTTCTTCGTCTGTTGCATCCATACAAATGGTATGTGATATTTTTTCCTTCAACGAATTAACTTTTTCCATTCGGGAATCAATACCAATCACTTCGTTTCCTTGTTGCGTAAGTTTTTCGGCAAGTGATGCTCCAAAGTTTCCTAATCCTACTATTATAAATTTCATTTTTAAAAGTCTTTTTTAATTAATTAAAATTTCATCCGTTGGGTAACGATAATTTAATGATTTCACTTTTTTGAAAAAGGCAATCAATATGGAAAGCATTGTAACTCTTCCTATAAACATTATGGCAATCAATACTATTTTACTTTCACTACTCAAATCTCCTGTAATCCCTAAACTTAATCCAACTGTGCTGTATGCCGAAAAACATTCAAAGGCAATGTCCAATAGTTTTATATTTTCGTCATAATAAGAAATGAGAAATACGCCAAAACCAATAACAACCAAAGAAAGTGTCATCGTAGCAAAAGCTCTTCTCACAGAAATATCGGCTATTTCTCTTCTCCAAATTTCAATTTTATCTTTTCCTTTGGCAAGACTTAAAAAGTTGAGTGTAGCAATGGCAAATGTACTTGTTTTGATACCGCCTCCTGTTGAAGCAGGCGATGCTCCAATCCACATCAAAAGTATTATGACAATTATAGATGAAAAATGAAGCTGGCTGAAATCTATAGAATTAAATCCTGCCGTTCTTGGTGTGGTTGCCGTAAACAATGCGGTAATAAATTTGCCGATTCCTTCGTGGTTGCTTAATGTATTGTAATATTCTTTAGCGTAAATAATTACTGTACCCAAAAACATCAAACTAAATGTGGTAATGAGATTGATTTTACTGCTTAATGTCAATATCCAAGGTTTGTAATTGTCTTTCCCTGATGCGAACCAAAGTATATAGCGTTTTACAAAATGTTTGAGATAACGAAGTACATTGATAACAATAGGAAATCCTAAACCTCCGAATACAAAAATGATAATGATTATAAATTGTAATGAATAGTTATTTACGAATCCATCCTGCATCATTCCGTTTGGTAAGGTTGAAAAACCTGCATTACAAAATGCAGAAATAGAATGAAATGCAGAAAAGAATATTCTGTCTAAGTAAGACGGAATAAGCTCTTTATCTATATTGATATAAATAAAAAATGCTCCGACAAATTCAATAAAAAAGGTAATTCCTAATATTCTTTTTAATGTGGTAAATACTTCTCCTATTTTGTTAGAACTTGAAATATCACTTAATGCAATTTGATTTTCGTAAGTTGCACCGCCTTTAAAAAAATAACTAAAGTAACTTGCAAAAGTCAATATCCCTAAACCACCTGCTTGTATTAAAATCATAATAAGACTTTGACCAAAAGGCGTGAAAAAACTACTTGTATCCACAACGATAAGACCAGTCACACAAACAGCACTTGTGGAAGTGAATAAAGCATCTATAAAGCTGATTCCATTATAAGTAGCATTGGGCAACATCAACAATAATGCACCTATAAGAATCAATCCCATAAAACTTATGATAAAAAGCTGTGCAGGATTTAGAAAAGAACGTTTGTAGTTGATTTTTGGGGTTGCAAATTCTCTGATGAGTTTTAGAATAATAGCAAATCTCAACCAATCTGTAATATGATTTGTACCATAATCTAACTGCTTGTATATGCAATAAACAACAAAAAGCACACTTAATAAATCAAAAATAAAAATGTTGGGAATGAACTTTTTTTTCTGAAAAACGTATCTGCTAATTGAAATAAAAACAGCAACACTTAATAATACAATATAGAAAAATAAAATCGTTTGTTCTGCCCAATTGGGAAGTTTAAACCCATAATCTGTTACCAAAACAAACAGGGCTACAATATAAAGCCCGTACAGTGTTTTGTTTAACAATGAATTTTCTAATAATTTTTTCATTATGCTTGCTGTTTTGGTTTTTGTTTGCTCAAAACCATATATCCCAAAACTCCACCAATTATAGATGCAATAAAAATTCCCACTTTTGCCTGTACTTTATATTCTTCGTGTGAAAATGCTAATTCTGTAACAAATAAAGACATTGTGAATCCTATTGAAGCTAATAGGCCTAAGCCAAAGAGATTTTTCAGATTCATTCCATCGGGAAAAGGTGCAATTTTGAATTTTACGGCTAACCAGGTAAATCCGACAACTCCTGTAACCTTTCCTAGTAATAAACCTAGAGCTACTCCAATAGCTACGTTAGTACTAAATAATTGTTCTGGTTCAATATCCAATACCGAAACACCTGCATTTGCCAATGCAAAAATGGGTATAATGATAAACGTTACAAAAGGATGCATTGCGTGTTCTAGTTTCTGCAAAGGCGGAATGGCTTTGTCTGTGTCAGAAGAAACATTTTCCAAAATGTATAGTTGCTCGTTGGTTAATGTAGGAATTTTATCATTAGGGTCTGCATTAGAAAAACGTGTTAAATGCTTTTTAATCCTTGCAATAAAAACAGTTTCTTTAATTTTTACATCAGCAGGAATCGTAAAAGCGGCTAAAACTGCGGCAATCGTTGCGTGTACTCCCGATAGTAAAAATCCTGTCCAAACTCCTCCAATTCCTAATAAAGCATAAAAAAGTACACTTCTTATACCCATTTTATTACCAATATACATTGCCAAAAGGAAAGTAAATCCAATAAGCAGACTCATAACAGAAATATCTGAAGTATAAAAAAATGCAATCACCAAAACCGCTCCTAAATCGTCAACGATAGCCAAAGCTGTTAGGAAAACTTTTAAACCTAAAGGAATTCGATTTCCTAAAAGATACAAAACACCCAATGCAAATGCAATATCCGTAGCCATTGGAATTCCCCAACCGCTATGAACTTCTCCCGTTGGATTTAAAAACAGATAAATGACAGCGGGAACAAGCATACCACCAATTGCGGCAGCAATTGGAAGCATTGCTTTTCTTGGATTAGACAATTCCCCTGCTATGATTTCTCTTTTAAGTTCTAAACCAACCACAAAAAAGAAAATAGCCATTAATCCGTCATTTATCCAATGATGAATGCTATATTCCAAATAGGTTTTTCCGTCAAAAAGAAACCCTAATTTGTGTTCAAAGAAATGATGATAGTCGTGAGATAAAGGGGAGTTTGCTAAAATCAAAGCGAGAATGACGCTTATTCCAAGTACAATTCCGCCAGCCTTCTCGTTTTGTATAAATTTTTGTATCGGTTTATTTAGCTTGTCAATCGGGGCTTTTTTAGATTCAATCATTATATCTCTTTACATAAAAATTCAGGTTGTAAAGGTAAGAATTTTCAATTTTTTAGTCTGTCAAAAAGTCGTTTTTCTTTAGACGGTGCGTTTTTTTACACTTGCACCTAACAAGCAAATATACGCAATATTACAAAATTTTGAACAAAAAAACGAGAGCGTATTGCTCTCGTTTTCCAATCAAATTACTAACTAATATCAGAACGGATATTTATTTTCTGCCACTACTTTGCTGGCAATAATTTCTCGTAAGTTAATCACATTGGGCATATTTACGTATTTGGTAAACCTACGCAATCCCATAAGCATCATGCGTTGTTCGTCGCCTTCGGCAAACGAAACGATACCTTCTTTTCCTTTGTTGAAAATAATGTCAACCGCATGATACAGGTATAATTGTGCCATTGCAATTTGTTCTTTTACGTTGTCTGCTCCTTGGGTTTTAGCCAATTTTTCAGCCCGTAAAATTCCCGATTCTGCCATATAGATTTCGATAAGCATATCGGCTGCCGCACCTAAGAGTTGTTGGTGTTCTTCGAGTTCCGTTCCGTATTTCTGAACGGCACTTCCTGCTACCATTAAAAAGGCTTTTTTCAGTTTAATGATAAGCTCTTTTTCTTCTGCGAATAGCTCGCTGTAATCCGGCACATCAAAATCAGGAATTCCCATCAGTTCTTCTGCAACTTTCATCGCTGGACCTAATAAATCCACGTGACCTTTCATTGCTTTTTTGACTAACATTCCTACCGAAAGCATACGGTTGATTTCGTTGGTTCCTTCGTAAATACGAGAAATCCTTGCATCTCTCCAGGCCGCTTCCATCGGAGTGTCTTCTGAGAATCCCATTCCACCAAAAATTTGGATTCCTTCGTCCGAACAATGTTGTACGTCTTCCGAAACGGCTACTTTCAAAATTGAACATTCGATAGCAAATTCCTCAACTCCTTTCAATTCTGCATCCTGATGTGAACTACCTTCCGAAAGTCTGATGTTAATTCTCTTTTCGATGTCTCCTGCTGCTCTGTACGAAGCTGATTCTCCCACAAAACAGTTGGTTGCCATTTCAGCAATTTTCTGACGGATAGCTCCAAAATTAGCAATCGGAGTTTTGAACTGAACACGTTCGTTGGCATAATTTACCGAAGCACTAATCAGTCTTCTTTGCGAATCCAAACAAGCCGCAGCTAATTTGATACGTCCGACATTCAGGGCATTCATCGCTATTTTAAACCCTTCTCCACGTCCTGCCAACATATTTTCGACAGGAACAACCGTATCGTTAAAAAATACTTGTCTTGTCGAACTGGCACGGATTCCCAATTTGTGTTCTTCTTCACCTAATGTGATTCCGTTCGGGTTGTTCGGGTCATATTCTACGATAAATCCGGTGATGTTTTTATCGTCTTCAATACGTGCAAATACAATCATTACCGAACAAAATCCTGCATTGGAAATCCACATTTTCTGTCCGTTTATTTTGTATGATTTTCCGTCAGCAGTAAGTTCTGCTTTGGTTTTTCCCGAATTGGCATCAGAACCTGCTCCCGGTTCGGTCAAACAATACGCTCCGAACCATTCTCCCATAGCTAATTTCGGAACGTATTTTTGTTTTTGCTCTTCCGTTCCGTAAAGCGTAATGGGCAATGTACCGATTCCGGTATGAGCTCCGAAAGCAGTCGAGAAAGAACCTGTTGCTCCCGAAATGTAGTCACACGTAAGCATAGTCGAAGTAAATGGCATTCCCAATCCTCCGTATTGTTCCGGAACTGAAACGCCTAAAAAGCCTAATTCTCCTGCCTTACGCATCACTTCTTCGGTAAAAGCATAATCTTTCTTTTCGAATCTTTCTTTGTTTGGCCAAATTTCACGGTCAACGAATTCTTTTACCGAATCACGCATCATTATTTGCTCTTCTGAGAAATCCTCAGGAGTGAAGATATCTTCACATTTTGTCTCTTTTACAAGGAATTGTCCTCCTCTGATGATATTTTTCATAGCTCTTTTGTTTTAGAATTTCAAGATTTATTAGGACGTAGGACTTCAAGACTTCAAGACATAAGACTTTAAGAACTTACTTTTATTGGTCTAATCCGTTAATGAATTTTGAAATCATTGATTGAATTTTATTAATTTTTGTTTCTAAATGATTAAATGTTTTTTCAGAAATGTATCCTATTTCATAAGCAATAATAAGTTGTGTTTCCCATTCATAAGCAGAGCCAAGAGCAGTCTCTAAATATTGAACAAAGTGTTTGTTGCTTTTTCGGGCAGTTCCTTCAGCAATATTTGACGGAATGGAAACCGAAGCACGTTGCATTTGACTACTAAGTCCATAAACTTCAGATTTAGGAAATATTTTTGTATTTGCATAAGTTTCTTTTGCAATATCTATTCCTTCTTTCCATATTGATAACTTCCTAAAGTTGTGTGTTGAAGCCATATTTGGTGTTTTTATTGGTTACTTTTCTTTTTTGACGTATGACTTTAAGATGTAAGACTTTAAGACTTA
>JBAYSC010000114.1:0-7471 GCA_041676345.1 Flavobacteriaceae bacterium | reverse complement strand
GCCTCAGACTACTGGTTTAAAGTGGTTTATGACGAACCACAAACCGACAGCGAAGGAAACATAACAACAAAAAGAAAAGAGTTTAAAGCACATTTTTCGATTAAGAGATAGAAAGCTAAACCCCGACAAATTTCAATTTGTCGGGGTTTATTTTAAAAAAAGTAATAAATTTGTTGGTCGCTAAAAAACGTAATTTATGAAAAAATCAATCGGATATATTGTTGTGCTCTTCTTTTTTGTATCCTTGTTTCAGGGGTGTGAAGATATGGATGATAAACTGAATTTCAGTTCAGATGCAAAAGAGTTTGTCTGGAGAGGGCTTAACCAATATTATTTATGGCAGGAAGAAGTCCCTGATTTGGCAGATGAACGATTTAGCGGACAGCAGTTTGGTAGTTTCCTGGCAGGATTTCAGAATCCGACAGATTTGTTCAATCATTTGCTGTATGAAAAAGGAGTTACAGACCGTTTTAGCGTGATTTTCAGCGATTATACGGTGTTGGAACAACTCCTTTCCGGAAGTTCCAAAAACAACGGAGTCGATTATGGTCTGTTCCTGAAAGCATCGGGCTCCAACGAAGTCATAGGTTGGGTTCGTTACATACTCCCTGATTCCGATGCATCGAATAAACCCATCGAGAGAGGTGATTTGTTTTATGCCATAAACGGCACGCCTCTTACGACAGAAAATTACCAAAGCCTTCTCGAAAACGAAACCTACACGCTTAATTTGGCAGATTACGACAACGGAAATTTTACTCCGAATGGGGAGGAAGTGAGCCTTACAAAAACAGCATATTCTGAGAATCCTGTTTATTACAGAAATGTATATACTGTGGGTAGCCACAAAATCGGTTATTTGGTTTACAACGGATTTTACGGAGATTATGACAGCCAGCTCAACGGTGCTTTTGCCTATTTTCAAGGATTGGGGGTTACGGATTTGATTCTGGATTTGCGGTATAATTCCGGAGGGTTGGTGAGTTCGGCTACCCGTTTGGCAAGTATGATTACGGGGCAATTTACCGGTGATATTTTTGCCAAACAGGAATGGAACAGCAAAATAATGCCCCTGTTATCGGAAGAAACGACAACCAACCGATTTACAACGACGCTTTCCGGAGGAGGAGCTATTAATAGTTTGAATTTCAATAAATTGTATGTAATTACTTCCAGAAGTACGGCTTCTGCCAGTGAACTCGTTATCAACGGATTGGAGCCTTATATTGATATAATTCAGGTCGGAACTGTTACAACCGGAAAAAATGTAGGTTCCATTACGCTTTATGACTCTCCGAATTTCAGAAAAGAAAACCTCAATCCCAATCACAGGTATGCGATGCAACCTATCACCTTTCGTGTAGTGAATAGTGTTGGTTTCGGAGATTATCACACAGGGCTTGCTCCCGATGTGGAATTGGCTGAAAATATGGGAAATTTACTTCCTTTGGGAGACGAAAACGAATTGCTTTTAAATGCGACTATCAACCACATTTTAGGTACAGAAACCCGACCTTTGGCTGATGATTTTATCCGATATGAGCATTTTACGGACACCAAAGCAATGACTCCGTTACGGGCAGAAATGTATAATTAAAAACAAAGAAAAATGTCGAATATAGGGCTGATTATTGAAGAAAGAGCTGCCGATATAGGCAACTTTATGGTGGGCAGGCTCTTGCCTTTCAAGCAGAAAAGAAATGTCGGGCCATTTGTGTTTATCGACCACATGGGGCCTGCCAAACTCAGGGATTATCAAACCATAGAAGTGCCTCCGCATCCGCATATCGGGCTTTCGACCCTTACTTTTTTGTTTGAAGGAGCCATTATGCACAGAGACAGTACGGGTGTCGAAATCGAAATTCAGCCCGGAGCCGTAAACTGGATGACAGCAGGAAAAGGAGTGGTACATTCCGAGAGAACTCCCGCCTATTTAAGAGCAACCGAAAAAGACCTGCACGGTTTGCAGATTTGGGTGGCTCTGCCTAAGGAACTCGAAGAAATGGAACCTGAATTCCACCATATCGGAGCTGATGAAATTCCTGTTTGGCAAGAAGGTGAGCTAACCATAAAACTCATAGCAGGAGAGGCTTTCGGGCGAAAATCTCCGGTTCCCGTATATAGCAAATTGTATTTTCTGGAACTGAAAAGCAAAAAGAAAACTACGGTAAATATTGGAGATGCTCTTTACGGAGAAAGCGGTCTGTATATACTCGAAGGAGGCATTACCGAAGGAGAAAATACTTATACACCCAAACAAATTCTCATTGCCAAAGACACCAAATTATGTCAGTTTGAAATGCAGGAAAACACTACGGTTTATATTTTCGGAGGAGAACCTTTCCCTGAAAAGCGTTTTATTTTCTGGAATTTCGTAAGCTCAAGTGCAGATCGAATCGAGCAGGCAAAACAAGACTGGATGGCTCAAAAATATCCGAAAGTTCCCAACGAAACCGAATTTGTCCCGCTACCCGATTACCTGATTGACAAAAGACCTATATAAAATGAATCTGATTACAGGCGGAACCGGGCTTGTCGGAGCACATTTGCTACTTTTTTTATTGGAAAAAGGAGAAAAAGTCCGTGCCATATACAGAAAAGAAACTTCGCTGAAAAAAACTGAAAACCTGTTTGTTTTGTGCGGTAAAAAAGAGCTGTTCCCTCAGATCGAATGGATACAGGCAGATGTTACCGATGTTCCGGCTTTGGAAAAAGCCTTTGAGGGTGTGGAATTTGTTTACCATTGTGCTGCTTTTGTTTCGCTGTCGTCTTCCGACGAAAAAATGCGGAAAATCAACATTGAAGGCACAGCCAATATTGTCAATTTATGTATTGATTTCAAAGTAAAAAAACTGTGTTATGTGAGTTCTGTGGCAGCTTTGGGAGATCCTGTCGAAGGAGTGATTAGCGAAGAATCCGTTTGGAATCCTTATCGGAATACCAGTGATTATGCCCTTTCAAAATACGGAGGCGAAATCGAAGCTTTTCGGGCAGCTCAGGAAGGTGTTGAAGTGGTTGTCGTAAATCCTGGAATTATTTTAGGACAGGGTTTTCCAAATCAGGGTAGTTCGGCTTTTTTCGATAAAGTAAAAAAGGGAATGTGGTTTTATACCCGTGGAAAATCAGGTTTTGTAGGCGTTTCTGATGTGGTTCGGGCGATGTATGAACTGATGAAAAGCCCTATAAACTCCGAAAAGTTTATCTTAGTAGCAGAAAATCTGCCTTTCGATGAATTTTTAAACCTTATTGCAGATTCGTTACAGGTACGACGACCTCGATTTTATGCATCAGCTTTTCTAACCCATATAGCCGCAAAAGCAGACGGAATTTTATCCTTTTTATTTCGAAAAGAAAGAGCATTGACGACCTCTATGAGCAAAACGGCACATTCAAAAACGATTTTTTCAAATCAAAAAATTAAAGAAACGATTGATTTTGAATTCACCGATATTCGGAAATTCATTACAGAAAACAGCACAAAAATTATAGGCGAAAATTAAAATTTAATACCTTCCAACATATTGATTACTGAGTTGGCAATGTATTGAATACCAATTGCTAAAACGATAAAACCCATAATTCTGGAAATAGCGACAATGCCTGAAGCTCCCAATATTTTTGACAAATAGACCGCACTCCTGAGGATAAGGAAAATCACAATTCCTATAATCAGAACCGCAAGACACGCCTGAATCCTGTCCCACGAGCTGTGTGAATCCTGATAGGTAGCAATCATAAGCGAAATAGAACCCGGCCCTGCCAGCATCGGGATGGCAAGCGGAGTTAAGGCAATGTCATTTCGGGATTGGGCATCGTTTTTTACTTCTTTGTTTACTCCTCTGTTTTTGCTGAAACCACCCGAAAGCAATGAAAAACCGGAATTCATAATCACAATTCCTCCTGCAATTCTCAGGGCATCAATGCTGATTCCGAAAAATTTCAAAGCATATTCTCCTATAAAAAACGAGATGATAAGTATGATAATTACGTTGATGGCTGTCCAGAGCGAAATTCGGGAGCGTTCTGCCTTGGAGTCATCTTGTGTAAGTCCCACAAAAATAGGGATAGCCCCCAGCGGATTCAAAACCGAAAAAAGAGCCAGAAAAACATAAATAAAAATGTCCATTTGCTGTATTTTTGGCAAAGATACGATTTTTAGTGTTCAGTAATCAGTAAATTAGTGTTCAGTAAATCAGTGTTCAGTCTCAGTTTACAGTGAGCAACCAATAACCAATAACCAATAACCAATAACCAATTTCCCACTCCACAAAAAATCCGTAACTTAGCCAACTAAATTTTTTAAAATGAGTTCTAAAAAAACATTGGTTATGGGAGCTTCTGATAACTCGTCACGATATTCCTATCTGGCTGTTCAGAAACTGCAACAATACGGTCATCCTGTGGTGGCTCTTGGCAAGAAAAAAACAGAGGTTTTGGGAGTTTCGGTAACCACCGAAAAACTGCCTTTCGAAGATATAGATACGGTTACACTCTACCTGAACCCCGACAATCAGAAGGAATATTATGATTATATCCTGAGTTTGCGTCCGAAGAGAGTTATCTTCAATCCGGGAACCGAAAACCCTGATTTTTATCGTATGTTGGAACAAAACAATATCGGTTATGAAGTAGCCTGCACATTGGTTTTGTTGGGAACCAATCAGTTTTAAAAGAAAAATACAGGCTATATCTTAAGCAGTAACAAAAAAACACTACAACAATGTCCAGAGACGAAAAATTAAAATCCAGATGGGAGAGAGTGGTTCAGCAATTGTCTGAAAAATTTGCAGACGAAGATCCGCTGGATTTAGACGGTATAATTTTCCTTATCGGAATTCAAGAACTCGGGCAGCCTCACAGAAAATTCAAAAAAGACGAAAAATTAGAACTGATGCACATTGCCATTTGCAGGTTGCTCGAACCCTATGGTTATTATGAATTCGATTTTTTTGATGCAGACGGCTGGCCTCATTACAAAATAAAAGAACCGTTGCCTCCGCTCAAAGCAGGCGAACAAACCCTGTTGATGAAAGAAGCCGTAGTAGGTTATTTTCTGGAAAAAGGATTTATAGCTTAAAAACAGACTCTTAGCCATTTAAACACAAATCGCCCTGTAGATGTTACAAAATTTGTAGGGATGAGTTTTTGTAGTTTTTAAACAAAAATCCATACCTTAGCCAAAATTTTCAAACTATGAAAAAGATTCTAACCGCAATTTTTGTTTTGGTCTTTTCTGTCGGATTCAGCCAAATCAAAACCGACTCCATATATATAGGAGTTGATACTTTTGCCGAATATAAAACAGGTACAGAAGGTTTTTTTAAATTCGTAAAAGACAATTTTGCTTTCCCTGCGGGGTTCAACGAAGATATTTCCGGGAATGTCATTTTGAGTTTTGTCGTAGAAACCAGCGGAGAACTCTCAGCTATTACCGTGATGCGAAGCTTGCACCCGATGTTGGATTCGGTGGTGGTTGATTTGGTAAAACAAACCAGCGGAAATTGGTTTCCCGCTACCATTGCAGGTCAAAAAGTACGTTCCAGACAAACGGTTCCCGTTCGTATTTCTGTTACACCCGAACCCGAACCGGTAGTGGCTTTTGACCAACAGGCAACCTATCCGGAGGGGATGGAAATGCTGGAAAAACGATTTATGGCAAACTTTAAACCCTCTCACCGCATAAAACAAGACAAAGAAGCACTGATTATACTTTCGTTTGTGGTAGAGCCCGATGGTAGCCTTTCTGATATTCAGGCAGAGAAACACTTCGGGTCAGATTCGGGTGAAAAAGCTATAGAAGCCCTGCAAAAATCAGGAAATTGGAGCCCTGCTCTATACAAAGGCAATCCGGTGAGATCTGTGGTAACCCTGCCTATAAAGATAAATCAAAAAGGAGTTTGGAACAGAACGGTAAACAATGCCCGATGGAATTGATTTAAAATTCAAGAAAATATAACACTACATAATGATAGAACAGATAAAAAGCCACATTGCTGAGGTGGCTGCTTTTCAAACAGAAGACAAAGAGGCTCTTGAGCAGTTCAGAATTAAATATTTATCAAAAAAAGGACTCTTGAACCAATTCTTTTCGGAATTTAAAAATGTTCCTGTCGAGCAGAAAAAAGAATTCGGGCAGGTAATCAATCAGCTGAAAAATGCAGCAGAAGAAAAAGTAAAATCCATTCAGGAGTTTTTAGAAAACAAAGAAGAATTTAAAGGTATATACGGAGATTTGACCCGTTCGGGCTATCCGTTTGAGTTGGGTTCACGACACCCGATTTCGATAGTGAAAAACAAGGTAGTCGATATTTTTTCAGGCATCGGATTCAACGTTTCCGAAGGTCCCGAAATGGAAGACGACTGGCACAACTTCACCGCTCTGAACCTTCCCGAACACCATCCTGCACGAGATATGCAAGACACGTTTTTCCTGCAAACCAATCCCGATATGCTACTCAGAACACATACGTCATCGGTTCAGGTTCGCTATATGGAAAACAACAAACCGCCTATCAGAACGATTTCTCCCGGAAGAGTTTTCAGAAATGAGGCGATTTCGTCCCGTTCACACTGTATTTTTCATCAGGTGGAAGGCTTGTATATAGATACAGACGTTTCTTTTGCCGATTTAAAACAAACATTGCTTCATTTTACCAAAGAGATGTTTGGCAAATCACAAATCAGGCTTCGTCCGTCTTATTTTCCGTTTACCGAACCCAGTGCAGAGGTCGATATTTATTGGGGGCTGAAAACTCCTACAGACTACCGAATCACCAAAGGCACGGGCTGGCTTGAGATTATGGGGTGTGGTATGGTTGACCCCAATGTGCTTGCCAATTGCGGAATTGACCCGAAAACCTATTCCGGTTTTGCTTTCGGAATGGGAATCGAGCGAATGGCTATGTTGCTTTATCAGATAGGAGATATCCGGATGTTCTACGAAAATGACGTACGTTTTATAGAACAATTCAAAACAAGCGTGTGATATTTTTATAGGTCTTGCACAATAAATAAACAAAAACGGAGTTTTATATCAGTTGAGACCGTTTCCGGATGAAGCCGGAAATACAGGAAAAACATTATCTTAACATTAAAAAAATGTAAAATAGTTTTTTTGTTTGAGTGAAAAGTATAAATTTGTCGCTCTTAAAAAATAACAAAAGTGCAGAAAAGCACAATGGTTTAACCCAATAATCTAAAAATTAAAATTAACTAAAATTAACTTCAAAATGACAAACGAAACAAACGTATCGGTTGAGAGCAGTTCAAAAGCAAAAGGATCAAATGTTTTTGCAGGAATTATTATTGTGATTTGCCTTATTGTAGGCTGGTTGGTGTGGAAATACGTGATGGGTAGTCCTGCTAACTTTGAAAACGGAGATCCTGAAAACGGGCATCCACTTCCCGGAAACATCTTAGGGATGGTTTATAAAGGAGGGTTTATCGTGCCTATCCTTATGGGATTATTGCT
>JBAYSC010000113.1:0-7543 GCA_041676345.1 Flavobacteriaceae bacterium | reverse complement strand
GGATTTGATAAGCCCGAATTTCCGTTTTTGGCAATGACAATCAGTGGAGGGCACACCCAAATCATCAAAGTAACCGATTATTTCGATATGGAAGTCATCGGAGAAACAACCGATGATGCTGTGGGAGAAGCTTTCGACAAAAGTGCAAAAATTCTCGGACTTCCCTATCCCGGAGGACCACTTATTGACAAATATGCTCAATCAGGAAAGCCTGTTTTTGAGTTTACCAAACCCAGAGTCAGCGGATTAGACTTTAGCTTTAGCGGACTCAAAACACAGATTTTGTATTTCGTTCAGAAGCAAACCAAAGCCAATCCGAATTTTATTGAGGAAAATTTACACAATATCTGTGCTTCGATACAACACATTATTATCGAAATCATCATGGATAAGCTCAAAATGGCTGTTCAACAAACCGGAATCAGTCAAGTAGCCATTGGAGGCGGAGTTTCTGCCAATTCAGGAATCAGAAAAACTCTCAAACAGGCCGAACAAAAATATGGTTGGAAAACTTTTGTACCAAAGTTTGAATATACTACCGATAATGCAGGAATGATAGGGATTACAGGTTATCTGAAATACAAAAAAGAAATGTTTGATGATGTTTCGGTTGTGAGTAAAGCGAGAATGGAAATTTAAAGTTTTTAGTTATGAGTTATAAGTCTTTGGTTAAAATATTAGTTCTTGCCATAATTGATTTTATATTAATTTGGTTTTGGGTTGATACTATGAATCCTGACCCAAGCATTTCAATAGCTCTAATTATTTTAGTGCCTATGGCTTTTATTTTAAATATCCTGATAGCACTAATCTTGTATTTTCTGAAGAAAAAAGAGTATTCATTTTTGTTTTTAATAAATTCTGTAATTTCTTCCGTCTTGATATTTATAATCTTTAATAAAGGGATTGAAAATCATCAAAATAAACTTTTAGAAAGTTGGACATTTCAAAAAAATGATACAATTTTTATGCTAACAAGATGGAAACTTTCAGATAGTTTTAGTATGAGTTATAGCCTTAACCCTGGCTCTTCTTGGAGCTATTGGGAAGGTCAATGTGTTCAAGATAACGAGAGTAATCAATGGATTTTATCTGTTTCTGATTCTGTTAAATTAAAAATATCAGATGATTATCTTATTGGTTTTAGAAAAGAAACGGATACAATTAAAATGAGTAAAAACTAATTTTATTTTTTGAGTTATTAGTTTTATTTTGACTAATAACTAATAACTAATAACTCATCACTCAAAACTATATAACTTTGAGAACAACCACTACCTTATTTATAGAAAACCCAAAGCAGTTTAAAGAGCAAATGCTGTAATTTTAGTTGAAGTTGTGTATGCAATAAAACGATAATGAAAGCTTTGAATTTTGAGCACAATCAAAATTTTTAATAAAATATTCCAAAACAAAACTTCGCAAAAAGAGAAGTTTTTGTACCTTTGCAAAGCCTATGTTGATAACTAACAAAATAGTTCTTACGGAGTTTTCGAGAAAACATGCTGATACCGTAAAGCCTCTTAACAAGTGGATTGAAACGATTGAAGATAGTGTGCTGACAAACCATAACGAACTGAAAGCCTTGTTCCCGTCTGTAGATTATGTAGGAAATAGTCGTTATGTTTTTAACCTAAAAGGAAATAATTATAGGTTAGTTGTGTTGGTTATTTTCTTTGGAGGATTCGTAGAGATACGTTTTACAGGAACACACGCAGAATATGACAAGATAAAAGATATTGAGAATATTTAAAACTCAAAATTATGAAAAAACAGTTTTTAAATCTTACCGAAATTACAGACAAAGAAACTTTCACCAAAGTAAGAACTTACTTTGAGGAGTTGATACAATATGCTACCAAAAACGGCTATTTGGCAAAGCAAGACGCTAATAATGAATATACTCAGGAATTAACCCGAATTGCCGAAATGCTTGCCGAATATGAAAGTCTTTTTATGGATTTAAGCCCTTTGAAGTTTAAAAGCCCTCTGATTATTACCATTGAAAAGGAAATGCAGAAAAAAAAGCTGAACCAAAGACAAACAGCTGAACTTTTGGAAATCAAAGAAAATACATTTAGCCAAGTGATGACAGGCAAACGCAACGTATCTATGAAGTTAGCCAAAAAACTCTACGAAAAATTAAGGATAGACCCTAAAACCATTTTGGAATTTTCGTAATTTTTCTAAGGTTTTATTTCCGGTATTTAATACTTAAATTTGAGAACAACCACTACCCTATTTATCGAAAACCCGAAGCAGTTTAAAGAGCAAATACTGAATTGGTCAGACCAATTTAGAGAAGTTGTTTATTTAGACAGCAACAATTATCCTCAAAAGTATTCATCTTATGATATGGTTTTGGCTGTTGAGGCTTTTACGTCCATAAAAACCGATTATTTTGAGGCTTTTAGTAAACTGAGCGAATATTTTCACGTTACCAAAGATTGGCTTTTTGGCTATTTGTCATACGATTTAAAAAACGATGTCGAAAAGCTGGCTTCCGATAATTTTGATGGATTGCACTTCCCTGATTTGTTCTTTTTTCAACCTAAAAAATTGTTCCTGCTCAAAGGCAATCAGCTTGAAATTCAGTATTTGAAAATGGTTGATGATGAGATTCAAAATGACTTATTTGAGATTAGAAATTTGAAATTTAAAATCAAAGAGTCAATCTCTAAAGTTTTAGAGATTCAGGCTCGAGTCGATAAAAAAAGTTATTTAGAAAAAGTTTCCAACGTCTTGGAACACATTCAGAGAGGCGATATTTACGAAGCGAATTTCTGTATGGAATTTTATGCAGAAAATGCTCAAATCAATCCTTTGGAAACCTATAAAAAGCTAAATGAAATTTCCGAAGCACCTTTTTCGACTTATTTTAAGAATGAACATCAGTATGTTTTATGTTCCTCTCCCGAACGCTATTTGAGAAACGAGAGTGACAAAATCATTTCCCAACCCATCAAAGGAACTTCCAAACGATTTGAAGACCCGAATTTAGATAATCAATCCAAAAAAGAACTTCAAAAAAACGAAAAAGAACGTTCCGAAAACATTATGATAGTCGATCTGGTTCGCAATGATTTATCCCGAACAGCCGAAAAATCATCGGTTCAGGTCGAAGAACTTTGTGGAGTTTATTCCTTTAAGCAAGTTCATCATTTAATTTCGACTGTTACTTCAAATAAAAATTCAGAAAAATCTGTAGTAGAAGTAATTAAAAATTCTTTTCCTATGGGAAGTATGACCGGAGCTCCGAAGATTTCGGCTATGCAGATTATCGAAAAACAAGAGGTTACCAAACGGGGAATTTACAGCGGTTCCATCGGATATTTCACACCCAACGGAGATTTCGATTTTAATGTAGTTATCCGAAGTATTTTGTATAATTCCAAAAACCAATATTTATCTTTTTCGGTTGGGAGTGCCATAACAGCTCAATGTCATCCCGAACAGGAATATGAGGAATGTTTGCTCAAAGCCAAGGCGATGAAAGCGGTTTTAGGCTAATTATTGAGTTGGTTCTTTTAGATATTCACCAAATATTTTTCCGTATTTTGACTGTTTTACGCTTTCTGAAAGCGAGCCATAAATACTGTCTAAATACACTCTGTTGGCATCGTGAATCTCTGTGAGTGCCAGATATGGCGACAGTTCTTTGTCAGGGTGAGTCATACAGAATTGAATGGTATATTGGTATTTTCGTCTGAAAATATGCTCCTGCAAACCTTGCAGGCTGTCTGCTGCTGCCATCCTGCCTTCTTTAGCTGCCTGTAATTGTTGCTCAACATATTCCAGGTTTTTGTGATTCATCTTCCGAATCACCTCTTTATATTGACTCCAAAGCTCCTGATTTTCATTTCCGGTGATTTGGGCTTTGGCAATGAAATTGTCAATATCTGAAGTGATTTTCATTTTTCCTTTTTCGGCAAAAAACAAAATCTTGTCATCTAATGATTGGGTGGTTCCCCTGTCTAAATACAGCGATAAAACCTCCGGTTCTTCGATGTTCAGATAGGTTTCAAAATCTGATTTCCTGTCAAATTTGATGATTTTTATGGGTTTCAAAAGCGAATCTTCCCACCTCTGGATGTATAGTTTGCCTTGGCTAAGCCCTTGTATTTCGCCCGAAATAAAAAGGTTTCCTTCTTCTTTCGTACACGAAACAAACAAGGTAACCACAGCTAAAAACAAAATTTTCTTCATAGTGCTAAAAAAGTATTTTTCGTACAAAAAGAGTCCTTTTCGCTTAAAGCGAAAAAGACTCTAATTTCATTTTAAAAAAGAAAGAATTACATTTCTTTGAAAATCGTATGCAACAGACGTTTTTTATCGTTGATGCTTTCTTCAAGAGAAATCATTGACTCGGTTCTGTAAACTCCGTCAATATCATCAATCATAAAGATAACCTCTTTAGCATGTTGTGTATCTCTTGCTCTGATTTTGCAGAATACATTGAACTTTCCTGTAGTAACGTGAGCTACGGTTACAAACGGAATTTCGTTGATACGCTCCAGAACAAATTTTGTCTGAGAGGTATTGTTCAGGAAAATTCCCACATAGGCGATAAACGAATAGCCTAATTTTTCGTAATCTACATTCAGCGAAGAACCGGTGATGATTCTTGCTTCTTCCATTTTTCTCACTCTAACGTGAACCGTACCTGCTGAAATCAACAACTTTTTAGCGATATCCGTAAACGGAACTCTTGTGTTTTCAATCAGCATATCCAATATTTGATGATCGATGTCATCTAAACGAAATCTTGCCATAGTTTTTGTGTTTTTATATTAGTTTGTATTTGATGTTCTATAAAAATAATTGTTCTATAAATGGCGAAGTTGATTTTTTCAACCTCGTACCTTACAAAGGAAAGCCGTTTTTAAAAGCGGTATTTCCTAAATAAAAATCTGCTTTTTTGCCTATCACAGGTTTTTTTCCTTCAGAATCGGTATATTCTTTTCCCTGTGCTTCATACTCAAAATGTCCTGAAATCCCCTCTAATCCCCCGATTTCACTTATATAGGCTTCAAATAAAATATCATTTTCAACAAGAAATTCCTGAAACTGAACTGCAAAATTCGTAATTATTTCTTTATTATCATAATTTAAAAGCACTTTTTTGTAAATAAAATCATAAAACGATTTTTTATTACCTGAAATGTTATAGTATTGTGAGAGTTCAAAATCGGTTTCACACTCCTTGTGAAGCCCGAAAAGCCCAGCAATAAGGGCAATAAAAATATATTTACGGGTTTGTTCTCTTTGGTAATCCTGAGGGAAATGACCCGCTTCTATCAACACAGTCGGGATTCCCATATTCTGAACGCTATCACCTATACAATTGATATTAAATCCGTCATCAAAACGACTGATGTGTCCCGGAATCAGCTTTTGCAACACCCGATTCATCATAACGATGAGCTGCATCGCCTTTTTTCGGGTTTGATTTACTGATTTTTCTTTATCATAGGCAGGAGCTAAAAAAGAAACCGTGGCAGGATTTTTTGTTCCTTCGGCTCCGAAAATCGTTCGTTGGTCGTGCAGGTTATAGCAAAAATCGGGTTGAAAATCCTCGATACATTGTCGTAACAAGCGACTTTCAGGTTGTGTAAGATTTTGAGAGTCCCGGTTTAAATCAATATCGTTGGCATTGTTTCGTGTCCATTTTTCTGCTCCGTCAGGATTCAGCATCGGAAGGATATAAAAAGTAAATTTCTCTTTCAATTCTTTTCCTTGTTCCGAATCCAGAAAATTAAAAAAATCAAACAGGGCTTTGGTTGTGGTCGATTCGTTGCCGTGCATTTGTGACCACATCATTATTTTGGTTGCTCCGCTTCCGTTTTTGTAAACATAAACAGGTTTTGCCAAAACCGATTTTCCCACAACCGAAACCTTTCCCTGTTTTTGCAAACGCAGCAAAACAGGCTCGATATGCCTCAGACAGATATATCTCCCGATTATGGAAGGTTCTTTATATAAATGGAAAAGTTCTTGGTAGTCCACCCTCTCAAAAATTACAAGTTGGGCAAAAGTAAGAAAAGAAAAACAATTTTTCATACCTTTGCAGCCTACATTTCTCAATTCTATATGACGCTAGTTTTCGCTTCCAACAACAAACACAAAATTCAGGAAATAAAAGCCCTGCTACCTGATTCGTTTATCATCAAAAGCCTCGAAGATATTGGCTGCACAGAAGATATTCCCGAAACGGCAGACACTATTGAGGGCAATGCAGCACTGAAAGCCGATTATGTTACCCAAAAATATGGTTTGCCTTGTTTTGCAGACGATTCGGGTTTGGAGGTAGAAGCGTTAAACGGAGCTCCGGGAGTACACTCTGCCCGATATGCAGGTGAGCAAAAAAACGACAACGACAATATCGAAAAACTCCTCACAGAACTTCAGGGAAAAACCAACCGTAAAGCCCGATTCAAAACCGTTATTGCCCTGAACAGCAACGGGAAACAACATCTTTTTGAGGGGATTATCGAAGGAGAAATAATTTCCGAGAAAAGGGGGACAAACGGTTTTGGTTATGACCCCGTTTTTGTGGCTGAAAATTCAGACAAAACCTTTGCAGAACTTACTTCCGAAGAAAAAAACAAAGTAAGTCACAGAGCCAGAGCTGTTGAACAGTTGATTGGGCTTCTTTTGGAAGTGTAATTTTACTTGGGAAATTTGGAGTAATTTTGTACGTTTGAGTTATAGCTATAACCAAATTCAAAAATGTGAGAACACTTAAACAACTTGACATCAATGGAAGTATTAAACAAGAAAAGCTGATTTTTAAAGAAAGTTGGCTTGACAAATTTGACACTATCACAGTTTATTTTGTGTTTGGTTGGGCAACTATTGTTCCATTTCTTGTTTATTTTGACCCACATCGAAACAAAAATGAAACGGGACTTTTCCATTATCTGATTTTTCTAATGACATTCTTAAGTATTTATGTTATTTACAGAAAAGCAACTGAAAACAAATTGATAAAAATTACAAGTTCAAATACTCAAGAGTTAAATAGAAGCCTAATAAACGAATATTGTATCAAAGAAAATTTCAGGAAATATCGAGACACAAAAGATATAATTATTTATAACGAAGATGCAGATTTTAACATAAACCCTAATTGGGTAACATCATACATTTTCTTACTTAAAGACAATAATATTTTGTTTACAATCATTAAAGAAAGATACAAAGTTAATTTACCAACATTGACTAAACATTTGGTTGTAAAAAACGATTTAAGAAAAATACTAAAGAACATAGATACTCCAAACTCCTAATTATAAATATTTTACCTCAAAATCCACAAACCTAAATCAAAAAACCTTACCTTTGCACCCATTTTTAAAAATTATATGAATAAATTTCAAGAATTAGGACTGAACGAGTCCTTATTACAGGCCATTGGGGATTTAGGTTTTACACAACCTTCAGAAGTGCAAGAAAAAGCAATTCCAATCCTTTTAGAAAAAGACACGGATATTGTTGCTCTTGCCCAGACGGGAACGGGGAAAACAGCGGCTTTTGGTTTTCC
>JBAYSC010000112.1:0-7611 GCA_041676345.1 Flavobacteriaceae bacterium | reverse complement strand
TTCAGACGTATTGGGGAGTGCCAAAGGTTGGGCTGGAGCTTTTATGTATAACGAAAAAGCAAAAACAGCTTTGGAGAATTTCTTTAAACGTGAAGATACGTTGTCTGTCGGGATTTGTAACGGATGTCAGTTGTTTATGGAATTGGAAGTTATCAATCCGGAGCACGAAATTCACGGAAAAATGCACCATAACGATTCCGGAAAGCACGAAAGCGGGTTTACATCGGTTAAAGTTCAGAAGAACAATTCCGTAATGCTTTCTACTTTAGAAGGAACCACACTTGGCGTTTGGATTTCGCACGGAGAAGGAAAATTCAAACTGCCTTATTCGGAAGATAAATATAATATCGTAGCGAAATATGCTTACGAAAATTACCCTGCCAATCCGAACGGCTCGGATTTCAATACCGCTATGCTATGTGACGCTACCGGAAGACATTTGGTAACGATGCCTCACATTGAGCGAAGCATTTTCCAATGGAACTGGGCAAACTATCCAAACGGACGCAAAGATGAAGTTTCGCCTTGGTTAGAAGCATTCGTTAATGCTAGGAAGTGGATTGAGGAGAGAAATAAGTAGGTAATAAACCCATCAAAAATCTATATTCTGCGATTTCATTCGCAAATTATTATAATATTTTGCGATTATATTCGCAAAATACGCTATCTTTGTCTTTTAAAAGGACTAAAAAATGATTGTTCGACAACTCGAAAACAATATCCAAAAACGTCTGAAAGACAACAAAGCTATTATTTTGTTAGGTGCAAGACAAGTGGGCAAAACCACATTGCTCAACAACCTGACGGCAAACAGGGAAAATGTGCTCCACTGGAACGGAGACGATGCTGATATTAGGGAAATGCTTGCCAATCCTACTTCCACAAGGTTAAAAAGCTACATCGGTAAAAACACTACGCTCGTTATTGATGAGGCACAACGCATTGAAAATATAGGGCTTTGCCTCAAACTCATCATTGACAATATCAAAGGTGTCAAGGTAATTGCAACGGGCTCATCGGCTTTTGAACTCGCCAATAAAATCAATGAACCGCTTACAGGCAGAAAATGGGAATACACAATGTACCCGATTTCTTTTGAAGAAATGGTTTCGCATACTGATTTACTGACCGAACAACGCTTGTTGGAACAACGTCTGGTATTTGGTTATTATCCCGATGTGCTCAATAATCCCGGAGAAGAAAAAGAAATACTCAAACAGTTAGCCAACAGCTACTTATATAAAGACATCCTCACTTGGGAACGCATCCAAAAACCCGACCGATTGGAAAAATTAGTTCAGGCGATTGCTTTTCAGGTCGGAAATTTGGTTTCATATAACGAGTTGGGGCAAATGGCAGGACTGGACAATCAGACCGTAGAACATTATATCAACCTGTTGGAAAAAGCATTTATTGTTTTTCGATTAAATTCTTTCAGCAGGAATTTACGAAATGAACTGAAAAAATCCCGAAAGATTTACTTTTACGACAACGGGCTTCGCAACGCTGTTATCAATCAGTTTAACCCAATCGGGTTAAGGGCTGACAAAGGAGCTTTGTGGGAAAACTTCCTGATTGTGGAGCGGTTAAAACATATTTCTTACCATAATTTTTATGCCAACCGCTATTTTTGGAGAACTTCGGCTCAACAGGAAATAGATTATATCGAAGAAGCTGACGGAAAAATCAATGCTTATGAGTTTAAATATGCTAAAAACACTGAAAAAGTAAGATTCCCAAAAACATTTACCGAAAATTACAATCCCGAAAAGACAACAGCCATCACTTTGGAAAACTATACAGAGTTTATTATAAGATAGCAACCGCAGTTGCTTCGTTTAACTATGACTATTTTTTTACATTTATGAAAAAACTTTTATTTACAATTATCAGTTTTACTGCTTTGTCCTGTAATGCCAATACAAACGATAAGCAATTGTCAGAACAAAAGCCTGTTCAGGAAAATGATATAATTCTTGAAGTATCACCCTATATAGACCAAGAATCTGAAAGCAATCAAAAGCTCATAAGCACTCTTTCAGAGTTTTTCAAAACCAAAAAGGATTCACTTACGGAAAAGAAAAGCTATTTGAGCTTTTCAATACAAAAGCAGATTTATGGGATTTGCTTGAAAAAGTCGGCTTACATAAAGAAAACATCAATGGAGAATTAAAAAAGGAAATAACACTATCTCCTTTATTGTTTTGATTCGGTTTGAAAATCAACTCCAACGGAGTTTAAAACTCCGTTGGAGTTAAAAAAATTAAATAATCACAGCTGTCCCGCTTGCTGTAACCATTAGCATACCTCCGTTACTTCCCAGAGTTTCGTAATCTAAATCAATCCCGACAATGGCATTGGCACCAAGCATTTGGGCTCTTTGTTGCATTTCACGAAGTGCCGTGTCTTTGGCTTCGATAAGTACTTTTTCATACGTAGAAGATCTTCCTCCGAAAAAATCCGTAAGACCTGCCATAAAATCCTTAATAGCGTTGGCTCCGATGATGGTTTCACCGGTTACAATGCCTTTGTATTCTCTAATTGGTTTCCCTTCAATCGTAGGTGTGGTCGTTAAAATCATAGCGTTTTGGTTTTTATTTTATGAGACGAAAAGATTTAATTTTCGTTACATTTGTAGGCAATAAAAATTTTGTATGAAAAATCTAAAGAATCTTACTCCTCATCTTTTAGTTTTAATAGGGTTTGTAATTGTTTCCCTTATTTACTTCTACCCTGTTTTACAAAATAAAGAAATCTACCAATCTGATATCGTGCAGTATATCGGGATGGCCAAAGAACAAAACGATTTCCGAAAAGCCGAAAATACAGAACCGTATTGGACAAACTCAGCTTTCGGAGGTATGCCAACCTATCAGCTTGGTGCTCAATATCCTCATAATTACGTCAAAAAACTAGATAGTATCTTGAGATTCTTGCCACGTCCGGCAGACTATCTGTTTTTATATTTCATTGGGTTTTACATCTTGCTTTTATCGTTAAGAATTAAACCTTTAAAAGCATTTTTTGGAGCTTTAGCTTTTGGTTTTTCAACCTATTTAATCATCATTTTGGGAGTCGGTCACAACGCTAAAGCCCATGCGATTGCCTATATGCCAATGGTCGTAGCCGGAGTATTATTGGTTTTTCAAAAACGATTTTTGGTGGGTGGAATTCTCACAATGTTAGCCGTAGCTCTTGAGGTTCAAGCGAATCACTTTCAGATGACTTATTATCTGTTGATATTAATTTTAATCATCGGTATTTATTATACTTACAACTTCATCAAAGCCAAAGAATTCAAAGAGTTAGCTCAAGTTTTAGGAACATTTATCCTAGCGGGAATTTTAGCTATGGGAGCCAATGCGACTAACTTGATGGCAACGTCTGAATATGCTAAATTTTCGACTCGAAGCAACAGCGAACTCACTTTTAATCCTGACGGAAGCCCTAAGTCCTCTCAAAATGCGATGTCTTATGAGTATATTACAGAATACAGCTACGGAAAGGCAGAAAGCCTTAACCTGATTGCTCCAAGGCTGATGGGAGGCGGAAATTCGGAGAAATTGGACGAAAAATCCGAAGTGCATCAGTATTTGGTTCGTCAGGGAATTCCAAATGAATACATCGGTCAGTTGCGGGATAATTTCGGGAGAACCTATTGGGGCGATCAACCCATTGTGGCTGCTCCTGCCTATATCGGAGCAGTGGTTTTCTTTTTATTTATTTTGGCTTTATTCGTTGAAAAACGAAAAATAAAATATGTTTTTCTGACCGGAGCTATACTTTCGCTTTTGCTTTCGTGGGGGAAAAATTTTCCGATTCTGACCGACTTTTTCATCAATAATGTCCCGATGTATAACAAGTTCAGAGCGGTTTCATCCATTCAGGTGATTCTGGAATTGTGTATTCCGGTTTTAGCCATTTTGGGCTTAACTTCTTTTCTGAAAGTAAGTAAAGAAGAACAATGGAATTCACTCAAAAAAGCGGGAGCGATAACCTTGGGATTACTCGTTGTGCTTCTTTTCGGAAAAGGAATGTTCGATTTTAGCTCTCCGAATGATGATTACTTAGTCGATTACCTTAATTCTATCGTTCGTGACAACTCTTTCGGATATGGATTTATGGAGGCTTTACAGTCGGACAGGGCTCAAATGTATTCCACTGATTTGATACGAAGTATTCTGCTTGTAGCTTTTTCGGGCTTAATTCTGTTTTTATTCCATAAAGACAAACTCAAAGCGAATATTGCTATTATCCTTATCGGAATTCTGATGGTCGGAGATTTGTTTTTCGTAGGAAAAAACTATGTGAATGAAGACAGTTTTGTGGAAAGCTACAAAATGCAGGAACCTTTTCAGGCTACACCTTTAGACAAAATGATTCTGGAAGACACATCTCACTTCCGGGTTTTTGAGTTGCAGGGAGCTATGAGCAGTGCCAGAACTTCCTATTTCCATAAATCGATCGGAGGTTATAGTGCTGTAAAACCTAAGCGGATTCAGGAATTATACGATTATCAGATTACCAAAGGCAATCAGGAAATTCTCAATATGCTTAACGTAAAATATGTGATTGATACAGACGAACAAGGAAATCCCGTCCCGATGAAAAACGATAATGCTTACGGAAATGCCTGGTTTGTAAATCAGGTAAAAGTTGTGAATTCAGCAGATGAAGAAATGAAAGCCTTAGACAGTTTGGATAAAAATACGGCTGTTTTCAGACAAATTAAATCTAATGGTTCATATTCTGTTGCTTCTCCTTTTGGAATAAAAAATAGTTTCGCAACCGACACCATAACTTCGATAAACCTTATCGAATACAAACCCAACTATCTAAAATATCAATCGTCAAATAATAATGATGGATTAGCTGTTTTCTCTGAAATTTATTACCCAAAAGGCTGGATTGCCACCATAGACGGTAACGAAGCTGAAATTTTCAGAGTAAACTATACGCTAAGAGCTTTGCAAATCCCCAAAGGAAGCCACACGATTGAGTTCCGTTTTGAGCCCGAAGTAGTCGAGACAGGAAGTATGATTTCACTTATCAGCTCACTTGGAATGCTGCTTTTAATCGGGCTTGGAGTGTATTTTGAAACCAAAAAGAAAACACAGATTTGAACATACATTTGAACACAGATTAGCACAGATTTTCACAAATTAAATTATACAAAAAATCCTGCTCTTTTCAGAGCAGGATTTTTGTTATTTCGGTATTTTGAATTAGTATGAAATATCAAATGAACCGTTGGTCAGGTTGACCATTATAGGTTGACCTTCTTCATCATAGGTACTATATACAGATGCCATAAAAGTACCTTTTAGTTTTTTATTGGCATTGGTTTGTACTACAGCAGAAAAATTAGTTGCCCAATGATACTCTCCATTTTTTGTGTAATCAAAATTCCATATAGCATCTGAACCAACTTCTCCTTCATCTACATTAAATTTAATCACTTCAGCCGGATTGTTGTCAATAGTAGCGGTTATTGTTAATTCTGTCCAACCGCCTTGTACTTGTCTGTTTACTATAACGGTATTAAAAGTTTTCTGAACTCCGTCAATAGTTACTTTTAATTCAGAGTTTCCACTTCCTCCATTGTCTCCTGAATTATCATCACTTGAACAAGAAGTTAAGCCCAAAGTTAGAGTTGCTACAAATAAAAAGATTTTTTTCATTTTTGTTGAGTTTTTTAAATTATGTGCAAATATAACAAAATAAATCAATTGAAAAACAACAATCTTTCAAAATGCCTGATCTTGAAATCTATACAATAAATTGCTTAGCATTAGCAAGTGCCTCCTCTATTCCGTCAGGATTTTTACCTCCTGCTGTAGCGAAGAACGGTTGCCCTCCTCCTCCACCTTGAATGTATTTTCCGAGTTCACGAACGATTTGCCCTGCATTTAAACCTTTGGTTTGTGCAAGTTCTTTAGAGATATAACAGGTCAGCATTGGTTTATCTTCGGTTACGGTTGCTAAAACCAAAAATAAATTAGTTTGATTATTTCCTAATTCATAAGCCAAATCTTTGGCTCCGCCTGCATCTAAATCTACTTTCTTGGCAAGGAATTTTATTCCGTTTATTTCTTCGATTTCAGCCAAAAGCTCTCCTTTTAGGTTTTTAGCTTTGTCTTTTAGGAGTTGCTCGATTTGTTTTTTCAGCTTGGCATTTTCCTCTTGTAATGAAGTTACGGATTTTAAAATATCCTGCGGATTTTTCAAAGACTGCTTTATTTCTTTTAGCGTATTTTCCTCATTGGCAAAATATTCTTTAACTCCATTTCCTGAAATAGCTTCAATCCTACGGATTCCGGCTGCAACAGCTCCTTCCGAAGTGATCTTGAAATGCCAGATATCTCCTGTGTTTTTCACGTGAGTTCCTCCACAAAGCTCGATACTTTCTCCAAAACGAATTGCTCTTACATTATCTCCGTATTTTTCTCCAAAAAGTGCCATTGCTCCTTCATCAACAGCTTGTTGGAAAGGGATAGAACGCTTTTCGATTAAAGGTAATTGCTCTTCAATTCTTTGGTTTACAAAATCTTCAACCTGTTGCAGTTCTTCATCGGTTACTTTTGCAAAATGCGAAAAGTCAAAACGCAAGTAATTCGGAGCCACAAGCGAACCTTTTTGTTCAACGTGAGTTCCTAAAATCGTTCGCAAAGCTTGGTGTAACAAGTGTGTAGCCGAGTGATTTTTTTGAGAATCCGAACGCAAATCCGAATTAACTTTTGCTTTAAAACTCCCGTCTAAATTTTCAGGAAGTTTTTTAGTGATATGTAAGATAAGGTTGTTTTCTTTTTTCGTATCAAGAATTTCGATGGTTTCATTGATATTTGACAGGCTTCCCTTATCTCCAACCTGACCTCCTCCTTCGGGATAAAACGGAGTATTATCCAAAACAATTTGATACAAAACTCCGTCTTTTTTGGAATCAATTTTTCGGTAACGAGTGATTTTTACTTCGTTTTCCAATTGGTCGTAACCCACGAAAGTTTCTACGTTTCCGTCAATTAAAACTACCCAATCGTCTTTGGCAACTTCCGAGGCAGAACGGGAACGGTTTTTTTGTTTTTTAAGTTCAATTTCGAATTCTTCTTCGTTATAAGAATATCCTCTTTCTTTCAGAATCAAAGCCGTCAAGTCTTTCGGGAAACCGAAGGTGTCATACAAATCAAAAACTACTTTTCCTGAAATTTTAAACCTTTCTACATTCTTCTGATAGTCATCTAAATCAGAATCTTGCACACCCAATTCATTAGCATAGATTGCATTATTCAACAGAACAATTCCTTGTTCCAACGTTCTTAAAAACGAATTTTCTTCTTCTTTGATTACGTTTTCAACCAATGATTTTTGGGATTTGATTTCCGGGAAAGCCTCTCCCATTTGGTCAGAAAGCACTTCAACTAACTTATAAATAAAAGGTTCTTTCAGATTCAAAAACGTAAATCCGTAACGGATAGCTCTACGTAAAATCCTACGAATTACATATCCCGCTCCTGTATTTGACGGAAGTTGTCCGTCTGCAATAGCAAAAGCTACAGCACGAACGTGGTCAACCACCACACGAATGGCAATGTTGGTTTTTTCTTGGTTGTCGGT
>JBAYSC010000111.1:0-7630 GCA_041676345.1 Flavobacteriaceae bacterium | reverse complement strand
GAACCAGGAAATCCATACCTACAACGAAAACCAAACGGAAGATGACAAGAAAATTTGTGAGTTTCTTTGTGAGGAAATAAACAGAAATCTTCCCGAAGCACAAAGCAAAGTCTGGCACAGGCACCCTGTCTGGTTTTTAGACGGAAACCCGATTGTGGGCTACAGCAAACAAAAAGCGGGAATCCGGTTGATGTTTTGGAGCGGAGCTGATTTCGAGGAAGAAAAACTAAACATCAGAGGCGAAAAATTCAAAGATGCTTCTGTTTTTTATAATTCGGTTTCAGAAATCGACACCAATGATTTAAAACGATGGCTCGAAAAATCAAAAGAAATTCAATGGGATTATAAAAATATCGTAAAACGAAAAGGAAAATTAGAACGATTAAAATAATTAACTTTGCTCGGAGGTAGGAATATCAACCAAGTGGTAAATAATCTATAAAATCAAACAAATATGGAACCAAAACAAAATGCAGTATGCTGGTTTGAAATCTATGTCAATGATATGGACAGAGCCAAAAATTTTTATGGAAAAGTGCTGGATATCGAACTTGCAGATGCTCCCGAAATGGAGGGAATGCCCGATATGCAAATGGCATTTTTCCCTTGGGTAGAAAATGCTCCGAATGCCAATGGAGCTTTGGTGAGAATGAATGATATGCCTGTGGGAACAGGCGGAACGTTGATTTATTTTCAGTGTGAAGATTGTGCTGTGGAAGAAAGCAGAGTCGAAGCAGCAGGCGGAAAAGTACATCAAGCCAAAATGTCTATCGGGGAACACGGATTTTGCTCAATGTGTATGGATACCGAAGGAAATATGTTCGGCTTGCATTCGATGAAATAAAACAGTTTTGATGAAAACTATTACATTTGCATTGCTGATTTTATCAGTAATGATAAGTTAACAGTAGTTGTAAAGATGTTTCCGAACAAAATAAAAAATCATAACCAATGAATTTTGAAAAATTAGTTCCAAATATTTTTTATGCCGATATTACTAAAGGTTTGAAACTATTTGTCGACTGTCTGGGTTTTACTATTGGACACGATGAATTGAAATCCAATCCACCATTTTGTGTATTGGAAAAAGATGGTTTACGGATAAATCTTTTTGAAAATGCAGAACTTGCCAAAGAGCATAATCCTGAATTTAGGTTAGTGACTAAAAATATTGAAGAGGTTTATAAAAAAGTCTCTAAATCTCATCCTGAATTTCTTCATCCAAACCTTAAAGAAATTACACTTCGTCCTTGGGGAGCCAGAGAATTTGCATTGATGGATAAACAATTAGGAATTGTCATTCAACAATGGTAAACATAACAGCTATCAAATTGTAACTAGACATACAGACATAGAAAATAATGACAGAAAAACAACCAAAAGAAACAGTTTCAGAAGAATTGGAACCGAAAGTTACAGGTATCGGGGGAATTTTCTTTTTCTCCGAAAATCCCGAAACCATAAAGGAATGGTATGGCAAAAATTTAGGACTTGCCGTTAACCAATGGGGGTCATCTTTTGAATCCAGAAATGTCAGCCGACCTGATGAAATCAACTATTTGCAATGGAGTCCGTTTAAAAAAGGTTCGGAGTATTTTAAACCTTCCGAAAAGGAATTTATGATTAACTATCGGGTACAGAACCTTGAAGGACTGCTCATAAAGCTCAAAGAAAACGGAGTTACCGTTTTGGGAGATGTACAAACTTTCGATTATGGGAAATTTGCTCATATTATGGATATTGAGGGCAACAAAATCGAACTTTGGGAACCAGTGGACAGAATTTTTACGGAAACGGGTGGTGAAACAAAGAAATAATTTATGAAAATTACATTTGAAAAAATAACCGAAAAGGAAATTTCAGCAGTTTTAGAAATGATGACAGAATTCAATGCTATTGATGATTATCCTTTTGAAAAAGACAAAACCGAAAAGAACCTTTCGTATTTTATTACTAACTCGAGTTTAGGCAGAGCTTGGACTATTAATGCCGATGAAGTAATTGCAGGTTATCTGATACTAACTTTCGGATTCAGTTTTGAACATAACGGACGGGACGCTTTTATAGATGAACTTTTTTTGAAAACCAAATTCAGGCAAATGGGAATAGGAAAAAAAACAATGGATTTCATCGAAACAGAAGCTGTTCGATTGGGAGTTAATGTAGTTCATTTAGAAGTTGAACCGCATAATACAGACGGAACTAAGCTTTATAGAGAAAAAGGATATAAAGATAATGGCAGAGTTTTATTATCAAAAAAAATCTTGAAAAATACTATCGCTAATTATTAACCATTAACAAATAACCAAATGAAAACACTAAAAAAAATCGTAATCGTATTGCTGATTTTACTTGCAATACCGCTTATTGTCGCTTTGTTCGTTCCCAACGAATCAACCAGTGAAGGACAGGTAGTTATCAACAAACCCAAACAGGAAGTTTTTGACTACATCAAATACGTGAAAAACCAAGACAACTTCGGAAAGTGGCAACTCTCTGACCCTGATATGACTACGACCGAAGAAGGCGAAGACGGAACTGTTGGTTTCAAATACAGCTGGGACAGCAAAGAGTTAGGAAAAGGAGCTCAGGTTATTACTAATATCGTGGAAGGCGAACGAATGGAATCGGATATGTTTTTCTATGATTTTGACGATACTCCGAATCCGGCATATTTTACGGTAGAAGAACAAACCCCTGACCAAACCCTTGTGAAATGGGGTATTTCGTGGGATACGCCTTACCCGTGGAATATAATGAGTTTGTTTTTTAATATGGACAACGATTTCAATGAAGGTCTGCAAAAACTCAAAGAAATTGTAGAAGCACAGGAAAGTCCGGTTGATGATAAGGCTTTTGTCATCAATTATTATGGAGAAACTTTTGATAATTTAAAGAAAAACACCGCAGGATTGACCCAAGACCAAATGCACTTTAAACCGTCCGAAGAGTCGTGGAGCATCAGCCAATGTCTGGAGCATATTATCCTGACGGAAAATATGATTTTCGGGATGATACAGGAAACTATGGAAATGCCTGAAAACCCGGAACGCAAAGCAGAAATCAAGTTTTCCGATAAGGAAATTATGGCAATGGTAATTGACCGAAGCGAAAAATATAAAGCTCCCGAAATGCTGATTACAAAAGGAAAATATGAGGATTGGAAAACAGCAATGGAAGACTTTTCAGCACAGCGAAATGAAATTTTATCTTTCATCAAAGACACTCCGACAGAAGATTTGCGAAATCACATCAGCGACTCTCCTTCGGGAGCTTCAGATGCCTATCAATCATTACTTTTTTTGGCAGGACATACGGCAAGACATACCTTGCAAATCGAAGAAATAAAAACAAACAGTAATTTTCCGGAATAAAAAAATCCTACGTAGCAGATTCCTGAAATTTGCTACGTAATTCTCTTGGTATTACTGACAAAAAGGAAGGCACTGAGCGGTTATAATCCCAATAAATTAGCAACCTATCGGTAGATAACGACATCTGCCCTAAAATCAAGATTCAATCAATGACTACGAATACAAAACCTTCCGTTTGGCAAGAAATCAAAAACGCTATTCGTGGCGTTGAAGTTGACTATACACAAATTAGCCTCAAAAGAGCTATTTTTCTTTTGGCCGTTCCGATGATTTTGGAACTAATGATGGAAACTACCTTTGCGATAGCCGATATTTTTTTCGTAGGTAAACTCGGAGCTTCTGCAGTAGCCACTGTAGGGCTCACGGAAACCTATTTATTTTTATTTTACTCCATCGCTATGGGGCTTTCGGTAGCTGTTACGGCTATTATTGCTCGACGAGTCGGAGAGAAAAACAAAGAAGATGCAGCCAAATCAGCTGTTCAGGCAATTGCTTTGGGGGTTTTAGCTTCCATTCCTTTTTTGATTGCCGGAATTTTCTTTTCTAAAGAATTGCTGACGTTAATGGGTGGCGACCCTTGGGTAATCGAAGAAGGATACAAATACACCCAATGGATGCTGGGCGGAAATGTCGTGATTATGTTGCTATTCGTCATTAACGCTATTTTCCGTGGAGCAGGAGATGCTGCTGTGGCTATGTGGGTGTTGGGTATTGCCAATATCATCAACATCATCTTAGACCCAATTCTGATTTTCGGTTGGGGCCCAATTCCGGCTATGGGAATCGAAGGTGCTGCCATTGCGACCAATATCGGGAGAGGAATCGGAGTGCTGATGCAACTCTGGTTACTTTTTAAAGGCGGAAAACAAATCCGACTTTCACTTTCTCAGCTTTATTTGGACACCAAAATAATGCTCAACATCTTGAAAACTTCCTTAGGAGGCATCGGGCAAATGATTATCTCGATGACTTCGTGGATTTTCCTGATGCGAATATTAGCCGACATCGGAAGCGAAGCTATTGCAGGAACTACAATTACCATCCGAATTATGATGTTTGCGATGATGCCTGCTTGGGGACTCTCGAATGCTGCTGCTACTTTAGTCGGGCAAAACTTGGGAGCAGGAAATCCTGACCGTGCAGAAGCCACCATCTGGAAAGTGGGAACTTATAATATGTTTTATCTCATCGGAGTATCGTTATTGTTTTTCTTTTTTAATGAACAATTAGTCGGTATTTTTACAAGCGATAAAGCGGTTATCGCTATCGGAGCAGAATGGTTGCAAATCCTGTCGTATTCATTCTTCGTTTACGGATGGTGGATGGTGTCGGTTCAGGCATTTAACGGAGCAGGGGATACGAAAACACCAACCAAAATCAATTTGGTATTTTTCTGGTTGATTCAGATTCCACTCTCCTATTTTCTGGCAATTCACTTAGGTTGGGAACAATCAGGTGTATTCTGGGGTGTATTCGTGTCTGAAACTTCGGTAGGAATTTTCACCCTTTGGCTATTCCGAAAAGGAAAATGGAAAACAGTTATGGTATAATTCGATAAATTAAACAAAATGAGCATACAAAAATGGGAAGAAGAAATTATCCTTCTTAAAAATATTATCGAAAAAACAGGGCTAACTGAAACTACCAAATGGGGTGCTTCGGTTTATACACATAAAGGAAAAAATGTAGTAAGCCTTGGAACTTTTAAACACCATTTCGCTTTGATATTTTTCAATGGAATTTTCATTGATGATGTTTATAATGTTTTTTCTACGGATACTGTTGCCAAAGCAATGCGACAATGGAAATTCAAATCGCTGGACGAAATCGACGAAAAGAAAATTCTAAAATACATCAACGAGGCTATCAGAAATTCCGAAGAAGGCAAAGAGCTAAAAGCCGAAAAACATCAACCCGTGCCTACTGCAGACCTTTTGCTCGAAGCTTTCAAAACAGACAAAAACCTTAAAGAAGCCTTTGAAAAACTGACTTCAGGCAAACAAAAAGAATACAACCTCTATATTGGTGAAGCCAAGCAGGAAGCCACAAAAATCAAACGGTTGGAAAAAATTATTCCGATGATTTTGCAGGGTGTGGGGCTACACGATAAATATAAAAACTGTTAACTATGGCAAAAAACAAAACCCAAACCACCGATGCCAGTGTGGAAGATTTTATCAACACCTTTGCAGATACCGAGCAAAAGAAAAAAGACAGTTTCGAGCTGATACAACTGATGCAGGATTTTACGGGCTATGAGCCAAAGATGTATGGACCGAGTATTGTCGGGTTTGGGAACTATCACTACAAATACGACAGCGGACACGAGGGTGATGCTCCTTTGGTAGGTTTTTCTCCGAGAAAAGCTGCGATTTCGCTCTATGTTTTTACGGGTTATTTAGGACATTCCGAGCAGGAAGAAATGCTCAAAAACTTAGGAAAATTCAAAATGGGAAAAGCCTGTATTTACGTCAAAAAACTTTCGGATATTGATTTGGAAGTACTTAAAAAACTGATGGGATCAACCATTGAATTTTTAAAAGAAAAATACACTATTACTTCATAACTAAATGTTATTGAGATGATTAAAAATATTTTTAACAAAAACGTAACCCAAGAACTCATTGAGAGAATCAATCGGTTAAGGCAGGATACTGCTCCTGAATGGGGCAAGATGGATGTAGGACAAATGCTGGCTCATTGTTGTGTGATGTATGAATTTATTTATGAAAACAATCATCCTAAGATAGGTGGTTTCAAAAGGTTTTTGTTGAAATTGTTTGTCAAAAATGCCGTTGTAAATCAAAAACCTTATAAGAAAAACAGCCCGACAGCTCCCGAATTTCTGATAAAAAGCAATCGGGATTTTCAAACCGAAAAACAACGACTCATAGCCTATCTTATCCGAACACAGGAATTAGGCGAAAGCCATTTCGATAACAAAGAATACCGCTCTTTCGGAAGAATGACAAGCAAAGAATGGAACAATATGTTCTATAAACATTTAGACCATCACCTAAACCAATTTGGAGTATAACCTAAAAACCAAAACCTTATGAGAACTATCAAAATTGAAATCAAATGGGCAGTTATTTTTTCTCTAATGACGCTTCTTTGGATGCTGTTAGAAAAACTAACAGGATTACACAGCACACATATTGACAAACACGCATATATATCAAATTTGTTCGCAATTCCTGCAATTTTGATATATGTTTTGGCTTTGAAAGACAAAAAGAAAAATTTCTATAACGGACAAATTTCGTACAGACAAGGAATTACTTCCGGGATTATCCTGTCGGTCATTATTGCCTTGTTGTATCCTTTGGTTCAATGGATAATTTCTTATGTTATTACTCCCGAGTATTTTCCCAATGCCATTGCATATTCTTTAGAAACAGGATACTACAAAACACAAGAGGAAGCAGAAACATTTTTTAACTTTAAGAGCTATGTTATATTCGGAGCTGTTTGGGCTTTGTTTATGGGAATTATCACTTCGCTTATTGTAATGTTATTCCTGAAAAGCAAAAAATCATAATTCGTTAAAAAACTGCAAACTGCGACTGAATGCTGAAAATTTTTTGTACTTTTGCACCCAAGTTCTTTTACAAAAAACTTACTTACCACAAGGGGTCGACCGGTTTTGACAGCGAGTGGAATTGATTAGTAAGCACGTCGAGCCAAGTATGGTAGGCTCGTTAAAATCTGCTATACAGACTTTTAAATGGCGAAAATAACTACGCTCTTGCTGCTTAATCTGAATCATAGTAAGATGAGCCTCGCTCCTACAAGGTAGGAAAGCAGGATTTCTCTCAGAACCCTTGGTTTGTGGGGTCTGACAAAGAGGAACAAGAAAAATAAACCTAAGAAAGGTAACGCTTTAAACCCTTTCTGACACTGACAAAGCTAAGCAAAAAAATGGTTGTTTCTGTCCTTACTTTTTTGTCGAAAATCTAAACAGATACTAAGCGTGTAGAAAGCTCTTTGATTGCTTGTTTGGACGAGAGTTCGATTCTCTCCGACTCCACTAAAAAAAAAGCCTTAATTATTTGTTTGTCAAATAATTAAGGCTTTTTTTGTTTATAAAACTGTACACAAATTGTACACGAATTAAATTTTAACCTACTTCCCCCCGCTGCCGCACGAATCCTTTCTTAAATCCGCGAGTTAATACAAAAACCCTAAAAAAGGATATGAAAACTGATTGTAGGCAATCAGAACATTTAAATACGAACTGAACAATATAAAAATCG
>JBAYSC010000110.1:0-7672 GCA_041676345.1 Flavobacteriaceae bacterium | reverse complement strand
TATGCAACACAACGTACTTATTTTAGATTTCGGGTCACAATACACACAGCTTATTGCCCGCAGAGTCAGAGAATTAAATATTTTCTGTGAGATTTTTCCGTATAACAATCCTCCGAAAGATTTGTCTTCTTACAAGGCAGTTATTTTGTCCGGTAGTCCTTTTTCGGTCAGAGCCGAAGATGCTCCACACCCGGATTTATCAGAAATCAGAGGTAAAAAACCGCTTTTGGCAGTTTGCTACGGAGCTCAATATTTAGCCCATTTTTCGGGTGGAGAAGTCGCTCCGTCAAACATCAGAGAATATGGAAGAGCCAATCTTTCCTACATCAATCAGGGAGAAATTTTCTTTGAGGGAATTTCCGAAAACAGTCAGGTCTGGATGAGCCATTCCGACACGATTAAACAACTTCCGACAGGCGGAGTAAAATTGGCTTCGACCAAAGATGTCGAAAATGCAGCCTACAAAATCGAAGGCGAAACCACCTATGCCATTCAGTTTCACCCGGAAGTGTATCATTCGACAGACGGAAAGAAAATGCTGGAAAACTTTTTGGTAAAAATTGCAGAAGTTCCTCAGGTCTGGACATCGGATTCTTTTGTGGAGAACATCGTAAAAGAACTGAAAGAAAAAATTCAGGACGATAAAGTGGTTCTGGGACTTTCGGGAGGCGTGGATTCGACTGTGGCTGCTGTGCTTTTGAACAAAGCTATCGGAGATAATTTATACTGTATTTTCGTCAATAACGGACTTTTACGTAAAAACGAATTTGAAAACGTGCTGAACCAGTACAAAGGAATGGGGCTGAACGTAAAAGGTGTTGATGCTTCTGACAGATTCTTGTCGCAATTGGCAGGAGTTGACGAACCTGAGGCAAAACGGAAAACAATCGGAAGGGTTTTTATCGAAGTTTTTGACGATGAAGCTCATTTGATAGAAGATGTAAAATGGTTAGCTCAGGGGACGATTTATCCTGACGTAATCGAATCGGTTTCTGTAAAAGGACCTTCTGCCACCATAAAATCCCACCACAACGTAGGCGGACTTCCCGATTTTATGAAACTTCAAATTGTGGAACCTCTTAGAATGTTGTTTAAAGACGAAGTTCGCAGAGTAGGAAGAACTTTGGGAATTGACGATGAACTTTTAGGAAGACATCCTTTTCCGGGACCGGGGCTGGCAATTCGGATTTTAGGAGATATTACTCCTGAAAAAGTCCGTATCTTGCAGGAAGTTGATGCCATTTTCATCAACGGACTCAAAGAAAACGGCTTGTATGACAAAGTATGGCAGGCAGGAGCGATTTTGCTTCCTGTAAACAGCGTTGGAGTAATGGGAGATGAACGTACGTATGAAAAAGTAGTTGCCCTGAGAGCTGTGGAATCCACAGACGGAATGACGGCTGATTGGGTACATCTTCCGTATGAATTTCTGATGAAAACATCCAACGAAATCATCAACAAAGTAAAAGGCGTAAACCGGGTGGTATATGACATCAGCTCAAAACCGCCTGCAACGATTGAATGGGAATAATTTAAAACTCCGTTGGAGTTGCCGAATCGTTTGGGAACAATTTTTGCAAAGTTGCAGAACAATAAAAATATTGATATGAAAAGAATACTTTTTTTAATCCTTGTTTTCGGGTTTTTGCAAGGCAAAGCTACCGCTCAGCAACACATTCAGCATACGGTTGCCAAAGACGATACCGTAACGAGTTTGGCAAAAAAATACGGAGTTACCCCACACGATATTTATACGCTCAATCCCGATGCTAAAAAAGGCATTCAGCTGGGGACGGTTTTGCTCATACCCAACAGAGACAAAAAAACGGTAAAAAAAGACGGAATTTATCACAAAGTCGAGGCTAAAGAAACCTTTTTCGGGATTGCCCAAGCCTACGGAACCACCATTCAGGCGATACAGCAAGCCAATAAAACCCTGCTTGAAAACGGTTTGCAACCCGGGCTCGAACTCCTGATTCCTTCCGGGAAAACGGTTCAGAGTTCTACAACTGTCGTGAAAAATGACGAAATAATCCACATTGTTCAGCCCAAAGAAACTGTTTTTGCCCTGACTCAGAAATATGAAATTCCAAAAGAGGAGCTTGTTAAATACAATCCGAATCTTGATTATTTGAAAGATGATGTGGTTAAAATCGGGGATACGATTAAAATTCCTCTGAAAAAACAGCAGGAAAAACCGGAGACTTCTCTTTTCGGAAAAACAAAAAAAGATACTGCAACCGCTTTATTTACAGGCGATCACGACTTTGAAAACCTTTTGGGGAAATTAGACAATTCCACCCGGAAAGAAGTGGTTTTTATGCTTCCGTTTAACCTCTCGAGGTTGGATATGGAAAACAGTCTTGCGGTTCAGGAAAACCTGAAAAAGAGCCAGTTTCTCAACGTTACACTTGATTTTTATTCGGGAGCTTTGGTGGCGATTGATTCTATAAACAATTTGGGAGGAAATTTCAAAATCACCTTTTATGATTCCGAAGAAACTCAGAGCAGTTCGGCTGTGGAGCACCTTATAAAAACCAACGATTTCTCGAATGTGGAAGCGGTTATCGGTCCGTTTTTTCAATCGCATTCCGATAAGGTAGCCTCTCTTTTGAAATCGGAAGAAGTGCTGGTGATTTCACCTTTGTCAAAAGAGGGAAAAACCGGAAACGACAACCTGTATCTGGCTGTTCCTCCGACCGATGTATCCAAAAAAATGATGTTGAATTTCCTACAGGAAAAAAAGCAAAATGTTCTGGCTATTGTCGATAGAAAAAAGCAGAGTTCACGGGATTTTATTTCCCGAAATGGCAACGGAATTCCGTTTGTGAACTTTAACGAAGAAGGAGGTTTGAATATAGAACACCTCAAATCACTGCTTCAAACCGGAAAAACCAACTATGTGATTCTCGAAACCGAATCTTCGTCTTTGGTGCTGAATGTTACCAAAATGCTGGTGAATCTGCAAAGTCTATATGACATCAAACTGGCTGTCTTAGAAAAAACGGCTGCTTTGGAATCTGACGAAATAAAATCGGAAGTGTTGGCAAAACTCAACCTGCATTATCCGTCATCGGTCAGAGAGAATAACAGTGACGAAACGAGTTCGTTTTTTACGGAATATAAAAAGAAAAACAATATTTTCCCCAGCCAATATGCCATCAGAGGGTTTGATGTAACTTTTGACGTATTGCTCCGTCTTTCGCAAAAAGACAGTTTTGAAAAAACAGCCAAAAAAGTGGCATCGGAGCAGATTGAGAGCAAATTTATCTATACGAAAAGCCCAAACGGAGGTTATTATAACACAGGGGTTTACATCTTATATTACGATGAAGATTTAACCATTAAAGAAGCAAAATAATGACATCAAAAGTAACTTATACAGGAGGTTTACGAACCAAATCTGTCCATTTGCAATCGGGCACAGAAATCATAACCGATGCTCCCACAGACAACAACGGAAAAGGAGAAGCTTTTTCTCCGACCGATATGGTAGCCAATTCGCTGGCTACCTGTATGTTTACCATTATGGGCATCAAAGCCAATCAAATGGAGATTAATTTTGACGGTTCGACTGCTTCGGTTACCAAAATTATGAGGTCTGAACCTCGTATGATTTCTAAAATCATCGTGGAATTTGATATGAAACTCCGTGCAGACGAAAAAACCAAGACCATTTTAGAAAGAGCAGCACTCAACTGCCCTGTCTATTTGAGCCTGCATCCTGATATTCAGAAAGAGGTTAGTTTTAATTGGCTTTGATTTCGACAAGCTCAATCTGACGGGATATGAATCCGGAAGAACAACGAAAACAATTTTTAGAATTGGCTCAGGCAAAAATGCCTTTCGGGAAATATAAAGACCGTTTGCTAATTGATTTACCCGAATATTATTTGGTGTGGTTTAAAAACAAAGGTTTCCCTTCGGGTAAATTAGGGCAGCAACTCCAACAGATATACGAAATCAAACTCAACGGATTGGAACACCTGATTCGAGGGTTGTTGAAATAAAAAAACTCAGATAAAGTTTGTTTTATCTGAGTTTTTTAGTTGAAAAAGATAGGGTTTTACTGAAATTGTTTGTCTGACGAAACGATGAGGTTGCCGTCTCTTCGACCTATATAAATGTCAGGAATCGTTTCATTTTCTCTTTCAAAGGTTGCTTCTGATTTGGCTTTTCTTTTGTTGTTACCGGTTTCTGAATCTTCCACAAGCGAAATTTTGATTTTATAAATCTCTCCGTTTTTGTTGCGTTTCAGGTTAGAAACTTTCATTATAATGTTTTGTGACTTGAGGATTTCAACACATTTTTTTATCTCATTATCAGTGGTATAAGGGTCTATTTTATAGGTGAAACTTGCATCAGACGGTATCATTATTTTGATTTCGTCTATTTCACTTTGATTATATTTTGCTTTTTTCCGTTCTTCAAGTGTTTTTCTTCTCTCTTCTAACATCTTTAGCCTTTCCCGGATTCTTTTTTGAATTTCTTCATCAGAAAGATTAGCGTTTTCTTGTGCTTCTTTTTCCCTTTTTTTCATTTCCTCAATACGTTGATTGCTTCTTTCTTCTGCTTGTCTGGCACGGATTTCAGCTTTTTTTCTCCTTTCTTCCTGTGTTCCTAAACGGCTTGTAAATTCAGCTATTTTAGCACGGAGCTCAGCTTCTTCTCTTTCTTCTGCTTCTATTGCCTGAAGTCGTTTGCTCATAGTGTCATCACCTTTATATATATAACCGACTGTTCTTTCTCCTGAACTTTTGTCTAATGTATAAAAATATGTTCCGTCATCGAGAGATTTTAGTTTTTCTTCATCTAATTTTTCTCCCGATTTTAAGGAATAAATCAAATTCCCGAACCTGCTGTAAATATCAATCTGCTTGTAATCTTTTGCTGATTTCAGGAAGTCGAAAAGCTCTTTTCCGTTTTCTGTGATGCTTTTTTCCTGAATAATAATAGCTCCGTGTTTGGCTTTTTGTCCGTATTTTTTAACAGCTTCTTTATAATCTAAAACATCTATATTGGCTTTTCCTAACCTCATTTTATTGAGTTCTTCTTCCGAAGTTTCTTTGCCGTTTACGATATAAAGAGGTTTTTCGTCTTTTCCGTACACTTTCAGAGTTTTAAGAATTCCGACAAGCCCGTCTTGTTTCTGCTGGTTTGTTTTTTTATCGTAAGGCTCTTTTTCGTTTGATTGAAAAGATATTTTTGTGTCTTTTCCCTCAAATACAATAGCTCCGTCTTTGGCTTTTTCTCCGAATTTCTTTACAGCTGATTCTTTGTCATAATGAGTAACCGTTCCTTTGGTTTCAAACGACAAAATATCATTGCTTAACAAAAAATCCTTATTCCCTATTTCTTTTCCGTTTACGATAACTAAAGGATTTTTCCCTAACACTTCTTCTTTGGTATTTTTATATACAGGAGTTATGGTAAACTTTTCTGCTTCAATTACATAAGCTCCGTTTTTGCCTTTTTCTCCGAATTTTTCAACGGCTTCTTTGGGAGTGTATTTTTTATAACTTCCCACTCCCTGAATGTCAATTTTTAAATCTTTCGGATAAAATGTGTTTTCCTGTTCTTTTCCGTTGATGATAACCAAAGGGGCGTTTTCCTGAGTGGCTCCTGCAATATATATATTATTTTCTGTAGATTGGTTTGTCCATTCATCATACGATTTCGAAAAATCTTTTACCCAAACAAGTGTATCCGCAGTAATTAAATCAGGTTTTCCTTGATAAAGGATTTCTTTTGTGGTCTGTTCTTTTTCCTGAGCCACAACTTGGGTCTGGAATAGCATTACAAACACGGTCAGTACCGGAAGTATAAAAGCATACTTCCAGAGGTTTCTGTTTTTTGATTGATTTTTGTTTAGCATCATGATTCTTTTTTTAATTAAGGGTTGAAAAAACGGATTAGCCAAAGCCAATCCCTGTGGTTGAAGTGTGATTTTAAGCAGGGTTTTCTGGTAATTTACTTTGTTTTCGGAGGTTTTTATGGCTTTGTGGTCTGCTATAAACTCCAGGTTTTGTTGAATGGCTTTTTTATAGAACCAAACAAACGGATTCAGCCAAAAAACAATAGAGAAGATTTCAGAGAAAAGTACATCAAAAGAATGTTTCTGCTTGCTATGCACTTTTTCGTGAGTGATGATGTTTTGCAGTTCTTCCCGTGAAAAAGAGGAGCTGTCAAAAGCGATGTAATTGAAAAACGAAAAAGGTGTTTTTACGTTTTTGCCGTCAATAAATTTATACCCGTTTTGCTTCTGAATCGGAGTTTTGTGCAGGATTTTGTATAAAGACAAACTACTCAAAATGAATTTTACGAGGAAAAACAAGGTTCCCAAAAGATAAAATCCTGCAACAAGGTGGCTCCAATGTATGTCGGTTTTTTGTGGTTGTGGTTCGGCAGTTGTGAAGTGTTCGGCAACCATCATTTCTTCCGGAAAGTCTGTGAAATAGATGGGTTCCTGAAAAATTTCAACAGCTTGGGGTTCTATCCAGACGGTTTTGGTAATCGAAATCAAAGGAATGAATAACGAACTGACAAGCCCCAATAGCAAAAACCATCTGTTTTTACCGAAAAAAGTCTCTTTTTTAAGCAAAAGCGAATAGCTCAGGTAAAAAAGCGAAACCAAAACGGATACTTTTATAAAATAGGTGAAAAATGTTTCCATAAGTTTTTGTTTAAAGTTTAAAGTTAAAGTCTCAATACTTTTGCCTTAATTCTTATTGCTTATCTTCAATTGCTTTCAGGATTTCCCGTAAATCGTCTGCACTGATTTTTTCTTCTTTGGCAAACATCGAAACCATACTCTTATAGGAGTTGTTGAAATAGTTTTCGATGGCATTGCTCATAAATTTCTTAGAATAATCCTCTTTTGAAATAAGCGGATAATATTGATGAGTGTTCCCGAAGCTTTTGTGTGACACAAAACCTTTGTCTTCCAAAATCCTGATAATGGTCGAAAGGGTGTTGTAATGCGGTTTTTCACCTTGGAATTCTTCAAGCATTTCTTTGACAAACGCTTTTTCTAACTTCCATAACACCTGCATTACTTCTTCTTCTTTATTGGTGAGTTTTTGCATGGTTTAATTTTTTAATTGTTGAACTGTCTGATTGTAAGTACGGAGCAAACTTAAAACTAATTTTTTAGTTATGCAACTATATTTTTAGTTTTATAACGACTTATTTAGTTTAATATTGTGTGCCCTGCTTTTTTTTCTGTCGAAAGGAATAATTTTTTTCGCAAAACGAGTCAGGGTATTACAGAAAAATTGTAAGTTAGCAACGCTGTAAAATTGTGTTATGAACCCAAACGAGCTTTTTTATACATTAGCCCTTATGCGGGCAGAGGGTATCGGAGATATCTCTGCCAAAAAGCTGCTTTCTCATTTCGGCTTGGCCGAAAATATTTTTAAAGCATCCAAAAAAGAGTTGGACAAGGTTTTTAGAATCACCCAAAATTCCATTGCTGAAATTCACAACAAAACGACCTTCAAAGCAGCCGAAAACGAAGTTTTATTTCTGGAAAAGAACCGCTTGAAAATCTATTTTTATCAGGACGAAAACTACCCTGACAGGCTGAAACACTGTGCAGATGCTCCTGTTTTGCTTTTCGGTTCGGGCAATATCAATCTCGAAAACACCAAGATACTGAGCATAGTCGGAACCC
>JBAYSC010000109.1:0-7907 GCA_041676345.1 Flavobacteriaceae bacterium | reverse complement strand
CAATCGAAGCGTGATCCGTTCCGGGAACCCAACAAGCATTATAGCCACGAAGTCTGGCTCTACGAATCAAAACGTCCTGAATCGTGTTGTTGAGCATGTGCCCCATGTGCAAAACTCCGGTTACGTTCGGAGGTGGAATTACAATCGTGTAAGGCTCTCTCGAATCGGGTGTAGAATGAAAATAGTTGTTGTCTAACCAATACTGATACCACTTGTCCTCTACGGATTTTGCGTCAAATTGTGCTGGAATTGTCATTTATTTTGATTTTTAGAAAGGTGCAAATTTACGATAATAAGTGAGAAAGTCATAAATTGTAAAGTTAGAAGTTTTTGAAAGATTAAAAGAAACCTATTCAGATAAATTTGTACTTTCGCTGAAAACCTGAAACTTTAAACTTTAAACCTGAAACAAAAAAATGACTCCCATTCTTATTCTGACCATTATGGTCATTTACTTCGGAATTTTGATTGTAATTGCCAATGTCGTAGGACGAAAAGATTCCGGAAACGAGGCTTTTTTCTTGGCTAACCGAAATTCAAAATGGTATATGGTTGCTTTCGGAATGATTGGAGTGGCACTTTCGGGAGTTACGTTTATTTCCGTTCCGGGAGAGGTGGGTTCACCCAACGGAGAACAGTTCAAATACTTTCAGTTTGTATTAGGGAATGCCATTGGATTTCTGATTATTGCTAAAGTTTTACTTCCGCTTTATTACAGGCTTAATCTGACTTCGATTTATGAATATATAGAGCAACGAATGGGAGTTTACAGCTACAAAACGTCAGCTCTTATTTTCCTGATTAGCCGGACGATAGGTTCCGCTTTCAGGTTGTATTTGGTGGTGATTGTCTTGCAACGATTTGTTTTTGATCATTACGGAGTTCCGTTTTGGGTTACGGTTGTGATTTCCTTAGGACTTATTTTTGCTTATACCTACAAAGGCGGACTCAAAACCATTATTATTACCGATTTGTTGCAGACTTTCTTTTTGGTTTCGTCTCTGGTTTTTACGATTTATTTCGTTTGTAAAAGTATGGATTACAACTTTTTGGAAGCCTTTGAAGCGGTTAAAGAAAGTAATTATTCCAAGATATTTTTCTACGAAGATTTTATCGGAAGTCGTTATCATTTTGTCAAACAGATTTTAGGAGGAATATTCGTAACCATAGCAATGGTAGGGCTTGACCAGGATTTGATGCAAAAGAATTTGAGTTGTAAAAATATTGGTGAGGCACAGAAAAATATGCTCACTTTTACAGGGATTTTCGTCATCGTAAACCTGTTGTTTTTGAGTGTGGGAGCTTTACTTTATTTGTATGCCAATCAAAACGGAATCGAAGTGCCTTTGGATTCGGTAACCGGAAAACCCCGAACGGATTTATTGTTTCCTGAAATTGCTTTTAATCATTTTACACTCATTCCTGCTATCGTATTTTTGTTGGGATTGACAGCTGCCACTTTTGCAACTACAGATTCCGCTCTGACCGCACTTACCACTTCGTTTTGTGTGGATTTTCTGGGAATGGATAAAGCCAAAGACAAAACCGACAGAAAATTAGTCAAGCAACGGCATTTTGTACACATTTCGTTTGCACTTTTGATGTTTTTGGTAATTCTGATTTTTAATGCAATAAATGATGCTTCGGTTGTGAGTATGATTTTTAGGGTTGCCTCTTATACGTATGGGCCACTTCTTGGGTTATACGCTTTTGGACTTTTTATGAAAAACCGAAAAGTATTCGACAAAGCCACTCCGATTATCTGTATTCTCGCTCCGTTACTTACTTTTTGGATAGTCGAAAACTCGGAATTACTTTTCGGGAATTATAAATTTGACGTAGAACTCATTATCCTAAACGGACTTATTACGTTTATCGGATTACTGATGTTTAGTAAGAAAAGTTAAGATTTAAGATTGATGATTAACGTCCCGATAACTATCGGGATTTGATTGCAGATTTTACTGAACACTATAAACTAATAACTGAACACTATAATTCACCGTTCCATTCTTCGTAGAATTGCTCTAAAAAACTTTCCATAAACTGATGTCTTTTTTGAGCTAATTCTTTTCCTTTGGAAGTATTCATTTTGTCTTTCAGCAACAGCAGTTTTTCGTAAAAATGATTGATAGTAGGAGCGGTGGAGTTTTTATACTCCTCTTTGGTCATATTCGGGTTGGGTTTGATTTCAGGGTTATAAAGTTCCCTGTTTTTAAACCCTCCGTAATTGAAAGTTCGTGCAATCCCGATAGCTCCAATGGCATCCAAGCGGTCTGCATCCTGAACAATATCTAATTCACGGGAAGTATATTCCTTTTTTATACCTCCTTTAAAAGAAATGTTTTCGATAATCTTTATGACTTTTTCGATGACTTCTTCATCTACGCTATTTTCCGATAAGAATTTTCTTGCTGTTTGTGGTCCGATTTGTTCGTCTCCACCATGAAATTTGCTGTCTGCAATATCGTGCAATAAGGCTCCGAGTTGTACGACCAACAAATCTGCTTCGGAGTCATCTTTTGCAATCAGCAAAGCATTTTTATAGACTCTTTCGATATGAAACCAATCGTGCCCGGCTTCGGCTCCACGGAGTTTTTCTTTTACGAAGGAAATGGTTTTTTCTATCATTTTTAAGTTATTTTTACCGCAAAGTCGCAAAGTATTTTCTTTGTGTTCTTTGCGACTTTGCGGTGAAATTTATAATATATGACTTGTAACCGCTTTTTCGGTTTTTTCCAACAGTTCTTCAAACGAATAATCACTCACTTTTAGCGGTTGATGAATCGTAAAAGTAAGTCGGTTGCCAAGCCCCATCGGGAAAGAGCCGAATTTCACCATTTTCCACGAATTGTTGATGGAAATAGGCAAAATATAAGCAGACGGAGCATTTTTGCAGAGCATTTTGAGTCCGTTTTCTGAGAATTTTTTGGGCTGACCTGTTTTGCTTCGAGTTCCTTCCGGGAAAATCACAACCGAACGATTGTGTTTTTCTATATATTCTGCCACTTTTTTAATTTCAGGTAGTGCTTGTCTGGTGTCTTTTCGGTCAATGAGAACCGAACCGCCATGTCTGAGGTTATAAGACACACTCGGAATTCCCTTGCCAAGTTCTTTTTTACTGATGAATTTTGGGTGCAAACGTCTCAAAAACCAGATAATAGGCGGGATGTCATACATACTCTGATGATTGGCAACAATAATCACAGGAACTCCTTTTGGAGCTAATTCTCGGTTTTTGATTTTGTATGTTGTTCCCAAAATATGGGTACATCTGACCAAGCAAAAATTCAAATAATCCACACTTTTTTTGTGTGCCTGATAGCCAAAAACATTCAGGCAAAACCATTGCACAGGGTGAAAAACACACAAAATCAACCCGAAAATCAGGTAATAGATTATCGTAATAGGATAAGATATGATTTTTTCCATTAGAGAGTATTAAGATTTGAGTATTAAGTAGTAAGACTGTTTACAATCAAATTTGCTGTTTTTTCGCTTGCTCCTGTTCCTCCTAATTTTTCCTCTAACAAGTCATATTCGTGTAAAAGGTTCTTCCGATAATCGGGATTGAGGAGCTTTTGTAATTCGGTTTTTAGGTTTTTGGTATTCAATTCGTTTTGGATAAGCTCTTTCACTACCTCTTTATCCATAATCAGATTGACAAGCGAAATGTATTTCAGAGTAATTATCCTTTTGGCAATTTCGTACGAAATACGACTTCCTTTATAGCAAACCACTTCAGGAACTTTGAATAAAGCAGTTTCTAAAGTAGCTGTTCCGCTGGTTACTAATGCAGCATACGAATGACTTAATAAATCGTAGGTTTTATTACTTACAAAATATACGTTTTTCTTTTTCAAAAAGGTTTGATAAAACGAATAGTCCTGACTTGGAGCTCCTGCAATCACAAACTGATAATCGGTAAAATCATCAGAAACCGAAAGCATTAGCTTTAACATCTTAGAGATTTCTTGCTTTCTACTCCCGGGAAGCAAAGCGATAATAGGTTTATTCTCCAGATTATTTTCTTTGATGAAATCTTCTTGCGAAATGGTTTTTCGGTTGTGAATGGCATCAATAAGCGGGTGTCCGACAAATTCGACAGGAAAATTGTGTTTCTTTTCGTAAAAATCTTTTTCAAACGGGAGAATAACATACATTTTATCCACATCACGTTTGATGGCTTTGATGCGGTTTTCTTTCCAAGCCCAAATTTGAGGCGAAATATAATAATGTGTCGGAATTCCTTTTTGTTTTGCCCAAGTAGCAATTCGCATATTAAATCCGGGATAGTCAATGAAAATAATCTCATCAGGATTGAACTTTTCGATGTCTTGCTTACAGAATTTTATGTTTTTAAAGATGGTTCTAAGGTTCATCAAAACCTCTATAAACCCCATAAAAGCCAAATCACGATAATGTTTGACCAAAACTCCACCCGCTTTTTCCATCAAATCACCACCCCAACAACGAATGTCCGCACTCGGGTCTTCTTTTTTCAACGCTTTGATAAGATTCGACCCGTGCAAATCGCCTGATGCTTCTCCTGCTATAATGTAGTATTTCATTTTTCTTATTTAGGATTTAGTAATCAATCAAGCTCTTATATAAATTCACAAGAGGTTGAATGGGAGCTGTCTTATTATCAAATTGAAGATGATATGTAGTAATTATTTTCATTGCATTTCTTTCAAAAACATTATAAATCTCAGGTTCAAACAAACTCTCTTTTGCTATTTTTTCAAGGTTAAGTTCAATTAGTTTTTGTTCCAAAAATTTTTTGAAAGAATGATTTTTACAAGTAACCTTTAAAATATTTTTTTTTCTTAAAAATAAATTTACAAAATGATTTGTATTTGATATTTTAAATTCAGGAAGTCTTTTATCTAATTGCACTTCAACTCTGCCTAAATTCTGATGCCCTAACTCATTTTTCACATAAATAATATGCTCCTTGTAATTTACGTGTAAATTATATATAGAAGCTGCTATTTTAGAAAAACCCGGACTATCGACTTTGTAGTCAGAGTAACTGAATTTTGAGTTTTCAATTTCCTTAGATATATTTTCATATTGAATTCTCATATCTCTCAATACTCGAAAACTCCATATTCGCTTGTAATGGTCAATTTTTTGGTTTCGGATTTTTCTACTTTTCCTACGATTTGAGCCTCGATATTAAACGATTTTGAAATTTCGATGATGTCTTTTGCTGTTTCGGAATCGGTATAGATTTCCATACGGTGTCCGCAGTTGAAAACCTGATACATTTCTCTCCAAAGGGTTGCAGATTGCTCCTGAATCAGTTTGAAAAGCGGAGGAATCGGGAAAAGATTGTCTTTTATTACGTGGACATCATCTCCTACAAAATGTAAAATTTTGGTTTGTGCTCCACCACTACAATGCACCATTCCGTGAATTTGTTCGGGAGAATATTTTTCTAAAATCTTTTTAATCACAGGAGCATAAGTACGAGTTGGTGAAAGCACTAATTTTCCTGCATCTAAAGGCGAATTTTCGACTTTATCGGTCAATTTCACGCCTCCTGAATACACCAAATCATTCGGAACTGCTCCGTCATAACTTTCGGGATATTTTTCAGCCAAATACTTGCTGAACACATCGTGTCTGGCAGAAGTAAGTCCGTTGCTCCCCATTCCGCCATTGTATTCTTTTTCGTAAGTCGCTTGCCCAAACGAAGCCAGCCCTACAATTACATCGCCTGCTTTAATATTCGCATTGTCAATCACATCTTTACGTTTCATTCGGGCTGTAACGGTAGAATCCACAATAATCGTTCTGACCAAATCCCCCACATCAGCTGTTTCACCTCCGGTGGAATGAATCGTAACTCCGAAAGATTTAAGTTCAGAAATTAACTCTTCTGTTCCGTTGATAATCGCAGAAATAACCTCAGCCGGAATCAGGTTTTTGTTTCGTCCGATAGTAGAAGAAAGCAAAATATTGTCGGTTGCTCCAACGCAAAGCAAATCGTCAATATTCATAATGAGTGCATCTTGGGCGATGCCTTTCCAAACCGATAAATCTCCGGTTTCTTTCCAATAGGTATAAGCCAGAGACGATTTTGTTCCTGCTCCGTCTGCGTGCATTAGTAAGCAATATTGTTCATCACCTGTTAGATGGTCGGGAATGATTTTGCAAAATGCTTTCGGAAAGAGACCTTTATCAATGTTTTTTATAGCATTGTGAACGTCTTCTTTAGAAGCAGAAACGCCTCTTTGGTTGTAACGATTATCCATTTCTTTTGTTTAAGGTTTAAAATTCAAGGTTTAAAGTTGTTAAACCCTGAAATAGTTGTGCTTTGCAAAAATACGTTTTTAAGTCGAATGCTAAAACAAACTTTTTTATTTAAGGATGACCCTTATCATTTGAAGTCTAATCTATATTCAATAATTTTGTACCTGAACTTGAAAAGCCCGAAAACAGGATTTTTAGAAACCTTAAACAAAAAAATTTATGCCAACATACATTTCGGCCGAAGAGGCTGTAAAATTAGTAAAAAGCGGAGACAGAGTTTTCCTTCACGGAAGTGCAGCCACTCCGCTTTATCTCATCGATTCTTTGTTTAAAAGAGCAGGAGAGATAAATAATGTCGAATTGGTTTCGATTAGTACCTTTGGAGATATTGATTGGAAACATCCTGAAATTACCGATTCGTTTTATCTGAATTCACTTTTTGTTTCAGGGAACATCCGGGAATGGGCAAATAGCTCTCATGGAGGATATATTCCTATATTTCTGAGCGAAATACCACGATTATTCACTAATGGTGCTTTACCTTTAGATGTGGCTATTGTTCATGTTTCACCTCCGGATAAGCATGGATATTGTTCGCTTGGAACTTCGATTGATGCTGCCTGGACCGCAGTTCGTGAGGCGAAAATCGTTATTGCACAAGTGAATCCGAAAATGGTTCGTACTCACGGAGACTCTTCGGTTCATATTTCGAAATTCAAAGCGATGGTATGGCATGAAGCGGATTTACTTTCGGTAGATTATAATTCGCAAGACGAGGTTTCGATGCAAATCGGAAAAAATGTAGCCCAACTTATCGAAGATGGTTCAACGCTTCAGGCGGGAATCGGGACTATCCCCAATGCTGTTTTAAATAATTTGACTAATCATAAAGACTTAGGGGTTCATACCGAAATGTTTTCGGACGGAATTATCGATTTGGTGAAAAAAGGAGTAATTACCAATGAAAAAAAGAAAATACATCCGGGCAGAACCGTTACCGCTTTTGTGGCAGGAACTCAAAAGCTTTACGACTTTGTAGATGACAATCCGAACGTGTCATTTATGAATGTTTCACACGTAAACGATACGGCTATCATCCGAAAAAATCCGAAAGTGGTAGCTATCAACTCGGCTTTAGAGATTGATTTGACCGGGCAGATTTGTGCAGATTCTATCGGAACCTATCAATATTCGGGCATTGGAGGTCAGATGGATTTTATGAGAGGAGCATCTTTGTCTGAAGGCGGAAAAGCAATTATTGCCATGCCTTCGGTAACTGCAAAAGGAATTTCTAAAATTACTCCATTACTCAAGCAAGGAGCAGGAGTAGTTACTACTCGTGGTCACGTACATTATGTTGTTACTGAATACGGAGTGGTTAACCTTTACGGAAAAAATACGGAGCAACGTTCAAAATTATTGATAAGTATCGCTCATCCTAACCATCGGGAAGTCTTAGAAAAAGCTCATTTTGAGAGGTTTAAATAATTAAAAAACTCCGACAGAGTTCAAAACCATAAGTATTCGGAAGACGTTAAATAGTCTAACATAGTGGTATTTTGCTTGGGTCACCCTCGCAGATTACCACTATTTCTTTGATTATTTCCATATTCAGTTCTTCTGTAAATTGATATTTTGCTATTTTG
>JBAYSC010000108.1:0-7955 GCA_041676345.1 Flavobacteriaceae bacterium | reverse complement strand
TTTTTGAGCGAAACAAGGCATATTTTATTGAGATAGCGGTGTTCTATCTCAAGAAAATATAACGAAGTTGTAGCCAAAAAGAAGCATAAACAAATTATTAGATAAATTTTAAACAGGCTCTAAAATTATTCCTCCTTTTTAATTGAAAAATAGCCTTTTTCATAGGTAGAATGAAAAGCGACCTGATGATTTTCACAACTTTTTTTCCATAGCTCAATATAGGATTTATAGTTGGAGGCATCAGCAATCACCAGTTCGGGCAGGTGTTCTTTGAAGATTCTCTCCATATTGATTTTCGGAGACTGTATTAACAAAACAATATCGGGTTTGAGCCCTTTCGGGAAAACCGAAAAACTATCGACTACCAAAATCATTTTTCCGTTGAAAAAATAGACGTTCCGAAGCGGTTGCTTGTCGAACTGCTCGATAAAATTATCAATACTGTAATTTTCAGAAAGATATTTACTGATGAGGCTGTCATTGCTGAAAAAGGTGATGTTAGTGCCGTGTCGTTCTGCCAAAAGCGTTGTTTTACTTTGATTAAAAACCAACCATTCCGAAGCGTTTTTGGTTTGAATTTTGGTAAAAATATACACACTTTGCACCAACAAAACACTGGTGAGAACCCAAGTCAGATTGCGAAATTTCGGAGTTTTCAACCATACGAAAAACCCGAATAGCAACAGGTAAAACCCCACCAACATTCCCATATTAAACGACACATCTTTGAATACGAATGACTCAAAACGGGCAACAAAACCAATGATTTCGTCGATAATATAAATCCCGTATTCGAGAATTTTGGAAAGGTAGAAATTTGTCAGGTCAAATGCTGCCAAAACCGTAATAACCACTCCATAAATCATCACAGCCGAAAGCAGTGGTAAAATCAGCAGATTGGTTATAAAAAACAAACTGGGAAATTGATGAAAATAATACATACTGAGCGGAAAAGTCCCGATTTGAGCTGCAAAAGAAACCGTGAGAATTTCCCAAAAGTATTTGGTTATCTTGTTTTTAGGTTTCCAAAAACCGGAAAAAATCGGGTGTACCCACAAAATGAAAAACAAGGCAACATAACTAAGCTGAAACCCTACATCAAACAAAAAAGAAGGCTTACAGAGCAGAATAAAAACAGCCGAAGCCAATAGTGTATGAAAAATATTGGTGTTGCGGTGTATAAACTTGCCTACCGAAACAAAAGAAAACATCACCACCGCTCTGACAATGGCAGGAGCCATTCCCGCCAAAAGGGCAAAACCCCACAGAGAAACCAACAGCAAAATCAGTTTTACTGCCCTGCCTGTTTTGTTGTTCGGGAAAAAGAGCAGTAAAAAGTTCAGAAAAGCATAAATATAAGCCACGTGCAAACCCGAAACCGAAAGAATATGCACAGCTCCCGCAAAGCGATAATCCTGTAGAATTTCGGGAGAAATGTCTTGTTGTTGCCCCAAAATCAAAGCGTGAAGCACACTGAGTTCGGTTTGGTTAAAACCGCTTTCTCGTAAATTTTCCAGAATCCTGTTGCGGAGTTGATAGGTAAAATAGCTCACGGTTTTCTCTATTTCTCCAAAAGAAATATTGGTACTATCTGTATAAATCTGAGCATATACCTGTTGCTTTTCGAGGTATGTGGCATAATCAAAATTTCCCGGATTTTTGTTTTTGCGGTTGGGGAAAATTTTGGAATATACCCTGAGGGTTTGCCCTATATGGGGCTGTTCCGGATAATCTTTTTTGTCGATATTCAGCAGCAGGGTTCCGTAACTCTTTTGGTTGTCAACTGTTTTTACCTGAGCAAAATACCTGTGGTTGTAATGGTTGGGTTTGAGTTTTTCTTCCAAAACCAATTCCACAAGTTGATTTTCAGAGGTAATTTGATGTAAATAATGGTTACTTCGGAGCAAATCCGCATGCAAAACCCAGGTAAAAATCCCCAAACAAACCGAAAAATACAGCGTTGCTACTCCAAAAAGCGGAGTGTTTTTCTTGTTTGCTATTAGGAAAATAATACCGAAAATCAGCACTGCCGAAGCCATCAAAAAGCCTCCTATTTCCCAACCTGGTTTTAGCCAAAAAGCCAATAAAAGTCCTGAGAGAAACCCAACAGAAATTCTCATTAGCGGAAATTGAATAAGCCCTATTTTATTACTTCGCACAATCAATTTGTATAAAAATAGATTAAATTGATAGATAAAATCAAATTTAATCACAAATATAACAATAATTTATTACAAAAAACATACGTTAAAAACAATATTCATTTACATAAAAATCACCCTTTCGGGTGATTCCCCGTATTTGAAAAACCAATACATTTGCCCTTATTAACACTAAAATTTTTATGCTATGAAAAAATTATTACGAATGTCTTTTATGCTGTTTGCAGCAGTGGCTATCATTGGTTGTAGCAAAGACGAAAGTTCAGACGATGACACAGGAGGCGGAGATTTGGTAGGAAATCCGGGAAACCCGAGGTTCAACCTCCAATTTACCAATCCCGATAATGTGGATTTGGATTTGTATGTAGAAACACCCAACGGAACGATAATTCATTGGGCAAACCCTACCGGTCAAGGAGGAACACTCGATGTGGATTGTTATTGCATGTCTTGTTCTCAAGGTCCCAATGAAAATATTTATTGGGAAAACGGGACAGCTCCTTCCGGTACTTACAAATACTGGGTCGAGTATTATGGAAGTTGCGGATCGAGTTCGGCATCATCCAGTTTCACTTTAAAAGTACTGAAAAACAGTCAGGTAATTACTACTAAAACAGGTACGTTGAGTAGTGGTTCATCAAACGTTTGGACACACGTTCAAGACTAAAAAAAGAGAGTTGGTTGTGAGAAAAAAGCTCCGGAAAAATGAATTTTTCGGAGCTTTTTATTGAAGTGATTTAAAGTTTTTTGATTGAGGCGATCCCGAAAGTTTTCGGGAGAATATTTTTGTTCTGTTTGAAGGCTTTTTTGCGCTGCATAGCAGAGCTACGGAGTAAGAAAAAGACAAAAAACAGGGCAAAAAGAACATTTTTTTAGCCAATTGAAAAAAGTTTAAATCACTTCATTTAGTTTGTATCCGGAAAAATTTCAGAAATCATTTCGAGTTCGGTTCTGAAAGCCAGCATTTTATCTCCGAAAAGCCGTAGTCCTTCTTCTCTTAACCGGGGGGCATCTTCCTGATAGTAGCTTTCTAAAGTTTTTTTACTGTCCGTAAAATACTGCACGGAATAAGTTACTCCTCCCATTTCTTCTTCAACCAAAACCTTAACTAATTTGGCTTTGAAGAATTTTCCGGTTGCCAGAACATCGTTAATGTGTTTTTGTTGCATCCACAAAAGCCACTTGTCGTGAACACTTTCGTCTATATTTATGGTTACGTTGTAAATTATCATTTTTATTGTTGGGTGCTGGATGTCGGGTGCCGGATAAAAACTTCCGTCATCTGGCATCCAGCATCTGACTTTTAATTAAAACTCCGCATTCTGAGGTGTTCTCGGAAACGGAATCACGTCTCTGATGTTGGTCATTCCGGTTACAAAAAGCACCAGTCTTTCAAAACCAAGTCCGAAACCGCTATGAACAGCCGTTCCGAATTTTCTCGTATCTAAATACCACCACATTTCCTCTTCGGGAATGTTTAGTGCTTTCATTTTTTCGACCAAAACCTCATAGCGTTCTTCCCTTTGCGAACCTCCCACGATTTCCCCGATTCCCGGAAAAAGTATGTCCATAGCACGAACGGTTTTTCCGTCTTCGTTCAAACGCATATAAAACGCTTTGATTTTGGCAGGGTAATCAAACAAAATCACAGGTGTTTTAAAGTGTTTTTCAACCAAATAACGTTCGTGTTCGCTTTGCAAATCAGCTCCCCATTCTTCGATAGGATATTGGAATTTTTTGTTTTTGTTAGGTTTGGAATTTCTTAAAATATCAATGGCTTCAGTATAGGAAACCCGTTTGAAATTGTTGTTCAGCACGAAGTTCAGCTTTTCGATAAGGCTCATTTCGCTTCTCTGGTTTTGAGGTTTGTTTTTTTCCTCATCAACCAATCTTTGGTCAAGAAATCTCAAATCGGTTTCACATTTTTCAAGCACATATTTAATAACGTATTTGATAAAATCTTCTGCCAAATCCATATTGGCATCCAAATCGTTAAAAGCAACTTCGGGTTCGATCATCCAGAATTCTGCTAAATGTCTTGACGTATTGGAGTTTTCGGCTCTGAAAGTAGGTCCGAAAGTATAAACTTTTCCGAGTGCCATTGCGTAGGTTTCAGCTTCTAACTGTCCCGAAACCGTAAGGTTGGTTTCTTTTCCGAAAAAGTCTTCCGAATAGTCGATTTTTCCGTTTTCATTTCTCGGAGGGTTTCCAACTTCCAGAGAAGTTACCTGAAACATCTCTCCTGCCCCTTCCGCATCAGAACCTGTGATAATCGGAGTGTTTACGTAGAAAAATCCGTTTTCCTGAAAATACCTGTGCACCGCATACGACAAAACCGAACGCACTCTCATAATTGCCCCAAAAGTATTGGTACGGATTCTCAAATGGGCATTTTCTCTGAGCAGTTCCAGGCTCGGACGGTTTTTGAGCTGAATCGGATATTTATCCACATCACAATCTCCAAGAACCTGAATATCAGTCACCTGAATTTCATATTTTTGTCCGGCTCCCTGGCTTTCGACCAAAGTTCCCTTTACGGAAATAGCTGCTCCGGTTGAAATTCTCTTCAGAGTTTGTTCGTCAAACTTTTCAAAATCAAGTACACATTGTAGGGTTTCGAGAGTAGAACCGTCATTCAGTGCTATAAAACGGTTGCTTCTGAAGGTTCTCACCCAACCTTTAACCACTACTTCCTGCAATAATTGTGTGCCCGATAAAAGCTCAATGATACTTGTATGTTTCATTTCTGATTTCGTTTTTTTTAGAAGTTGCAAAGATACGTTAAGAATTGAGAATTGGGAATTAAGGTTTGAGATTTTTTGTCTTCGCAGGAGTTTCGTTACCAAATACTTCTGTTACTCAACAAAATCTATGACTTTTTCCCTGCTACCACAGCGACAATTTCGCCTTTTATGGTTTTTTGACTGAAGTAAGTTAGTACCTCTTGAGCAGTTCCCCTGAAGGTTTCTTCGTGTAATTTGGAGAGTTCTCTCGAAACGGAAACGGCTCTGTCCTGACCGAAATAGTGTATAAATTCCTCCAGAGTTTTCAGGAGTTTATGGGGCGAAACATAGAAAATCATGGTTCGGTTTTCTTCCGCTAAGGTTAAAAAACGAGTTTGTCGTCCTTTTTTTTCGGGAAGAAATCCCTCGAAAACAAAGCGGTCATTCGGGAGTCCGCTATTGACCAGAGCAGGGACAAAAGCCGTTGCTCCGGGCAGGCATTCCACCTCGATTTGGTTTTCGACACAAGCCCGGGTAAGCAAAAATCCGGGGTCTGAAATAGCAGGTGTTCCCGCATCGGAAATCAGAGCCATCACCTCACCCGATTGTAGCCGTTTTACAAGAACTTCTACTGTTTTGTGTTCGTTGTGCATGTGGTGGCTCTGCATCGGAGTTTCGATTCCGAAATGTTTGAGCAGTTTGCTGCTGTTTCGGGTGTCTTCTGCCAGAATCAAATCGACTTCTTTTAGCACTTTTACAGCTCTGAAAGTCATATCTTCGAGATTCCCGATAGGTGTAGGAACAATATATAACTTTGCCATTTACATAAAATTACTTTCGATAATTTCCATAAAACGGACTTCAAATTCGCTTTTGTTTTCCCAGTTGTTATAATCGGGTTTCACGAGGTTTTCGATAAAATCCTTGGCTTCATCAAAGTTTGAAAACGTATTCAGCTGTGAAAGCACCCGGTTGAAATCTTCGCTGCTTCCGCCAAAAAGGTGAAACTCAAAAGCGATTTTGTCATTCAGCCCAATGTTAAAATTCTTTTTAACCGCATCGTTGATGGAAACACTTTTAGGCTTAGCCATTACGGTTTCTTTTTCCGCTTTTTTTGTTTTTTCTGCCTGAACCGGAACAAAAACAGGTTCTTCTTCCTGCGGAAGGAAATCTTCAAAAATAATCTGCTGATTGGTTGATTTTCCCGGTTTTGCCTGAGTAAGCGAAGCTTCAAAATCTTCAAAACTCAGGAGTTTCTCAGCAGCATCGGCAATTTCTTCTTTAACTTCCGAGATGATTTCCTGTGGTTTTTCGTCCTCTAAAGGCGTTTCTTCAACTTCTGAAACAGGAATTTCTTCTTCTTTTTCTTCGGAAAAAGAAATCATTTCCTGAGGTTCTTCGGAAGTTTCTGTCGTAAAATCTTCGCTTTCAGCAGTAAAGTTTTCTAATTTTTCTTCAATTTCCGAAAGGGAAGCGATAGTCGGGGCATCATCAGAGAGCTGCTGTTCTGCAAACCGCAAAACTGTTAATTTTTCATACAGTTCTCTGGCTTCCTTTTGCAGTTGTGCAATTTCGGACTTGCCTTTTAGTTTCAAAACACGATGTGCAATGCTGATTAGCTCTGCTTCTAATTTATTTTTCATAATTGTTGATAATTATTTGGAGTACAATCCGGGTTTTTATCTAAATTTGTTTGCGATACAAAGTAATAAAAACTATTCTGTTTTTCCGTAAAGAAATCAAAAAAAATGTTTCTCGAAAATCCTGTAAATCATAAAGAAAAGTTTGGTTGGATAGAGGTTATCTGTGGCTCGATGTTTTCGGGAAAAACCGAAGAACTCATCCGAAGACTCAAAAGAGCCCAATTTGCCAAACAAAAAGTAGAAATCTTCAAACCCTCAATCGACACCCGTTATGATGAGGAAAAAGTGGTTTCACACGATGCCAACGAAATTCGTTCTACTCCTGTGCCAGCCTCTGCCCATATCCGGATTCTGGCAAGCAACTGTGACGTGGTGGGCATTGATGAAGCTCAGTTTTTTGACAATGAAATCGTGTCTGTATGCAACGATTTGGCAAACAGCGGAATACGGGTGATTGTGGCAGGTCTGGATATGGATTTTAAAGGAAATCCGTTTGGCCCGATGCCTGCCCTTATGGCAACAGCCGAATATGTAACCAAAGTTCACGCTGTGTGTACCCGAACGGGAAATTTGGCTCATTATAGCCACAGGAAATCTGCCAGCGACAAATTGGTATTGCTCGGAGAAACCGAAGAGTATGAGCCTTTGAGCAGAGCCGCCTATTTCAAGGCAATGCAGGAACAAAAATAAATCAGGCGGAGTTTTTGAGCTCCACCTGAGTTAAATTTCCTGAAAATTTCAGAAATTATTTTTTAGTTTCTCTTTTGAGGCTCGGATGCTTGGCATCTTTGAAATCCTCTCGTTTGTGTTTCATTCTTTCCTGTTTTTTGGCTTCCCATTTTTTAGCCTGTTCGGGAGTAAGGATGCTTTTCACTTCTTTGTCGAAAGCTTCACTGCGGGAAGAAAGTGCTTCTCTTCTTTCGGCTCGTTCTGCTTTTATAGCCGCTCTCTTTTTCTGAGCTTCTTCTTTTTGCTTTTCAAAAAGGGCGGTAAGTTTTTGCTTTTGCTCCTGATTAAGGTCGAGTTCCTTAGCCATTTTCTCTACTCTTTCCTCAGCAGAAAACCGCTCTCTTTTGTCTGCTTTTTTGTCTTGTGCAAAAGCTGTTACCCCAACAACCAATGCCATCATCATTACTAATTTTTTCATGTTTCTATTATTTTAAGTTATTAACTGTCCCAAAAACAACAAATGTGCCAAAACAAATCGGGCTTTCAAAAACCGATAAAATATTGTTTTTCAACCTCTTTAAAAACACAAAAAACAGGCTTAAAAATATATCATCAAAAAGTGATAATTTTTTTTCGCAAAATTTGTTTGGTATTAAAAAATTGCCTTATATTTGCACTCACAAAAGCGGAAGTAGCTCAGTTGGTAGAGCTCCAGCCTTCCAAGCTGGTTGTCGCGAGTTCGAGCCTCGTCTTCCGCT
>JBAYSC010000107.1:0-8146 GCA_041676345.1 Flavobacteriaceae bacterium | reverse complement strand
GTTCCGTTACCTATTGAAAACCTCTTTACGTTCAGTCCTTCCTTGTTTGTGAGTCCTATGCAGTTTCTATTTGCAACTCGTTTGCCTTCAAGTACTATGACCTCTGCTGACTTCTTGGCTTGATTAACTCGTAACCACCAAGACCTCCCCTGGTAAACGCTTTTTCCTTCCTCCAATGCCTGCGTCATCTACAAATTAAAGTTTTGGTAAACTTTGGACGTTACGTTGCTGTGGACGTTTATCCGCTTTAACTTGCCTCTTATGACGTTTCTGTTCGTCAGTACCGGATTTTGCCGTTTGGCTTCCTTCAGTGCCTACCTCACGATAAACCACCTTGCCACGTGCTAACGATTCGGGGTTTCAATCCGCTCGTAAGGGACTTGCACCCTCTGGAAAAATAACACCCCGAAAACTTGGTTCGTAAAACTAAATTTGTATTTTTGAACTATTTGAAAAGCTTTCGGGGTGTGTCCTGCATATGCAGGGCACACACAGCGGTTATGCGCCAGGCGGGAATTCTGCTTCGTAGGACAGAAAAATACTAAATTTAAAGTTAAGTTCTTCGCAGGAAGTTTAGTAGTTAAAATCCCTGCCTGCGTATAGCTGAAAACCGTTAGCCACAAGCTAAAAAAACGATACAATGAGCATAATATCAAAATCACGTCTAACAGAATATAGAAATAGTACTCGTTACTATAGCAAGACAATTAATGAGAGCTTGAAAGAATTTAAGGCAGAAAGCCGATATTCTAAAGTGACGATTTTCCTTTCTCATAAACACGATGAAACAGAAGAACTTGATAGTGCAATCAGTTTCCTAAAAAAATTTGGAGTTGAAGTTTATGTGGATTGGTTAGATGAAGGAATGCCAAGAACGACAAGTGGAACGACTGCAAACCGAATTAAACAAAAAATTAAAGAAAACAAAAAATTCGTTTTTCTAGCAACAGAAGGTGCGATAAGTTCGAAATGGTGCAATTGGGAATTAGGACACGGTGATGCTCAAAAATATATTGAACATATTGCTGTACTTCCTGTAAAAAATAATTACACAGACTATAGTGGTGCAGAGTATTTACAGATTTACCCTTATATCTACGAAAGCGACTCAACACCAAACTCATTTTTTGTGAAATATCCAAATGGAGATTTAAAAGGACTTGGTGAATGGTTAAAAAGTTAAATATGGAAGACAAAAAAATTAAACATCTTGAATTCATTCAACTTGTGATTACAAGGATGAATGTTAACTCATTTCTACTTCGTGGGTGGTCTGTAACACTTGTAGCAGCTTTATTTGCATTTGCAGCTAAAGACACGAATATTGAATATGTACTGATAACTTATATTTCAACACCACTTTTTTGGTTACTAGACGGTTACTATTTATCACAAGAAAGAAAATATAGAGATTTGTATAACATCATAAGGCAGAAAGAAGAAAATGAAATTGATTTTGATATGAATGCAACCATTACTAATAATACAAAGAATAGTTGGCTTAATAGCACATTTTCAATTACACAAATAATTTTTTACGGAACACTCATTGTCATAACTCTTGTTGTGATGTTCATAATCAACTAATTTATGGCAAAAAGAATATTTTTCAGCTTTCATTACCAAGATGTAATAGATTTTCGAGCAAATACAGTTAGAAATCATTGGCTTCTTAAAAAGGATAGAGAAGATGCAGGTTTTTTCGATGCTTCTGTGTGGGAGAAAGCCAAAAAAGATAGTCCGATTGCACTTAAAAGACTTATTAATGGTGCAATACAAAACACTTCTAATACTTGCGTTTTAATTGGCACTAACACTTTTGAGAGAAGATGGGTTAAATATGAAATCATTAAAAGTGTTGCAGCAGGAAATCATCTTTTTGGTGTTCATATCAACAAAATCAAGGGTAAAGACCAATTGACAAAAAATTACGGTAGCAACCCGTTTGACTATCTAGGTTACGAATATAGCGAAGATGGCACAAAACTCTCTCCAATTGAATACAAGAATGGTAAATGGGTATATTTCGGGGACTATGACTCTTACAAACTGAAATCTAAACCAGCCCAATCAAAATGGGGCAAAGCATTTAAATTATCTGATGATTACAAGACATATTGTTGGATTAAAGATGATGGATATAATAATTTTTCAAGTTGGACAAAATAAAGCCAGTGGCTAATAACCAGAGTTTCGTTGGGCTTGCAAAGCCAACAATGAAACTCCTGTTGAACGGAACCGATTACTTGTCCGTCCACTATGGGGATTTCGATATTTTTTTTTAAAGAATTTCAGGAGGATGAGAAGTCCTCTTTTTTTTTGTGTAGTTATCGCTTGGTTTTTATCGGGCAAAGAATCAAAAACAGATTGAAAAAATTTCTGCATCTGAAAAAGACACTACACACAATGACGGAATACAGCAATAAAATTGTAAAGAAACAATTAAAATGTCAAGTATTCTGCTCCATTTACTTGACAATTCAACAATTATCCCTACCCTGCTGCCACACGAACATTGTCATTAATAAAACAACCATCAAAGTCTCGTCAACCTGTCTTGCAGATAAAAATCAGCCAACACCATAGCGGTCATCGCCTCCACTATAGGCACGGCTCTGGGCACTACACAAACATCATGACGACCTTTGCCCTGCATTTCGACTGGGTTGCCTTGGGAATCGATGGTCATTTGCTTTTGCATAAGCGTAGCCACAGGTTTAAAAGCTACCCGAAAATAAATATCCATTCCGTTTGAGATACCGCCTTGAATACCTCCCGAAAGATTGCTTTTTGTGGTTCCGTCAGGGTTAAACAAATCGTTGTGTGCTGAGCCTTTCATTCGGCTGCCACAAAAACCGCTACCATATTCAAAGCCTTTTACGGCATTTATCGAAAGCATAGCACTTCCTAAAACGGCATGAAGCTTATCGAAAACAGGTTCGCCCAACCCAACAGGCACATTTTGCACCACACAGGTAATCGTTCCTCCCACCGTATCGCCTTCTTTTTTGATTTGTTTGAGGTAATCCTCCATTTTTTGAGCGGTGACCAAATCAGGACAACGAATGGCATTGCTTTCGGTCAGCGAAAAATCTAAAGCCTGATAGGGTTTGTCGATAAAAATTTCTCCTACACTTGAGACAAAAGCATTTATTTTTATATTGGGAATCAGTTGTTTGGCTACCGCCCCGGCTACTACCCGACAAACGGTTTCCCGGGCAGAGGAGCGACCTCCTCCCCTATAATCTCTGATTCCGTATTTTTTGTCATAAGTGAAATCAGCGTGAGAAGGTCTGTAAATATCCTTAATATGGTCGTAATCTTGTGATTTCTGATTGGTGTTTTCACTGAGAAAACCTATGGGAGTTCCGGTTGTTTTTCCTTCAAAAATTCCGCTCAGAAAAGTAACTTTGTCATCTTCTCTGCGTTGGGTAACCAGTTTAGATTGCCCTGGTTTTCTACGGTCAAGCTCTTTTTGAATGAGGTCAAAATTGAGTTCCAACCCACTTGGGCAACCCTCGATGATACCACCTAAGGCTACTCCGTGAGATTCTCCGAAGGAAGTAAGTTTGAATATTTTTCCGAAACTATTGCCCATTATTCTGCTATTTGGGGTTTGGGGAGATAAAAAGCTCTGTCGAGGGTTTCCATCGAGAAAGTTCCGTCTGCATTGAGGTAATAGCGAATCAGGATTTGCCCACCCATTGTTTTATTGTCAAAATCAGCCAATATCCATCTGTGGTTTAAGAACTCCGCACGACTGATAATCATCCGGTCATTAGGGTCAGGGTAGCCTACTAAACTGTTTCCTTCTTTCTCGAAGTTAAGGTTTAATATAGAGTCTTTAACTTTTTGAATATCATGATTTTCAAAATATTTTTCCACATAATCCTGAGCGGAATAATTCCCTTTCAAACTATAATGAGAAATCTCAAAAATCTGATTTTCCAGAGAGTCAACAACTGCCTTTTTATCAGCATATTTCTTTTCCCATTTTTCGATTCGCTCTGCCTCGGTGACTGCTTTTTTGGTGAAATACATATAAGTAAACACATTTATCAAAGCCGAAAAAATGAACAGATACAGGTATATTTTTTTCATAATATTTTTTAAAATTTATTTTTCTACTACACTATTAACTATTAACTATTAACTATTAACCATTAACCATTAACCATTAACCATTAACCATTAACCATTAACCAATAACTACCAGCCATCAACCAATCTCCACTACCAGATTATCATAGGCCACAAACACATTTTCAGGGAGTTTTTGCTGTACTTCTTCGTGAAAACCCAGCATCGGGCTGATGTGTGTCAAATAGGCTCTCTCGGGTTTTACCCTTTCGATAAAATCCAAAGCATCCTGCAGGCTGAAATGCAAATCATGTGGCTCTTCTCTAAGGGCATTTATCACCAAAACTTTAGCCCCTTTCAGCTTTTCCTCTTCTTCTTTTTCGATGACTTTAGCATCGGTAATATACACAAAATCAGCTATTCTGAATCCGAAAATAGGTAGTTTACCGTGCATAATATTGATAGGGATAACGCTTTGGTTTCCGATACTGAAATTGGTGTTTTCTTTAATTTCGACAGGAAACACTTCGGGAGCTCCCGGATAGCGGTCTTCGGTAGTAAAGATATAATCAAAGCGTTTTTCAAGCGATTGCAACACTCTTTTATGCAAATAAATCGGGATTTTTCCTTGTCTGTGACAAAACGGACGAATGTCGTCTATGCCTGCCGTATGGTCAGAATGTTCGTGAGTAAAAAGGATGCCGTCTAATTTGGTACATCCGCAAGTGAGCATTTGTTGCCTGAAATCGGGGCCGCAATCAATCACATACGAAAAATCATCCCAAGTAACCCAAACCGACACTCTAAGTCGTTTATCCTTAAGGTCTTTACTAAAACAAACCGGATGTTTACTGCCTATGATGGGGATTCCCTGTGATGTACCTGTTCCTAAAAAATGTATCTTCAAAATCGAAACGCTTATTTTCACACAAAATTAAAACTATTTCCTTAGAAAAACAGGGAATTTTCGTATTTTTGCACAAATCATATTTTTAGGTATAGCATTTTGGGAACAGAGATTATTCTAAAAGGGGACAGAAAGATAGATACTATCCCTTCTATTGAAGACAAAGCACTTCGCATCAACAGAAATCTTGACATTTACGGAACTTTTGCCGAAATCGGTGCAGGACAGGAAACGGTAAGGCATTTTTTTAGAGCTGGAGGATCTTCAAGAACCATTGCTAAGGCTATGTCTGCCTATGACAAAGACTTTAGCGATGCCATTTACGGTATGGAAGATGACGGTCGTTATGTTACCGAATCCCGACTCAAAAAAATGCTTTCTCACGAAATCAGCCTTATCGAAAGGCGATTAGACAGAGACAAACACCCCAATAAACTCTTTTTTAGTTTTGCCAATACGGTTGCCACCATTGATTTTGCCAAGCAATTCAAAGGTCACGGCTGGGTCGGAATCAAATATCAGATTGAGCCCGAACAAGAGTATAACGAAATCATCCTTCACGTTCGGTTTAAAGAAAAAGACTCCCGCCTGCAACAGGAAACCCTCGGAATTTTGGGTGTAAACCTGATTTAAGGAGCTTTTTATAAGTATAATCAGCCTAAAAAGCTGCTGAAATACCTGTATGACCACCTGAGCAAAGACCAGTTGGAAATTGATACTATCAACTTCTCAGGACCTTTGTTTGAAGATGTGGACAACCGCCTGATAAGCCTTCAATTGGTTAAAAACGGAATGACCGAAGCGGTTATGTTCAGCCCGGATGCCAAAAACATATTACCTGCCAGTGTTTTGTATAAGAAAAATATTTTGGCTCTCCGGGGCAGTTTCCGTCCGGTTACCAAGGTGAATATGGATATGTATGAGAAGTCATATAATATGTTCCTTCAGGAAAAAAAGGTGGACAAAGACAACACTCTGGTGGTTTTTGAAATTACGTTGTCTAACCTTCGCTCTGAAGGCGAAATTGACGAAAAAGACTTCTTAGACCGGGCAGAATTGCTGTGTTCGCTTGGGCAAACCGTAATGATTTCAAACTTTCAGGAATATTATAAAGTAGTCGAATATTTCTCGGAATATACCAAAGCCCGTATGGGAATCGTGATGGGAGTTCCGAATCTGATTGATGTGTTTGACGAAAAATACTACCGACATCTTTCGGGCGGAATTCTCGAGGCTTTCGGTAAGTTATTTTACCGTGATTTGAAGGTTTTCCTTTATCCGATGCTGGACGAAAACGGAGAAATCATTACTTCTGAAACCCTGAAAGTACACCCGAGAATGAAAGAACTCTATAAATTCTTCAAGTTCAACGGCAAGGTTCTCGATATTACTGATTTCGACACCAGCCATTTGGATATTTTCTCGAGAAAAGTACTTAAAATGATCGGAAACAAAGAAAAAGGCTGGGAAGAAATGCTCCCGGAAGGAATTGCCGAACTCATCAAAGAACACTATCTTTTTGACTACTCGGAGTAGTTATTGGTTATTGGTTATTGGTTATTGGTTATTGGTTATTGGTTATTGGTTATTGGTTGCTGAACACTAAAAACTGACCACTGACCACTAAAAAAACTAAACCCTTGGGTCGAGGTAGGCATAAATCAAATCCACCAGAATATTGATAAGAATAAAGGTGGTGGCAATGGTGAGCACTGCTCCCATAATCACGGGTAAATCTTGGTAGTTCAGAGCATCTACGATTTCTTTTCCCAGACCGTTCCAACCAAAAATATATTCCACAAAAACAGCTCCTGCCAGCATAGAGGCAAACCAACCCGAAACAGCTGTTACCACAGGATTCAGAGAGTTTTTCAAAGCGTGTTTCCGGATGATTTGAGACATCGAAAGTCCTTTGGCTTTTGCCGTCCGGACGTAGTCTTGGTTTAAAGTCTCTAAGAGTGAATTTCTCATCAGTTGCACCACCACAGCAAGCGGACGAATCCCCAGAACCACAGCAGGAAGAATCAGATTTTTCCATTGGATGAATTTTCCTTCTCCGAAATCATCGACTTCATATAAGCTTCCGTTCATATTCAAACCTGTGTATTCATACAACACAAACCCGAAAATCCAGGCAAACAAAATAGCTGCAAAAAAGCTTGGGGTACTCATCCCTAACGTACTCACCACAGCAATAAGTCTGTCCAAAAAAGAATTTTGATACAAAGCAGATAAAATCCCCAAAAATATTCCCACAAAAATAGCTATCACTATCGCAAAAACAGCCAGAATAGCTGTGTTAGGCAGCGTATTGGCTATAATTTCGGTTACACTTTTTCCGGTTTTGTGAAAGCTTTCCCGAAGGTAAGGCAATTTCAAAACCAACCGCTTCTCTCCTACTGACAAAAGCGAAAATCCCGTATATTTTTCTTTCGTAAAAAAACTGTAATCTTCTTTATTTTTGCTGTGTAGCGAAACGGGTGAAAGGTCATTCAGATACAACAAATACTGCTCTGAAACGGGTTTGTCGAATCCGTATTTTTTTCGGATGGCTTCCATTTGCTCAGAATCTTCGTTTTGGTCAAGCATCATTCGGGCAGGGTCTCCGGGCAATACGTTGAACAGAAAAAATATCACCGTTACCACTCCGAAAAGGGTGAAAAAGGCATAGCCGAGTTTGTTTAAAAAATAGCGAAACATTTATCTGGGGCAAAAGTCCAAAAGTACGGATTTTCCGATAAAAAATTCTTAAAACCAAAATTCTTAAACGGATTCTTAGTAACTTTAGCCAAATTTTTTTCGCCTTATGAAAATTGCTATTGTTTGCTACCCGACCTTTGGAGGAAGCGGTGTTGTAGCTACCGAACTGGGTCTGGAACTTGCCAAAAAAGGACACGAAATTCACTTTATCACCTACAATCAACCCGTTCGGTTGGAACTTTTAAGTCCGAATATTTATTATCACGAAGTAAACGTACCCGAATATCCGCTTTTTCATTATCAGCCCTATGAGTTGGCTCTTTCGAGCAAAATTGTGGATATGGTCAAGCTCTATAAAATCGAAATTCTCCATGTGCATTATGCCATTCCGCACGCTTATGCGGGTTATATGGCAAAAAAAATGTTGGAAGACGAGGGCATCAAAATCCCGATGGTAAC
>JBAYSC010000106.1:0-8366 GCA_041676345.1 Flavobacteriaceae bacterium | reverse complement strand
TTTTTATCTTTATTTCTGTTTGTTGTCATAACATTTATAGTTATTGGTTATTGGTTAATAGTTAATGGCTTGACTAACAACCATTAACTATTAACAATCAACTTTTTTATTCTTCTAAACGAATATCAAGTCCAAGACCTTTAAGCTCATGCATCAATACGTTGAACGATTCAGGCAATCCCGGTTCAGGCATAGTTTCGCCTTTCACGATAGCTTCATACGTCTTGGCTCTACCAATTACGTCATCAGATTTAACAGTAAGGATTTCTCTCAATGTGCTTGAAGCTCCATAAGCTTCCAAAGCCCAAACCTCCATCTCTCCGAAACGTTGACCTCCAAATTGTGCCTTACCTCCGAGCGGTTGCTGTGTGATAAGGGAGTAAGGTCCAATCGAACGAGCGTGCATTTTGTCATCAACCATGTGTCCGAGTTTCAGCATATAGATAACTCCAACAGTTGCGGGTTGGTGGAAACGCTCTCCGGTTCCTCCGTCATATAAATAGGTGTGACCGAATCTTGGAATTCCTGCTTCATCCGTAAATTCGTTGATTTGTTCCAACGAAGCTCCGTCAAAAATAGGCGTAGCGAATTTTTTGTTCAGCTTTTGTCCTGCCCATCCTAAAACGGTCTCATAAATCTGACCGATGTTCATACGGGAAGGTACCCCAAGCGGGTTCAACACAATATCTACAGGAGTTCCGTCTTCCAAGAAAGGCATATCTTCGTCTCGTACGATACGAGCCACAATACCTTTGTTTCCGTGACGACCTGCCATTTTATCTCCTACTTTCAGCTTGCGCTTTTTAGCGATATACACTTTGGCTAATTTCAAGATTCCCGATGGCAATTCATCTCCGACAGTAACCGTAAATTTCTCTCTACGCAAAGCTCCCTGAAGGTCGTTTAATTTGATTTTATAATTGTGAATCAAATCAGTAACCATTTCGTTGGTTTCAGCATCGGCTGTCCAGGAACCTTTGGTCAGATGGGCGAAATCATCAATAGAAGTAAGCATTTTTTGAGAGTATTTTTTACCCTTAGGCAATACTTCTTCACCCAAATCATTCATTACTCCCTGTGATGTTTTTCCGTTTACAAGAGCAAATAACTTGTCGATTAAGCGGTTTCTAAGTTCGTTGAATCTCACAGCATATTCTGCTTCGAGTTTGTCAACATCTTCTTTATCTTTAGAACGCTTGCGTTTATCTTTTACGGCACGGGTAAATATTTTCTTATCCAAAACCACTCCGTGTAATGAAGGAGTTGCTTTTAGCGAAGCATCTTTTACGTCTCCTGCTTTGTCACCAAAGATAGCACGAAGTAGTTTTTCTTCCGGAGTCGGGTCTGATTCTCCTTTCGGAGTAATTTTACCGATAAGAATATCTCCGGGTTTTACTTCGGCTCCGATTCTGATCATACCGTTTTCATCCAAATCTTTGGTTGCATCTTCTGATACGTTCGGGATGTCATTCGTAAGTTCTTCACTTCCTAATTTGGTATCACGAACTTCCAACGTATAATCGTCAATGTGAAGTGATGTAAAGATATCATCACGAACTACTTTTTCAGAGATTACAATTGCATCCTCGAAGTTGTATCCTTTCCAAGGCATGAAAGCCACTTTCAGGTTACGTCCGATAGCCAGTTCTCCGTTTTGAGTAGCATATCCTTCACAAAGCACCTGTCCTTTTCTTACCTTATCACCTTTTCTTACGATTGGTTTCAGGTTGATACAAGTACTTTGGTTGGTTTTTCTAAACTTAATTAGATTATATGTTTTTTCATCGGTATCGAAACTAACCATTCTTTCACGGTCAGTTCGATCATACTTAATGATGATTTTATCTGCATCGACATACTCTACCACTCCGTCTCTTTCTGCATTGATAAGCACTCGGGAGTCAGAGGCTACTTGTCTTTCAAGACCTGTTCCTACAATTGGAGATTCCGGTCTTAAAAGTGGAACTGCCTGCCGCATCATGTTTGATCCCATCAAAGCACGGTTCGCATCATCATGCTCCAGGAACGGAATAAGTGAAGCCGAAATCGAGGCGATCTGGTTAGGCGAAACGTCTGTATAATGCAATTCTTTCGGGTCAACCACAGGAAAATCAGCATCTTGTTTGGCAATAACCCGTTCTTCAACAATTACTCCTTTGCTGTCCACCTGAATATTTGCCTGAGCGATCAATTTTTCTTCTTCTTCTTCAGCAGACAGATATACCGGATCTTTTTTGAAATCGATTTTTCCTTCTTTTACCTCACGATATGGAGTTTCGATGAATCCCATTGAGTTTACTTTGGCATATACTCCCAGAGAAGAAATAAGTCCGATGTTTGGTCCCTCAGGGGTCTCAATAGGACAAAGTCTTCCGTAATGCGTATAGTGAACGTCACGAACCTCAAATCCGGCTCTTTCTCTTGAAAGACCACCTGGCCCTAAGGCAGATAATCTTCGTTTGTGAGTAATCTCAGCCAGCGGATTGGTTTGATCCATAAACTGAGAAAGCTGGTTGGTTCCGAAGAAGGAATTGATAACCGAAGACAATGTTTTCGCATTGATCAAATCAATCGGAGTAAACACCTCGTTATCACGAACGTTCATACGCTCTCTGATGGTACGAGCCATACGAGCCAAACCAACACCAAACTGAGCAGAAAGCTGTTCTCCCACTGTTCTTACCCTACGGTTTGACAAGTGGTCGATATCATCTACCTCTGCTTTTGAGTTGATAAGTTCGATAAGATATTTTACGATAGTGATAATATCTTCTTTAGTTAACACTTGTTTTTCCACAGGAATATCCAAGTTTAACTTTTTGTTCATTCTGTAACGACCTACTTCTCCCAGATTATATCTTTGGTCTGAGAAAAACAATTTATCGATAATACCACGAGCGGTTTCTTCATCAGGCGGTTCCGCATTACGAAGCTGACGATAAATGTGTTCTACCGCTTCTTTTTCGGAGTTGGTAGGGTCTTTTTGTAATGTATTATGAATAATGGCATAATCTGCCTGATTGTTGTCTTCTTTGTGTAAGAGAACTGTCTTAACATCGGCTTCAATGATTTCCTCAACATTGTCTTTGTCAAGCACAACATCTCTGTCTAAGATGATTTCGTTACGTTCGATAGACACTACTTCTCCGGTATCTTCGTCAACGAAATCTTCGTGCCACGTATTTAAAACACGGGCAGCCAATCTTCGACCAATATATTTTTTCAGACCTGTTTTAGACACTTTAATTTCTTCTGCCAAGTCGAAAATTTCGAGTATATCTTTATCTCTTTCAAATCCGATAGCTCTGAAAAGTGTGGTTACAGGAAGCTTTTTCTTTCTGTCGATGTAAGCATACATCACACTGTTGATATCGGTTGCAAATTCAATCCACGAACCTTTGAACGGAATCACCCTTGCCGAATACAATTTGGTTCCGTTGGCGTGGAATGACTGTCCGAAGAACACTCCCGGAGAACGGTGTAATTGAGAAACTACCACACGTTCTGCTCCGTTAATAACGAAAGTTCCACTTGGGGTCATATATGGAATTGTACCCAGATACACATCCTGAACGATGGTTTCAAAATCCTCGTGTTCAGGGTCTGTACAGTACAGTTTCAACCTTGCTTTCAGAGGTACGCTATACGTCAGTCCTCTGTCGATACACTCTTCGATGGTATATCTTGGCGGGTCGATAAAATAATCTAAAAATTCCAGTACGAATTGATTACGGGTATCTGTAATCGGGAAGTTTTCCATAAAGGTATTATACAACCCTTCGTTACCTCTTTCGTCTGATTTTGTTTCCAGCTGGAAAAAATCTTTGAACGATTTTATCTGAATATCCAAGAAATCCGGATAATCAGGGATGTTTTTTGTAGAGGCAAAATTTAATCTTTCAGTCTGATTTGTTATCATCAATGGATAAAATTTTGATTTTTAAAAAAAAGTAATTTTTGTGTTGGGACACGGTTTAGCTAATACTTTTTTTATAATCAATACATCTCGAAAACCAAATTAGTATATCAGCTAATTTACTTTTTTTCTTCGTATTGACTAAAGTTTTTCGTATTATAAACTATTTAAAATAATAAAATCTGATATATAATTTTATTATACGAAAAATGGTTTAGCCCCTTGAGAGTGCTCTCTCAAGGGCTAAACCTACGTTTTCAAGCCGTATAGATTATTTAAGCTCTACTACAGCTCCGGCTTCTTCTAAAGCTTTTTTAAGACCTTCGGCCTCATCTTTAGAAACACCTTCTTTTACGTTTGCAGGAGCACCGTCAACTACGTCTTTAGCTTCTTTAAGTCCAAGACCTGTAAGTTCTTTTACAGCTTTTACTACTGCTAATTTAGAAGCACCTGCCTCTTTAAGAACTACTGTAAATTCAGTTTGTTCTTCAGCAGCTGCACCACCGTCTCCGGCAGCAGGTCCAGCAGCAACAGCAACAGCTGCAGCAGCAGGCTCTATACCATACTCCTCTTTTAAAATTGTAGCTAATTCATTAACTTCTTTTACTGTTAAGTTAACCAATTGTTCTGCGAATTGTTTCAAATCTGCCATTTTTTCTATCGTTTTAATAGTTTGTAAAATATAATAATTTAATTAGTGCGTACACTGTTGGGTTTTATTGTCTCTCAGACAATGTTTTAACAAGTCCTGCAATAGTAGATCCACCTGATTTAAGGGCAGAAATAACATTTTTAGCAGGCGATTGAAGAATACCGATGATTTCTCCGATAACTTCTTCTTTGGATTTGATAGCTACAAGAGCATCAAGTTGATTATCTCCGATGAATACCGCTTCGTCAATATAAGCACCTTTCAAAAGAGGCTTATCTGATTTTTTACGGAATTCTTTGATAAGCTTTGCAGGTACATTTCCTGTTTCGGCAATCAAGATTGAAGAATTTCCTTTAAGGATTGAAGGCAAGTCTCCGAAATTTCTCTCTGAAGCTTCCATTGCTTTTGCAAGCAGGGTGTTTTTTACTACTTCTAATTTAATTCCCGCTTTAAAAGCAGCTCTTCTTAAATCTGAAGTAGTCTGAGCATTTAATCCTGAAATATCTGCAATATAAACAACTCCCGAATCGGCCAACTGTGCAGTCAAATCCTGAATAGCGATTGCTTTTTCTTCTCTAGTCATAATTAAAATTTTTAACTACCAATTATACTGCTTTAGTATCTAAAGCTATCCCCGGGCTCATTGTGCTCGAGAGGTGGATACTCTTAATATAAGTACCTTTTGCAGCAGTTGGTTTGAGTTTAATTAACGTTTGGATAATCTCATTGGCATTGTCTGCGATTTTATCTGCATCGAAAGAAACTTTTCCGATACCAGCATGCACAATACCTGTTTTATCTACTTTAAAATCAATTTTACCTGATTTTACTTCCTGAACAGCCTTAGCTACATCCATAGTAACCGTACCTGTTTTAGGGTTTGGCATAAGCCCACGAGGCCCTAAGATTCTACCTAATGGTCCTAATTTACCCATAACAGCAGGCATAGTGATGATCACATCAATATCTGTCCAACCGTCTTTAATTTTTTGGAGGTATTCGTCAAGCCCCACGTGGTCTGCTCCGGCTGCTTTAGCTTCGGCTTCTTTATCCGGGGTTACAAGAGCAAGCACTCTTACGTCTTTACCTGTTCCGTGAGGAAGTGTTACCACACCTCTTACCATTTGATTAGCTCTTCTCGGGTCAACACCCAAACGAACAGCTATATCAACAGACTCATCAAATTTCGCATACGCAACTTCTTTTAACAAAGCTGCTGCTTCTTTCAAAGAATATTGTTTATTCCTGTCGATTTTAGAAGCTGCTTCTTTTTGTTTTTTCGTCAATTTTGCCATTTCTTTCTACTTTAAAAAATTAAAAAGGAGCTGTTCCTGTTACGGTTATACCCATTGAACGAGCTGTTCCTGCAACCATAGTCATTGCTGACTCGATAGTAAAAGCATTCAAATCAGGCATTTTGTCTTCAGCAATAGCTTTGATTTGATCCCAAGTAACACTTGCTACTTTTTTACGATTTGGTTGTCCTGATCCTGACTTAATTTTTGCAGCTTCTAAGAGCTGAATAGTAGCAGGTGGCGTTTTGATAACAAACTCAAAAGACTTGTCTTTGTACACGGTAATCTGTACCGGTAAAACTTTTCCGGGTTTATCCTGAGTTCTGGCATTAAATTGCTTACAAAACTCCATGATGTTAACTCCGGCAGCTCCCAAAGCAGGTCCAACCGGTGGCGATGGATTCGCAGCACCTCCCTTAACTTGTAGTTTAACTACTTTACTAACTTCTTTTGCCATTTTAAAAAAAATTTACATCTCAATTGGAAGCAAGATGTGGTTTATATATAATTGTAACAATTTTATACTTTTTCAACTTGCATAAAACTCAATTCTAAAGGTGTTTTTCTTCCGAAGATTTTCACCATTACTTCGAGTTTACGCTTTTCTTCGTTTATTTTTTCGATAGTTCCGTTGAATCCGTTGAAAGGACCGTCTATCACTTTTACAGATTCTCCGATAACAAACGGAATGTTTTGAATATCTGCCTGAACCGTAAGCTCATCAACTTTACCCAACATTCTGTTTACTTCTGCCTGACGAAGTGGCACAGGGTCTCCTCCTTTTACTTCTCCAAGAAAACCAATCACTCCCGAAATAGATTTGATGATATGCGGGATTTCTCCTACCAAATTGGCCTCTACCATCACATATCCCGGAAAATAAACTCTTTCTTTACTGAATTTTTTTCCGTCTCTAACCTGAATAACTTTTTCGGTTGGCACCAGCACCTGAGAAACGAAGTCTGACAAACCGAATCTGTTAATCTCTGATTCGATATAGGATTTAACTTTGTTTTCTTGTCCGCTTACAGCCCTGACAACATACCATTTTTTTATATTATCTACCGTCATTGTTTAAAAATTACCCGTTTATCAAGGAATAGAACGCTTCAATTACTTTTATCAAAAGCTCATCAGCTCCCCAGATTGCCAAAGAGAGCAATATAGAGAATATAGCAACAATAATCGTTAATCTCTGCACTTCAGACCAAGAAGACCAGGTTACGTTGTTTTTTAATTCAGAAAAAGAATCTTTTATATAGTTGATAATACTCATATCTATTTCTTTTATTTGCACGGGTGGAGGGATTCGAACCCCCATCAACGGTTTTGGAGACCGCTATTCTACCCTTGAACTACACCCGTTGATTAAAAAGCCGACAAAAACTAAAATTAGTTTTTGTCAGCTTTTAAACTATATTCTCAATAGAAATTAGTCTAAGATTTCAGTTACCTGACCTGCACCTACTGTACGACCTCCTTCACGGATAGCGAAACGAAGACCCACAGAAAGAGCGATTGCACTCAACAATTCTACTTCGATAGTCAAGTTATCTCCAGGCATAACCATCTCAACTCCTGCAGGTAATTTAATAGTACCTGTTACGTCAGTTGTACGAACGTAGAATTGAGGACGGTAGTTGTTATGGAACGGAGTGTGACGTCCACCTTCTTCTTTTTTAAGGATATAAACCTCAGCTTTGAATTTAGCGTGTGGTTTTACAGAACCCGGTTTTACGATAACCATACCTCTACGGATATCTGCTTTGTCGATACCTCTCAACAATAGACCTACGTTATCTCCGGCTTCACCTCTGTCAAGGATTTTACGGAACATCTCAACCCCTGTAATAGTAGAAGTCAATTTATCAGCTCCCATACCGATGATTTCAACAGCATCACCAGTGTTAGCGATACCTGTTTCGATACGACCTGTAGCTACAGTTCCACGACCTGTAATGGTGAATACGTCTTCAACAGGCATCAAGAAAGGTTTTGCATTATCACGAACCGGCTCTTCAATCCAAGCATCAACCGCTTCCATAAGCTCCATTAACTTATCAACCCATTGTTTTTCTCCGTTAAGTGCTCCAAGAGCAGAACCTTGAATTACAGGACAGTTATCTCCGTCATACTGATAGAAAGACAACAAATCTCTGATTTCCATTTCAACAAGCTCCAACAATTCAGGGTCATCAACCAAGTCAACTTTGTTCATGAAAACAACGATACGAGGAATACCTACCTGACGTCCTAAAAGGATGTGCTCACGAGTTTGTGGCATTGGCCCGTCAGTTGCAGCTACCACAAGAATAGCTCCGTCCATCTGAGCAGCACCTGTAACCATGTTTTTAACGTAGTCAGCGTGACCCGGACAGTCAACGTGTGCATAGTGACGTTTTGCTGTAGAATACTCTACGTGAGAAGTATTGATAGTGATACCTCTTTCTTTTTCTTCAGGAGCGTTATCAATTGAATCAAATGAACGAGCTTCTGATAAACC
>JBAYSC010000105.1:0-8420 GCA_041676345.1 Flavobacteriaceae bacterium | reverse complement strand
TGAGCATTTGCCTGTGAGGTATAGTAGGAAATTTCGTCCAACACATCAACCAAAATTTCAGAGGTCTGAACCGTTAAATCCCATACCAAAGCACCATCATAATCATCATCACAAGCTGCTAAATCTTCCGGCTCATTAAATTCAGGAAGCGGGTTCACCTGCAAAACAATCCAGGAAACTCCATAACAGCCGTTAGCATCTACTGCCCTCACCCAAATCGTCTGCGGATTTGAAGTATTCGGATAAGCTCCCGGGTTGTTTATGGCTCCCGTACCGTCTTGTGCTGCTGTATCTGAAGTATGATAAGAAACAACCATACCCGGCAAGGCAGTTGTAATAGTAGTCCCCACTGTAGTCAGATTGAAAACCGCTATTTCGTCTGTGTCATCGTCACACAATTCTAAAATCGTTCCTTCGATAAAGTCAATATCAGGAGAAGCATTTACGGTAATGGTAAAACTGTCTATTTCATATAACGTAGTATCGTCATTATCTTCTAAGCGTATCCACACGGTAGCTGTAGTGCCCACCGGAACAACATAAGGCACAGTGTGGTCTATAACATCGGTTGAGCTACTGGTATCTGCTCCTGTTTCTGAACTATGGAAACTCACATTATGATTGTCAAATCCGTCTAAGAGATCAGATATAAACTGAGCCAAATCTACTGATTCTGAACCGTTTTTGTCGTTATCACACAAAACCATGTCTTCAGGAGCTTCAAACTGGCATTCCTCAGTTATCAAATCGAAAGATCTTACTACATAACATTCGCTGTTGAGATCCTGAACCCGAACATAAACCGTCTGCGGATTAGAAACAGCCGGATAGGCAGTAATAGGAGGAAAAGGAGCATACCACTCTATATTCCACCAGTTTTCAAGATCACTCATATTCAAGTGGAAAGTAATATCTACATCCCCTGCCGTCAGTTCGGTTCCGTAAAGAGCCGTAAAAGTTTCGGTAAGGTCAAAAATACCATCACAAGTTACCAAATCATCAGGCTCTCCCGCAGGAAGCTCCGGATAAAACTCTACCACTACACTTCCCGGATTAAGGTCACAGTTAATACTCGTTGAGCCTGTATTTAAAATAAATACATTTGTGTACAGCTCATAAAATCCTGCATTCCCCGCAGGCACTTCATAGGTCGGTTCGGTAGCTCCCGGGATAGGGTCTCCGTTATAATACCACTGATAGGTATAAACAATATTACAGCCCTCTTCGATTTCTTCCAATCCGGAGCTTAAAATTATAGTATCTTCCGGGCAAATAGCCGTACCTTGCTCAATCACATAATCGTCTCCCAAATCAAGGCTACCGATATCAAAACTACCTGCTTCGAGGAAAACAGCAGAATCTAAAATAGAATCCTGATAGTCTCCGATAGCCAGTTTGATACGGTATTTTCTACAAGGAACAACATCAGACGAAGCCTGCATCACAATGGTTTGTCCTTTCATATTGATAGGATCTCCGGCAACGTTCATTTGCCCGAAATATTCAATATTCTGAGAAGGACAACCAGAATTATACTGTCCGTCTTTGATGTTTACTACCGAAACCGGAATTGGCGGACCTGGGTCATCACTACCTGGGATAATCGCAAGATTTTTTTGAATTCCTGTTGTTAAATCGGTAAGGATAAAAGCAAAAACGTCTGCAAAAGAACATTGATACGTTCCATATTCGTTGGAAGAGAATAAGAAGTTAAAACTCATAAAGTCGTTAATCGGGGTAAATTCAAACTCCAAAAACGTTACGTCGTTTATACTCCCGTTTTGTCCGTTTGCCACACTAATAGCATGGAGTTGGGCATCTCCGGTACCAGAGCCGGTTCCGCTTTGACCGGTATTTGAATAAGGGCCTTGCGAAGAGGCTGCGGGCCCGCAACGAAGAATAATTCCTTCTTTGAGTGGAAAATCTGAGTTATTGGCATGAAAATAACCCATACCCACAGGATATCCCTGAGATTGAATATTTTCAATCAAAGCACAATCCATCCCTACCAACACATCGGTTACCAACTCCTGAGGTGTATATAAACTGGTGTTTACCGTTACATAATCAGGGCAAGGTGTAATCGAGCCTTGAGCCATTTGTTGTCCATAACCGTTGTTGGGGTTGGGGTTGGGGTTTGAGTTCGGATCGGGTGTATCGCTTGAGAGATACACTCTGTTAACAAAGTTATTGGCTGTGTTTACTGTTTCGGGAACAAAAATATTCAACGTATAAGTTACGGTTTCTCCCACAGTTAGAGTTGGAATAGTATTGTTGAGTGTACCTGTACCGGCACTTCCATTATCGCCTGTCCAATTCATTTGCGAAGCAATTACTCCGTAACTGTTATACAAAGGAAAAATAGGGTCATGCACCACCACATTTTGAGCATCACTCGGCCCGGTATTGGTTACTGTGATTATATATTCGAGCCAATCGCCTGCCAGATAACAGCCGTTTGTAGCCTCTTTTGATATTTGAAGGTCTGCATAGGTTACCGGAGCAGCATAGCTGACACAACCTATACAAACATTGTTGCCGTTTGGAGTATCAGAAGTTACTTCGACCGTATTGACAATAATCTGATCCAAGTCAGAAGGAATAGGAATTACAACCGTATAGGTTATGGTCTGTCCGTTTTCAAGTTCAACTATGGTGTCTGAAAGATTTCCTGTGCCCGATGTACCGTTGCTTCCTGTCCAGGTTACAGTCGAAGTGTCGATACCCGGAATGGAAATCACATCGCTAACCACTACATTTTCAGCATCATCAGGACCGTTATTGGTAACTGTAATCGTATAAGACGTCATAGTTCCCGGAATATAAGCTCCTTGTGTAAGTAAAAACACTACATCATCTCCCCCAGTAACGGTTACGTCTGCTGAAGTCAACATATCTGTGGCAGAATTATAACCCGATACAATAGGCATAATTATCTGATAAGTAACAATTTCGCCCGACTCCAACAAAGTGATTACATCAGCCAACGCTCCTGTTCCCGATGTTCCGTTATCGCCTGTCCAAACAACCTGTGCTGCAGGCATATTTCCCGGAACAGGGACATTTACACTTACGTTTGTCGCATCGTCTGTATCATTATTCCCTACCTGAAGGTAGTAGGTGATTGTTTGATTGAAACCACTCCCTTGATACATATAACCTTGTGTCGGAGGTGTTTTCGCAGTAACGATGTTAGCTGTTTGCGAAAAGCCTTTCGCAAACAAAAACAAAAGCATTATTAGAGTAATTTTTTTCATAAAATTTTCATTTTTAGATGCTACACAATTATCTTGGTTGTTGTTTTTGGTTTTTATTTTTGATTTCAAAACGAAGATAATTCGTTAAGAATCTCCAAATATAAACAAATTTAAAAAATAACTTAATATCTTTGTGAAAAAAATAAATTACAATGTCTCAAATCACTATAAAAACCACTCAGAGCTCCAACATTATCAAGTTTGAGCTACCCGATTTTATCACCAAAGAGAGCTACGAATTCAAAAATATTGAAGAGGCAAAACCCTCTGCATTGGCTCAAAAATTATTTTATCTTCCCTTTGTAAAAACGGTTTATGTTTCAGGAAATTTTGTCGCAGTAGAACGCTATAACATTGTGGAATGGAGCGATGTGCAGGAAGAAGTTGCCAACCAGATTGACGATTTTATAAAATCAGGATTGCCCATTATTGCTCCACAGACCGAAAAGAAGAAAATTCCGGTTACCGTATATGCAGAAAGCACTCCCAACCCTGCGGTAATGAAGTTTGTTACCAACAAACCTTTGGTGAAAACCTCGGTAGAATTCAAAAATATCGAAGAAGCCCAAGCCTCAGATTTGGCGAAAGAACTCTTCAGATTTCCTTTTGTGAAAGAGGTTTTTTTAGACGAAAATTACGTTTCGGTCAGCAAATACAACATTAACGAATGGGACGAAGTAGCCATGGAGCTCCGTTCTTTTATCAGAGAATTTATCGAGCAGGGAAAATCTGTGTTTGACCAAACCCAACACAACCCGACACAACAGAAAACCCAAATCTCTGATGAGCAGTTTGACAAGCTCGACACCACTTCACAACAAATCATCAATATTTTGGAAGAATATGTGAAACCCGCAGTAGCTTCAGATGGTGGGAACATAGCTTTCGAATCTTTCGACCCTGCCGAAAAAAGAGTGAAAGTCATCCTTCAAGGGGCTTGTAGCGGATGCCCGTCTTCGACTTTTACCCTAAAAAACGGTATCGAAAACATCTTGAAAGATATGCTCAAAGACAATGATATTAAAGTGGAAGCACTTAATCAGTAGGCAGCCGGTGTGCAGCGTATTGCTGAAACAGAAAGCTAAAAAAGTCCGTTGATTTCTGCATCAATTTTGTTGATAATAGCTCCCAAATCTTCGGGATTGTCAACAAAATTGATGTTATCCACATCTATAATAAGGAGTTTCCCTTTGTTGTAATCCTGTATCCAGTCTTCATAGCGTTCGTTCAGGCGGGAGAGGTAATCAATCGAAATCGAATTTTCATATTCTCTGCCCCGTTTGTGAATCTGCCCAACCAGATTGGGAACAGAACTCCTTAAATATATAAGCAAATCGGGAGCCTGAACCATGGTTTCCATAAGCTCAAAAAGCGACGTATAATTGTGAAAATCCCGGTTTGCCATAAGCCCCATATCATGCAGGTTGGGAGCAAAAATATAGGCATCTTCATAAATGGTTCTGTCCTGAATGATTTTTTTTCCGCTTTGACGGATTTGAAGAATCTGACGAAAACGACTGTTCAGGAAATAGATTTGAAGGTTGAAACTCCAACGTTCCATCTGATGATAAAAATCGTCTAAATAAGGGTTGTCAACCACATCTTCAAAGTGTGGTTCCCACCGGAAATGTTTGGCTAAAAGTCGGGTAAGTGTGGTTTTTCCCGCTCCGATGTTTCCTGCTACGGCAATATGCATTATGGTAGTTTTAGTTGGTAATTTTTTAATGTTTTGCCCGTAAAAACAGTCAGGATTCCGCTTTTGAAATCAAATTCTTCAATCTCTTCTTCAAAAGAAAAAAGGTATTCCGTTTTGTTTTTATGAACTTCGTAAAGGTATAAATTTCCGCTTGAGGTAAAAAATATTTTTCCCGAATCAGTCATTAAGATTTTGATAAACTTCGGAACTTCCCCAAAAAGCTCCATTTTCCCGTAGTTGTTATACCGATAAATCTTCCATTCCTGAGAGATGCCATACCAAAAATTATAATCTGATTTATAATACAGAAAATCGTGGTCAAACGGCTGATTCAGAGGTGTTTTTTTAGCATTGAAATAGTCCAGCAAAACGAGTTTTCCCGATAATCCGTCATAAATCCAAAAACGGTTTTGGGAAGCCACAGTACAGGTTTGAGCCACAACATTTGATTCAGAAAAGCTGAATGCCTCAATTTCCGAAAGCTGGTTGTCGAGCAATACGGCAAAATTGTTGTCTTTGTAGAACACCAATATTTTCAGGGGATTTATCAAATCAACCGAGTGGATTCTTCCCAAAAAAACATCCCGATATTCCCATTTTTCGGATTTTTTATGTTTATATAAAACATTGTTTTTGGAATAATAATCATATCCGAAAATGTCTTTTCCGAAATAGCGGTCTGCTTCTATCTGAACCGAATCCACAAAAACAAGCTTTGTGCTTTGGGAAAATCCAAAAACAGTAAAGAAAAAAAGTGCTATAACCGGAATTTTTGTAAGCATTATTGTTAAACGAATTTAATTTTTCCGACAAACAGCAATACAGCAACAACTATCAAAATTAGCATCAAACCAAAACCCTGAATTCTATGTCCCAACTCTATATAATCACTAAAATATGATTTCTTGTTGTTCTTATAAATCAACAATGCAACAGCCAAAAACAAAAATCCAAAAAGAATATTCATCTGACAATTATTTCTCCCTGATATAAATATCAATCGGAACACCTGAAAAATCGTAGTTCTCTCTTAATTTATTCTCCAAAAATCGCTTGTAAGGTTCTTTTACGTATTGCGGTAAATTGGCAAAAAACACAAACTGTGGAGTCGGAGTCGGCAGCTGCATACAATATTTAATCTTGACGTATTTTCCTTTCAAAGCAGGCGGAGGATAATTTTCGATGATTTTCAACATCAAATCGTTGAGTTTGGAGGTGGCAATACGTTGTTTTCTGCTTTCAAAAACGTGAACGGCCGTTTCCAAAGCTTTCAAAAGTCGTTGTTTGGTAAGAGCCGAAACAAACAAAATCGGGACATCGGTAAAAGGCTCGATTTCCTTACGGATTTTATCTTCATATTGCTTGGTGGTCATCGTGTCTTTTTCGACCAAATCCCACTTGTTTACCAAAATCACGATGCCTTTTCGGTTTTTTTCGGCCAACCAAAAAATACTTTGATCTTGTCCTTCAAATCCCCGGGTTGCATCAATCATCAGAATACAAATATCACTATGTTCAATCGCCCTCACAGACCGCATTACTGAATAAAATTCCAAGTCTTCCTTGACTTTCGATTTTTTACGGATTCCTGCCGTATCCACCAAATTAAATTCAAACCCGAAACGGTTGTATTTGGTGTCAATCGCATCTCGGGTTGTTCCTGCAATGTCAGTCACAATATATCTATCTTCTCCAATAAGAGCGTTGATAAAACTCGATTTTCCTGCATTGGGGCGACCCACCACAGCAAATCTCGGAAGCTCATCATCTGTATTTTCCACTTCGGGTTTTTCGGGAAAAGCAGCAATCAAAGCATCGAGAAGCTCTCCGGTTCCGCTTCCTGAAGTTCCCGAAATCGTATAGTATTCTCCCAAACCTAAATTATAGAACTCAAAAGCATCTTTTTCACGCATCGCATTATCAACTTTGTTGACTGCCAAAAGCACGGGTTTGGTAACTTTTCGGAGGAGTTTTGCCACTTCTTCGTCAAGCGGAGAAATTCCCTCTTCGACATCTACCACAAACAAAATCACATCAGCCTCATCAATAGCCAACTCCACTTGTTTACGGATTTCGCCTTCAAAAACATCATCAGAACCTTTGACATAACCTCCGGTATCAATTACCGAAAATTCTTTTCCGTTCCACTCACTTTTTCCGTAATTACGGTCACGGGTTACTCCACTTACTGTATCAACAATGGCTTCCCTCCTTTTAATCATTCGGTTAAAAAGCGTCGATTTTCCTACATTCGGACGTCCTACTATGGCTACTATATTGTTCATTGACTTTGTTTAAAGTTTAAAGTTCCTCAACTATCTGTTTCGTGTTTTTCTAATTCTTTTCGGATAAAATCCTGTAAAAGTTCTGTGCTTGGCAATTCGAGAACGTATTTGCTTACAAACAAATCTTTATCCGAATCAGCTACTGCATATTCGACCAATTCTTTGTCATTTTCGGTAACCAACAGCAATCCGACAGGTGGATTATCAGTAGGCAAAGTTATGTTCTTTTTGTAATAATTGATATAGGTTTTTAACTGCCCGATGTTTTCGTGTTCTACTTCTTTGGTTTTTAAATCAATTAAAACGTGGCATTTCAAAACCCGATGATAAAAAACCAAGTCAATATGATAATATTTTCCTCCGATGGTAATTCGTTTTTGCTTTGCCTCGAAACAAAAACCGTGTCCGAGCTCTAATAAAAATTCTTCGAGGTGGTCAATCAGAGCCTGTTCCAAATCGGATTCATAGACTACATCTTTTGCCTTTAAACCTAAAAACTCAAATGTAAAAGGCGACTTAATAATATCAGTCGGAATTAAAGCCTGTGATTTTTCCTGAACAATCCGACTTAATTTTTCGGGATTGTTGCTCATTCCGCTACGTTCAAAATACAACGAATTGATTTGACGTTTCAGCTCCTGTACACTCCAATTTCCCTTCATACATTCTATTTCGTAGAACGTACGTTTTAGTGGGTTTTCTATCGGAAAAAGTAAAGTAAGATGTGTAAAAGATAAATTGTTTATGAGCTTGTTTGGTGGTACTTGCAAATCACTTGGCAAGACACTTTTGAATTGTGCAATTGCCGATTGCACAATTTCAACAGGCTGATTATCTGTTATTTGGAATTGGTCAGTTGCTGACTGACGAATTGGGTTAAAGCCTAATTGATTGAGTTGCTCGGGTATAATTTGACCAATTTGTGGATATTGAAAATAAAACTGACGAAATAATTTAAGATTTCGGGAACTCAATCCTTTAAGATTTATGGAATCAGCCAATTCGTCTAATAATCTTTCTCCATATTTTGCTCTGTCTGAGCCATTTTGTTCAAACTCTACAATATAAAAACCAACCAACCAATTGCGAATAGTCAAATGTTTGTTAATCGACTTAATCGCATTTTGTTGAAGCTGATTATGAGTGCTTTGTATCGTATTTACTAATATCTCAAAATTCATA
>JBAYSC010000104.1:0-8517 GCA_041676345.1 Flavobacteriaceae bacterium | reverse complement strand
CTGCTTTGTCGTGTAGTTTTTTGATAACTTTTGTCGAATCGATAATACGGTAATCAAAGTTGAAAACTCCGTTTCTTTTGGCTCTTAGTTTCAGTTGTTTCAGTTTGCTTTCGTAAATATCCATAGCGATAATTTGCCCTTTGTTTTCCATAAGGGAAGCCAAATGCAAAGTCTTTCCGCCTGCTCCGGCACAAGCATCTACCACCCGCATTCCCGCTTTTACGTCAAGCAAATAAGCCACTTTTTGAGACGAAGCATCCTGCACTTCAAAAAGCCCTTGTTTGAAAGCATCGGTCAGAAACACATTGGCTCTTTCCTTTAAAACCAAAGCATCGGGCTGGTCTTTCAGAAATTCAGTTTCGATGTTTTCATCCATCAAAATTGCTCTTAGTTTCTGCTTAGTCGTTTTAAGTGTATTTACCCGAAGCACCACTTTGGCAGGCTGATTTTGGGCAGCAATTTCTTTAGTCCAAAGCTCTTCGCCAAGTTCTTTTACACCCAATTCATCCATCCAATCGGGGATAGACTCTCTATAACGTCTGTCTTTTGATAGGGTGTCAAACCGACCTTTGATTCTTCTTTCGGGAGTGCCCTCAAGTTGCCTCCAATCGGGAATCGGATAACCACGAAGCACTGCCCATACGGCAAACATTCGCCATAAATCATCACGGTTAAACGGTTCTTTAACTTCTGCAATTTCAGCATAAAGTCTTTTCCAACGTACGATTTCGTAGATGGTTTCTGCGACGAATTTTCGGTCGTGGCTTCCCCAACGCTTGTCTTTTTTGAGTGCCCGTTGCACGACTTTATCTGCATATTCTTTTTCGTTAAAAATAGCATGCAACGAATCAATGGTAGTATAAACTAAATTTCTGTGTAATCTCATTTCATTATAATTCAGGTGCAAAGGTAATTCTTTTGTTTCAGGTTTTGATTTTACACCAAAGCGAATTTGTGTCATTGCTCAAAAAGAATTACTTTTGGACGAATTTAAACTTCCTTTATGAGTAACATTAGACACGACTGGACAAAAGAAGAAATCATTGCTCTCTATAATAAACCCCTGATGGATTTGCTTTATGAAGCATCCACAATTCACAGAAAACATCACGATCCCAATGTAGTTCAGGTTTCAACTCTGCTTTCTATCAAAACAGGCGGATGTCCTGAAGATTGCGGTTATTGCCCTCAGGCTGCCCGTTATCACACAGATATTGAAGGAAATGATTTAATGTCCGTGAGTCAGGTGAAAGCTCAGGCGCTCAGGGCAAAAGCAGGAGGTTCTTCACGGGTTTGTATGGGTGCTGCCTGGAGAAACGTAAAAGACGGACCTGAATTTGACGAAGTGCTCGAGATGGTACGAACCATCAACAAACTCGATATGGAGGTGTGCTGTACACTTGGAATGATTACCGAAAATCAGGCGAAACGCTTGGCAGAAGCAGGACTTTATGCCTATAACCACAACCTTGACACCTCGGAAGAATACTATAAAGAGGTCATCTCTACAAGAGGTTATGAAGACCGTTTGAAAACTATCGAAAACGTTAGAAAAACCAACGTAACGGTTTGCAGCGGAGGTATTATCGGAATGGGAGAAGCTGTCGAAGACCGTGCAGGAATGCTGGTTGCTTTGGCTTCGCTTAATCCGCAACCGGAATCGGTGCCTATCAATGCTTTGGTTGCTGTTGAGGGAACTCCGATGGAAGATGAAAAACCGGTTGAAATCTGGGAAATGATCAGAATGGTTGCCACAACCCGAATTGTGATGCCTGAAACTCAGGTACGCCTTTCTGCGGGAAGAACCCAGATGAGCAGGGAAGGGCAGGCGATGTGCTTTTTTGCAGGGGCAAATTCCATTTTTGCAGGAGATAAATTGCTTACAACTCCGAATCCGGATGTGAATGAGGATATGAAAATGTTTGAAATGTTGGGCTTACAACCTCAAAAACCATTCACGAAAATCTCGCAACCCACAACCGTTGAAGCAGCCGATTCTCAATATCAACCCTTAGGTGAAAAACCAAAATGGTCGAGACCGGGACACACGATTGAACGTAATGTGGAGACTTCTGTAAAAGGAAAAATGGCAAAAACGGAATAAGAAATTATGCCAGATTGATGATTTAAGATTAACGATTTTTGATTGCAGATTTATACACTTCTGCAATCAAAAATTCTTTAAAAAAGCCCTCCTTGGATATTCGTATTGACTTTACCTAAGTGCTTATAAGCTTTTTCGGTGACTTCTCTTCCTCTCGGAGTACGAAGCAAGAAGCCTTCCTGAATCAAAAACGGCTCATAAACTTCTTCGATGGTCTCTGCACTATCAGAAACGGCAGTTGCCAAAGTCGAAATCCCGACCGGACCACCTTTGAACTTATCGATAATGGTCGTAAGGATTTTGTTATCCATTTCGTCAAGACCGTAAGCATCTACATTGAGAGCTTTCAGAGCAAATTTGGCTATTTCGATATCAATTTTTCCGTTTCCTTTAATCTGTGCAAAATCACGAACACGTCTCAATAAAGCATTCGCTATACGAGGAGTTCCACGACTTCTGCCTGCAATTTCGATAGCCGCTTCAAGCGAAATCGGGACTTTCAGAATCGAAGCACTTCGCTCGACAATCGTAGTTAAAAGTTCCGTATTGTAGTATTGTAATCTCGACTGAATTCCGAATCGTGCCCGCATCGGAGCGGTTAGCAATCCGGAACGGGTAGTGGCTCCTACCAAAGTAAACGGACTTAAATTTATCTGAACCGTTCTGGCATTCGGGCCTGATTCAATCATAATATCAATTTTGAAATCTTCCATAGCCGAATACAAATATTCTTCTACCACAGGACTCAATCGGTGAATTTCATCAATAAAAAGAATGTCTCTCTCTTCGAGATTCGTAAGCAATCCTGCCAAATCTCCGGGTTTATCCAAAACCGGACCTGAAGTAATTTTAATTCCTACACCCAATTCGTTTGCCAAAATATTAGCTAAAGTGGTTTTGCCTAATCCGGGAGGACCATGGAATAAAGCATGATCCAGAGCTTCTCCTCTCATATTAGCAGCCTTTACAAACACTTGTAAATTCTCCAAAATCTGCTGTTGCCCTGCAAAATCATCAAACGATAACGGACGTAGTTTTTTCTCAACATCTACCTCCTCAGGAGAAAAATGTTTATTAGTCGGATTCAAATGCTCATTCATACCGACAAAGATACTTATTAAATTAGGAATTAGGAGTTAGGAATTAGGATTTTTTATCCCGAAATTCTTTTTCCTTTTGCTAAAAAATGGCTACTTTTGAGCTCATTTTTAATACACTAACTACATTATGGAATACAGAATAGAAAAAGACACTATGGGTGAGGTACAAGTTCCTGCTGACAAATATTGGGGAGCTCAAACCGAACGTTCGAGAAACAATTTTAAAATCGGGGCTCCGGCTTCGATGCCTATTGAAGTCGTAAGAGGATTTGCTTATTTGAAAAAAGCTGCTGCCTATGCCAACTGCGATTTGGGAGTTCTACCAACCGAAAAAAGAGATTTGATTGCACAGGTTTGTGATGAAATCCTTGACGGAAAATTAGACGACCAGTTTCCGCTTGTGATTTGGCAAACCGGTTCGGGAACGCAATCGAATATGAACGTAAACGAAGTGGTTGCCAACAGAGCTCAGGTGCTTTCGGGAGGGAAAATAGGTGTTGGAGAGCCTGTGCTTAAAGCGAATGATGACGTAAACAAATCACAATCATCAAACGATACCTACCCAACAGGAATGCACATTGCCTGCTATAAAATGGTGGTTGAAACTACGATTCCCGGAGTTGAAAAACTAAGAAATACGCTTAAAGCGAAAGCCGAACAATTCCAAAATGTCGTAAAAATCGGACGTACTCACCTGATGGACGCTACTCCACTTACGTTAGGACAGGAAATTTCTGGTTATGCAGCCCAATTAGATTACGGACTCAAAGCTCTGAAAAATACTTTGGCTCACTTATCGGAAGTAGCTTTGGGAGGAACTGCTGTTGGAACCGGACTCAACACACCACAAGGTTATGATGTAAAAGTAGCCGAATATATCGCGAAATTCACAGGACACCCGTTTGTAACCGCTCCGAACAAATTCGAGGCTTTGGCTGCTCACGATGCTATTGTTGAGGCTCACGGAGCTTTGAAACAATTGGCTGTTTCATTGAATAAAATTGCGAATGATATCAGAATGTTGGCTTCGGGTCCTCGTTCGGGAATTGGTGAGATTTTTATCCCCGAAAACGAACCGGGTTCTTCTATTATGCCCGGAAAAGTAAATCCGACCCAATGTGAAGCTCTGACAATGGTTTGTGCTCAGGTTATGGGTAACGATGTGGCTATTTCGGTTGGAGGAACTCAGGGTCATTATGAGCTTAACGTATTCAAACCGCTTATGGCTTCAAACTTTTTGCAATCTGCACGATTATTGGGAGATGCCTGTGTTTCGTTTGATGAAAACTGTGCTCAGGGAATCGAACCCAACCACAAACGTATTAAAGAATTGGTTGATAATTCGTTGATGCTGGTTACAGCTCTCAACACCAAAATCGGATATTATAAAGCAGCCGAAATTGCCCAAACCGCTCACAAAAACGGAACAACACTTAAAGAAGAAGCCGTTCGTTTGGGTTATGTAACTGCTGAAGATTTTGATGCTTGGGTAAAACCCGAAGAGATGACCAGTAATTTGAAGTAAGCCTTTACGAACTAAACGTCTATTTTTTTCTAAGCCACGAATTCACAAATAATTTATTAAGTCTTGTGAATTCGTGGCTTTTTTAAATAATTTCATCTGTTTCAGCTATGGAGAATAATGAGCAAAAATTAGAAGAATTAATCAAAAGATTAGAGGAGCTTTCTCGGAAGCAAAAGATCTTTTCGGAAGAAATACAAACTCTTCGTTCGGAAATTCAGTTTTTGAAATCAGGACAATTTACAGATGAAACGGAAATAAAATCCCAATTTATTACTCAAGCTTCACAATCAAAAGCTCCCATACAAACAAGTACTATCCCAAAATCTGTTGTTGTGAAAAAGCCCAAACAACCTTCAGATTTAGAAAAAATAATCGGAGAGAGTTGGCTTAATAAAATCGGAATTTTAGGCATCATCATCGGAGTTACGATTCTCGGAAAATACTCGATTGACAACAATCTGATAAGTCCGCTTACGAGAATTATTTTAGGATATTTAGTCGGAATCGGATTGCTCGGTTTCGGAATAAAGCTCAAAGAAAAATTCGAGAACTACAGTGCTGTTTTGGTAAGCGGAGCAATGGCAATTCATTTTCACACCATTTTATTTTCATTCCAATAATAACTATCCGGATAAATTCTTTGTCCGAAAATGGCTGTTCCGACTCTGATAATGGTTGCTCCCTCTTCGATAGCTGTTTCCAAATCGCCACTCATTCCCATTGAAAGTTCTTTCATCTGAACATTCGGAATATTTTCCTCAATGATTTTTTGCTGAATATTTTTCAGCAACCGGAAACATTCTCTTACTTTTTCGGTTTCTGCACTAAATAAACCGATTGTCATCAGTCCTTTGATGTTTAACGTATCAAATTGTGAAACCTGTTTGGTAAATTCAACTGCTTTTTCGGGGTTTATTCCGAATTTGCTTTCTTCAGCTGATGTATTTACCTGAATAAAAACGTCCATTTTTTTGTTTTCAAAAAGCAATCTTTGATGTAGTTTTTCGGCTAAATCTATTCTGTCAAGCGATTCGACACACGATACTCCGTATTTCAAAATGTCTTTTATTTTGTTGGTTTGAAGATGTCCTATAAAATGCTTTTGGTGAGGAATGTCTTTCAATGCTTCAAATTTTTCTTTGACTTCCTGAACTTTGTTTTCTCCTATCAGAGTTTCTCCCGATTCGATGGCAATTCTGATATTTTCAGCCGAAACCGTCTTGGTAGCCAACAATAATCGAACTTCATTCGGATTTCGTCCTGACTTTTCACAAGCCAAAGCCATTCTTTTTTTGATTTGGGCAATATTGTCTAAAATGGAACTCATTATTCTATTTCCGATAAAATTTTCGCTTTGATTTGTGTAAAGACATCGTCTTTTGCCTGAGCAAACGACACTCCGAATTTTCTGTTTACGTCTTTCAGATTTTCGGGAAAACGAGACAATAAGGTGTTGTAATACTTATCCAATTCTTCATCCGAAGGCAATTCAAATTTGATGCTCAGCTGAAAACGCCTCAACAAGGCTTTGTCGATAATTTCAATGTGATTCGTAGCACAAATAAGCAGTGCTTTTTCGGGAAAATAATCAATCAGCTGGATGAGTGTATTGACCAATCGTCGCATTTCGCCTACATCTTTATCGTCATTTTCCCGGGCTTTCCCGATTTGGTCGAATTCATCCAGAAACAAAACCGCTTTTTCCTTTTCGACTTTGTCAAAAACAGCTTTCAGGTTCTGCGAAGTCTCCCCGATTCGGGAGGAAACGATATTACTCAAATTCAGAATCAAAAGCGGTCTTCCAAGTGCATTGGCAATGGCTTTGGCAGTGGTTGTTTTTCCGCAACCGGAACTTCCGTGAAGCAAAACCTTGTTGTTTACAGGCAATCCGTATTGATGGAGTTTATCAATATGTTGGTGTTCTTTGATGAGTTGTTCAATCTCCTTTCGGTTCTTGTTTTTCAGAAAAATCTCCGAAAGTTGAGTTTGTTCTTTATCGTTTATGATAAGGTTGTAAATGTTCATACGTCAGGAAAACAAATCGGTTTAAATCAGGTGTAAAAATACGCTTTTTATCTCTGTTTTCCTGAGTATTTCCCGTGCTATTCTTTTTCTGTGGGCTATTTTTTACCTTTGCACCGTTATGAGTAGAAAAATCCCCAATAGCGAACTCGACCGGAAATCGGTTGAAGAGTTCAAACAAGCAGAAAAAACTCCGCTTATTCTGATTTTGGACGACATCAGAAGCCTGAACAACATTGGTTCGGTTTTCAGAACGGCAGATGCTTTTCTGGTAGAAAAAATCATTTTATGTGGTATTACTGCCACTCCTCCGAATAAAGAAATCCACAAAACCGCCTTGGGTGCTACCGAAACGGTCGATTGGCAATACGTTAAAAACATCGAAGAAGCCCTTTTACAACTCAAAAGCGAAAAAGTAGAAATCTGGAGTATTGAGCAAGTGGAAAATGCAGTGATGCTCAACGATTTTAAGGTAGAAAACCACAAAAAATATGCTTTAATTTTTGGGAACGAAGTAAAAGGCGTTTGCGAAAAAGCGATTGAACTCTCAGACGGCTGTATCGAGATTCCGCAATTGGGCACCAAACACTCCCTGAATATTTCTGTGAGTGCGGGAATCGTGGTCTGGGATTTTATCAGTAAGTTAAAAGCATAAAACAAACCACTAAAATTCATACCTTTGTCACTTTAAAACCACAGCAAAATGGCAATATCCGAAATAGTTTTGATTGTTTTTGTGGCTCTGATGCTTTTCGGGGCTAAAAATATTCCCGAAATAGCCCGAACCTTGGGCAAGGGAATGGCTCAGATCAAAAATGCCACCAACGACATCAAAAGCGAAATCCAGAAAAGTGCTGATTTTAAGGAATTTGAAGAGATAAAAAACATCGCTAAATTCGACGAAAACCCCGCAGAAAACATCACCAAAGAAATCGATAAATTCAAAGAAGATATCGAAGAGATGACAGGGCCGGTCAAAAGACAACGCTAATGGAAGACATTCTATCTCAAGACAAAAAACTGTTGGTTTTTCTGAATAATCTCGGTTCAGAAACTTTTGATCCTTTTTGGCTTTTTATAACCAATCAGTTTTATCTGACACCTGTTTTTTTGTTTGTTTTTTACCTGCTCTGGAAGAAAATCGGTTGGAAAAAACTCGGGATAGTACTTCTTTTTATCGCTCTTATTATTATGGTTTGTGACCAAACCACCAATTTATTCAAATATACTTTCGAGCGGCTTCGCCCTGTGAATGATTTGGAAATCAAAGAGCAGTTGCGAATCATCATCAGTCGAAAATCATTCAGCTTTTTTTCGGGTCATGCATCCAATTCGATGGCAACAACTTTGTTTTTATTCCTGATTTTCAGGAAATACTACAAATATGCTTTTCTGTTGTTTTTGTTTCCGCTTATATTCGCCTACAGCAGAATTTATCTGGGGTTGCACTTTCCTTCAGACATACTCACGGGCTTTTTCTTCGGAAGTTTAGTGGGTGTTTTATTTTATTTTATTTATAAAAAAGCAGATTCTGAGAGCCTTTCACAAAAAAAGTCAACACTTTTTATTACTTTTACCTCTGTTTTGTTTTATTTTGTGATGTGCAATATTCTTGTTTTTAATTTAAAGTAAAAAATGTTTTCTATTTTCAGACCCAAATCTCCCTTTTTGAAAGACCTGATGGTTGATTATACCGATATTCATTCCCATATTCTTTTCGGAATAGACGACGGAGCAGAAACCCAGAAAGACAGTCAGTTTCTGAT
>JBAYSC010000103.1:0-8562 GCA_041676345.1 Flavobacteriaceae bacterium | reverse complement strand
TGGTAGCTCCGATAAGTTTACGGAAATCCTCAACCGCATTGTCTTTCTCCAAAATAGCAGCTACGATGGGGCCTCTTGACATAAATTCCACCAATTCTCCGTAAAAAGGTCTTTCGCTGTGAACCGCATAAAAAGCTTTTGCATCAGCTACGGTAAGTTGTGTAAGTTTCATTGCCACGATTCTGAAACCGCCTTCAGTAATCATATTTAAAATTCCTCCGATGTGTCCTTTTTCAACCGCATCGGGTTTAATCATTGTAAAAGTTCTGTTTGTTGCCATTTTTTCGTTTTTCTAAAATTTGTGCAAAAGTAGTTTTTTTAATCGAAAGCCAAAAATCAACAGCAAAAGTTTGTGTGATTTATGACAATTCCGAAAGGAGTTGCTGTACCGTTTTGGGGCTGTTGCCTATAAAAATCTTCTGATTTAGGATAAAAACCGGACGATTCAAAAAAGTGTAATGTTCCAGTATGAGTTGCTTGAAATCTTTTTCCGAAAGATTTTCATCTTTCAGGTTGCGTTCTTTATAGAGCTTGGCTCTTTTGCTGAAAAGCTTTTCATAACTTCCCGAAAGGGCATACATTTCTTCCAACTGTTTTACGGTAACGGGATTTTCTTTGATGTCCTGAAAAATAATTCCGGTAGTATCAGGGAGTGATTTGATAATCTTTTTGCAGGTGTCGCAGGTTTTGAGATAATAGGCTTTTTTCATAGCTTTTGGATAAAAAAAACTGACCCGAAAGTCAGTTTTTTATGAGGTTATATTCCTAATTCTGTCTTCACATCAGCCATAATGTCTATACCTGCTGCATAGAGCACTCCCGAGCCTACGGTAGCATCGAGCACATATTCATACCCTTTTGCTTTGGCTACTTTCTGAATGGCTTCGGTAACTTTGTCTGCGATTGGTTTTTTGAGCTCTAATTCTTTTTCGCTCAGCTTTTTTTGAGCATCAGCATAAAAATCCTGAATGCTTTTTTGCATGTTTTGTAACTCAACGGCTCTTTCCTGGTTTACAGCTTCGGTTGTAGTTCCTTCTTCTGAGATATATTTATCTCTTTTGTTGGTAAATTCCGTAACCATGATAGCATAGTCTTTGTCATAGGTGCCCGCAATGGTTTCAAGTTGTTTGTTGGCACTCAGCATATCCGGGTGGTTTTCGATGAGTTGCTGCATATTGATGTGAGCCACTTTTTGAGCCGACATAAATTGAGTTACCCCTACAAGAGCAATAATAGCAACAATTGATTTTAAAGATTTCATAATTTTCATTTTTTCTGTTTTTTTGATTTTAATGTTTGTTATTCTTCTGTGTTTTCGGTGGCAGGAGTTGTAGTACTCTCTTCCGTATTATTTTTCTGATTTCTCTTTTCTTCTGCTTCTTTTCTGCGTTTTTCGGCAGCTTCCTGTCTTGCTTTTTGTTGAGCTTCCCGTTGCTCCTGAATTTGTCTTTTTCGGTCTTCAATAGCTTTTTGACGTTCTTCTTTGGTAGAAGGTTTAGATTGTACTTCCTCCTCCTGGGTTGTCTCTTCTTCGTCTGTCGAGGTGTCTTCTACAGTGGTTTCATCTTCGCTTGGAGTAGCCGTTTCGTCTTCGGTTGCCGTTGCAGGACGATTGGAAGTAGTGTTGTTTTGATTTTGCTGATTTCGCCTGTCTTCCATTTGTTGTTGACGTTCTGCTGCCCGTCTGTCACGTTCTGCTTGTTGCTCCTGACGTCTTTGCTCCTGAATGGCTTTTCTTTCATCTGCTTTTGACTGGCGAAGTTCTTCTTTTTCCCTCAATTCAGGGTCATATTTTTTGTCATCTTCGAGTTGTTCTTTGTCCAATTCTTTGAGTTCTCTTTTGCGGGTGGCTTGTTCTCTTCGGTTGGAGCGGTCTAAGCTGTTGATGATTTCTTCGTTCATATTAAACTTTTTGGCTGCAAAAACCATAGTTACATCAGACGAACGGTCGAAAACAAAGTCATATTTTCTTCTTTCTGCAATGTCGTTTATAATGGTAAAAACCTGATCCTGAATTGGTTTTACCAAAACGGCTTTTTGTGTAAACAAATCTCCGGTCGGGCCAAATCTTTTCTGCTTATAGTCATTGAGTTCGTTTTCCAAAAAAGCGATTTCTTCTTCTCTTTCCTCAATGAGTTCTTTGGTGAGCAGTACTCTTTCTGTTTTTAATTCTTCTTTGAGCGAAGTGATTTGGTTTTGTCTTTCGTCAATGTCTTTTTTCCATTGTTGTGCTTTGAGCTCAAGCTGGTTGTTGGCTTCTGCAAATTCGGGAACGCTTTTCAGGATAACATCCATGTCAAAATAGCCTATTTTAGGGCCTCTTGCCCCTTGTGAATAGACTTGCGAGAAGCATAGGAAAACAATAAAAATTAAAATTTTTTTCATAACCAAAGTTTTAAGTTAGAAAATATCGTGCCATTTTTTTAGAATGATTGTCCGAATATAAAGTGGGTTTCCCACCCGTTCTTTTTGACTCCACCCGGAACCGGGTCGAAACCGTGTCCGAAGTCAAGCCCCAATAACCCGAAAGCAGGCATAAACACCCTAATTCCCGCTCCTGCAGAACGTTTGATTTTGAAAGGGTTATACTCCTTAAAGCTCTCATATCCTGCTCCTGCCTCCAAAAATGCCAAGCCGTAAATGGTTGCCATTTGCTTCATGGTAATCGGGTATCTTAACTCTAACGAGAATTTGTTGTAAATAGTACCTCCGTCATTAACATTTGCATATTTGGTAGCTGACAAAGAAGTATTCGGATACCCTCTTAGCTGAACAATTTCTCTTCCGTCCATCGAGAAGTTTGCCAATCCGTCACCTCCAACAAAGAACCTTTCAAACGGAACTAAACCTCTTTCAGAATTATAGGCCCCCAAATATCCGAATTCTGCTGCAGACCGCAAAACAAATTTGCTATGTAATTGTGTATAGGCATCTACTTTGAATTTGATTTTATAATATTCGAGCCAGTTGAATCTCTTTTGGTCAATTTTTCCTTGATCGACACTGGCATCCTGATAGTTATCTACTTTTTCGTAGTACATAACATTACCGTTTTCATCAGTAATAGCACTTACATAATCTCCTTCACGTGGTATATAATCACCGTTAGTATTTATTGCCATTCCTTCTGAATAGGTTAACTTGTATTCTTCCAGATTTTTCAGATTGCTATAATCTACTCCGTTTACCAAAGAATATGGGAAGGTGAATTTACCTGTAATGCCCACTTCTGCCCCTGTGGTTGGGAAAATCGGGTTGTGCCCTTTGCTGTTTCTGCTAAAACCGACAGTATAGTAGGCGTTTCGTGCAGAACCGTCTCCGAAGGTAAACAAATTCGTGTTATAATTGTTTAAATCATAGTGCTGATACCCTACACCGTGTTGCAAATAGAAATAATCATCAGGCACAGAAAGTCGTTTTCCCAGACCGAAATAAAGCGAGATAATATTGAAACTTCGGTCTCTGTTGGCTTCTCTTCTTGTCCAGTCAAAATCATATTGTTTACTGTAGGAAATTGATCCGGTAAACTGAATTGGTTTTTTACCTCCGAGCCAAGGTTCCATAAACGACAAACTATAGGTCTGGAAATAAGAACTTCCTTGCAGGCGAAGCGAAAGCGTTTGTCCGTCACCCATTGGGAGGGGTTTGTAGGCATCTTTTTTGAAAATTCCTCCTACCGAAAAGTTGTTGAATGACAAAGCCAGTGTCCCGATGAAACCTCCGCCTCCATAACCTCCCTGAAGCTGAATCTGGCTGGCACCTCTTTCTTCAACATGCCATTCCACATCTACGGTTCCTGCATAAGGGTCAGCATTTTTTACGTCAGGACGAATGGTTTCCGGGTCAAAAAATCCGAGTTGTCCGAGTTCCCGAACGGTTCGTACAACCTGCTCTTTGTTCCATTTTTGCCCGGGACGTGTACGAAGTTCTCTATAGATAACCTTATCGTTGGTTTTTTCGTTACCATGTACCGTAATGTTATTGAAGTAAGCAATAGGGCCTTCGGTAATTCTGATTTCAAAGTCGATGGTGTCGTTTTCTGTTCTGACCTCAACGGCATTGATTCGGGAAAACAAATAACCGTTGTTGTGATAAAGACTCGTGATGTCGTTCGGGTCGGGTTTGGTGTTGTCTTCGATACGTTGCTGGAACATAACTCCGTTGTATTCATCGCCTTTGTTCACGCCTAAATGTCTTCGGAGCTGGTCGTCAGTATAAATGGAGTTTCCCAAGAATTTTATATCTCCGAAATAGTATTTTCGCCCTTCTTCTAACTTGATTTTAAAAGCCAGGCGGTCTTTTTCCTGGTCATATTGTATGGAATCATAGATAATTCGGGCATCTCTGTATCCGTTTTCTTTGTATTTGTCAATAACGGCTGTCAAATCGTTTTTATACTCGTCTTTGATATATTTTGAAGCCCTGAAATTAAAACGGAAAAGCCTGAAAAAGTTCTTTTCCTTAGTTTTTTTCATCGTTCGTCTGAGTTTGGCATCAGAGAAAACGGTGTTTCCTTCAAAATCAATACTGCTGATACGGGTTTTTGTGCCTCTATCGACATTCACCAACATTTTCACCTGATTTTCGACACTGTCATCGGGCATGGTGCTGATGATGGTTTTGGTTCTGTAATAGCCGTCTTTGCGGTATTTGTTTTCGATGTAGTTTTTGGTGGTGGTAATGAGGTTTTCGTTTACGACCTTTCCTTTGGTGAGTCCGGCTTCTTTAATCAGCGTTTCGGCTTTTGACTTTTTGAGTCCGTCAATGCGAACATCACTCAGCTTTGGGAGTTCGTTGAGGTTTAAAGTAAGGTAGATGCTGTCGCCTTTTATTTCATCAATATAAAAGTTGATGTCGTTGAAGAGATTGAGTCCCCAGAGTTTTTTGATGGCATTTGAAATTTCTTCGCCCGGAACCTGAATCACTTCTCCTTTTTCCAAACCCGAAAAAGTAACTACGGTCTGCTCCTGATAGTTGACTTTTCCGGTAACATTCACTCCTGCCAAAACATACTTTTTTCCTGATTCAAAATCGGGATTGGGCTGTGCCAGTGCAAATGCAGTTCCTAAAAATAGTATTCCTGTAAATATGATACTCTTAGACAAGGCTAAGAATCTATCTAATTTGTTCACTTGTTTTTCCAAATCTACGTTCTCTGTTTTGGTAACTAATGATAGCTTCATATAAATCTTTTTCTTGAAAATCAGGCCACAGCACTTCAGTAAAATAGAGTTCTGCATAAGCGATTTGCCACAACAAAAAATTGCTTATTCTGAACTCTCCGCTGGTTCTGATAAGCAAATCGACATCGGGCATATCGTGGGTGTAAAGGTGCTGATTTATAATGGATTCATCAATAGTGTCAATCGGAATTATATTATTTTTAACTTTGTCGGCAATGTTTTTAACACAATTTGTCAATTCTTCCCGAGAGCCGTAGCTCAGGGCAATTGTCAAGACCATCCCCGTGTTGTTTTTGGTTTTTTCGATGGCATCGGCCAACTGATTTTTTATGGCATCGGGCAGTTGTTCATAGCTCCCGATAGTGTTGAGCTTGATGTTGTTGTCCAATAGTTTTTTCAGTTCGCTTTTCAGGGCTTCTACCAAGAGTTTCATCAGGGTTTCCACCTCGGTTTTCGGGCGGTTCCAGTTTTCTGTAGAAAAAGCATAAAGCGTAAGGTTTTTCAACTCCAGCCTTGCTGCTGCTTCAACGATTTTCTGAACGGCTTTTTTCCCGTTTCGATGACCGAAAACCCGAAGCCGTCCTCGTTTTTTTGCCCAACGACCATTGCCATCCATAATGATGGCAATATGAGCGGGGAGCCTGTTTTTATCAATATTGTCTAACAAATTCATAGTTCTTTATAAAGGACAATAACACGGGTTTTTCCCGAAAGTGTAAGTAAGGGTAAATCCTGAAAAAACATACCAGTCGTTGCTGTTGATATTGCCAAAACTCAGGTGCTGGTATCTGTCTTTTTTAGGGTTGCTTCCGTCTAAATCATCCACAAACGTATAGCGTACTCCCGATTCTACACCCAACACCCAGCTGTACCCGATTCTCATTTTGAATCCGAGGGTGATGGGGATAGCCAAAGCTCCTTCCAAATCGTCTTTTCGAGGCTGACCGTTTACGAAATACATACTGTCATACCAAAAATAACTCAACCCTGTATGCACATAAGGAGTCATTTTGAAATCCAGATTATGCAGGTTGAAATCAAAAAAATTAAATTCCAAGCCCAAAGATACTTCTTTTACGGTATTTTCAAGCGAAAAATTTCGTTCTTGTCGGGCAGACGAACTGGCTTTGGCATCGTCTATTTTGAGGTTGCTATACATAAACGAAGCCCTCCAAGAATGTCGGGGGCTTCTGTTCCACTTATAAATTCCTCCCAAAGCCAGGCTGTTTGGGGCAATGTAATTTTCTTTGCCTACGTCTCCTATAAAATTGCTTCCTCCTGCAAAAATCCCTACTTCGTGGATTTGAGCAGTCATAAACGTTGTAAAAAAACAGCAGAAAATCACTAAAACCTTGTTCATCAGCCTAAAAAAACAGGGTGCAAATATACTAATAATCATAAGGAATAAACATTATTTTGGAATTTCATTCGCATAATGTTTATTTTAACGGAATAAAAGAGGTTTTAGTATGGTGGGGGAAGATGATATAATGATGTTAAATTTATGTGTAACAACGCAATATCTAAATAGTTCCAAATATACAAAAACCCCCGAAAATCAAGAGGTTTTCGGGGGGGGTGTCTTTAATTTCAAATGCTTATTGAAGTAGTTTGTTGTAAAGAGCTTCTTCGGTTTTCAGGGTTTTTAGTTGTTTTTCGTCAAGCGTTTTGCTGAGAACACCTTCTATTTTTTCTGCCAGAATAGCTTTTCTTTCGTTGCTGAAATCAGGATGTTGAGCAATCAATAGGTTTTTTTCAAAAACCACTTCTTTAATTTTTGCCACAGCATCGGTGTCAGTAATGTTCAAAAAACCTACCAATTGATTCACCGAATCGTCTGTAAGTTTTTCGGCTTTGGTGTGAGCTTCTTTGTAAGCTTGTTCGGGAGTTTGGGCAAAAGCCGTGAACCCGAAAAGCATCACAGCAAGTAGTACTAATTTTTTCATAGGTATTTTTTTATTGGTTAATAATTGATTATGAATCTTCAAAACTATAAAAATAAATTTTATTCTGCAAACTCTCCTTTAAAATTAGCCTGATACTCCTGCCATTTTTCGGTTGTGTCAAATTTTTTGTAGTCGTCTGTGGCGAAAATTTTCAGGAAAATTTCAATCTGCTTAGGTTTATAAAAACCTCTCAAAGGCTGAATCAGCTTGCCTGTTTCGTCAAAAAACAGCATCGTAGGATAGGCACTCACCTGCAAAGCACGAGTGAGTTGGTGTGCTGAATTTCTGCCTTTTTTACCTTCTACATAACCCGGATTAGAAAAATCTTTACCCTGATAGCTGACGGTTTCGTTTCCTTCACCGTTGAATTTTACGGCATAGTAATTTTCGTTGATATATTTTACTACATCAGGGTTGTGGAAAGTTTGTTTGTCCAACATTTTACAGGGACCACACCAGTCTGTATAAACATCCATAAAAATCTTTTTAGGTTTTGTTTTCTGAAGAGCTAAAGCCTCGTTAAAGGTTACCCAGTTTATGGTTTCTTGTGCCTGAAGCTGTGTTGACAACCCCAGAAATACTATGAATAAAACTAATTTTTTCATCCGGTTGATTTTTTAATTTAAACAATTCCCTCTTAGCAAATGCCAAGCCAATTTAGCTGACTAAGATATAAAAAATGTTTTTAATCTGAACAGAAAAGCTCTGTTAAATAATATACTCTGCAAAAAGGCTGTCAAAAACAGCATCTAAATCTTCGGCAAAACCGCTGTGAGGTCTGGAAGTCTGAATGCAGGAACTCCGAACAGCACTCAACCAACGAAATCTTTCGGAAACTTCTAATTCGGCTATAGGGCCTGCATTTTTTTCGGCTTTTGCGATTTTCTCGAAAGAGAGTAAATTAGCTTTGAGTTGGTCAAAATCCAGTTCGGTTTTATGGGTTTTCAAACGGTTTTCGTCCCATTTTATCTGAGCACGAAGATATTTCTGGCTTTTGCAAAACAAAAGCAACCCTACGTTGAGAAATTCGTCACTTTCCACTCTCGGAAACACACGAATCACAGCATATTCATATAAGTGTTTTTTGTGCATCCTGAGCTTGTTTTACAAAATTTTCCGAATGAGTCAAACGGGTTTTCAAAAATTCAAAATAAGTGTTTTTAATAGCTTGGGGAGTCAAATCAGAACCCTCCCACAACAGCCATTCCTGAGGTATCAGATTCACGATGTCTTGTAAAACCTCATCAGTCAATAAGGTTTTAAATTCTTTATCTGCTTCTTCGAGTTTTGTAGCAAAAGGCAGCAGAACGTGGTCTTTGATAAGGGCAAAAGGTGTTTGGGCACTTTCTGAATGGTTATTCCAAGAATGGTGAAAATAAAACGAAGCTCCGTGGTCAATCAGCCAAAGTTCTTTGTGCCACAACAGCATATTG
>JBAYSC010000102.1:0-8716 GCA_041676345.1 Flavobacteriaceae bacterium | reverse complement strand
GGCTCTGATGCTCACCTACAGGGCAACCAACGATAAAGGAATGAGTTTAGACCGATTTTTTGAACCGGTGCGAAACTTTTTCAAAAAGATTTTTAAACAAAAACAAAATGGCTGAAACCAAAATTCAACTCCATACCATAGCCGAAGCTATCGAAGATATCCGTCAGGGAAAAGTAATCATCGTAGTTGACGATGAAGACCGTGAAAACGAAGGCGATTTTATTGCTGCAGCCGAAATGGTGACTCCCGAAATGATTAACTTTATGGTAACTCACGGACGTGGTTTGGTGTGTGCTCCCATTACCGAAACCCGAGCCAAAGAGCTGGATTTGAAGATGATGGTTGACAACAACACGGTCTTGCATCAAACCGCTTTTACGGTTTCGGTTGATTTGAAAGGGCAGGGCTGTACGACCGGAATTTCGGTTCACGACAGGGCAAAAACCATAAAATCTTTAGTTGACGAAAATACCAAAGCTGAAGATTTGGGTCGTCCCGGGCATATTTTTCCGTTAGTTGCCAAAAAAGGAGGTGTTCTCCGAAGAACCGGACATACCGAAGCAGCGATTGACCTGGCTCGTTTGGCAGGACTACAACCAGCCGGAATTTTGGTGGAAATTCTCAACGAAGACGGCTCAATGGCAAGACTTCCTCAACTGTTGGAAGTAGCCAAAAAATTCGACCTGAAAATCATTTCTATCGAAGATTTGGTTGCCTATCGTATGCAACACGACAGCCTGATTTCTAAAAAGGAAGATTTTGATATTACCACCCGTTTTGGGGAATTCCGCCTTAGAGCCTATCTCCAAAAAACCAACAAACAAGTGCATATCGCTCTTACAAAAGGAGTTTGGAACACAGACGAACCCGTGCTGACACGGATAAATTCCACTTTGGTAAACAACGATATTCTCGGAACTCTTACCAACAACCCTGATGAAAAACTCGAAAATATGTTTCGGGCTATCAACGAAGAAGGAAAAGGGGCGATTTTGTTTATCAATCAGGAATTACAGACGATGAATTTACTTGATAGACTAAATGAGTTCAAAGACCTCCAGGCTCAGGGCAAAATCAAAGCTCCGAAAATCCCGATGGATGCCAAAGATTTCGGTATCGGAGCCCAAATACTGCACGATTTGAATATTTCTAAAATCAGATTGTTATCTAACTCCGAACAAACCAAAAGAGTCGGTATGGTAGGGTATGGTTTGGAAATAACAGAATACGTAAGATTCTAAATCAAAAAATTATTTCGGAATCACACAAACCGGAATCGGATTTATTTTGTGTTGATTGATGGTGTTGAGTCGGGTAAAGATTTCAAACACTTCTTTTTCTCTGCCTGAAAAATCAGCAGCTGTTTTTCCGTTTTCGTAGGCAAGCATGGCTTTTTCGAGTTCGTCATAACTGGCTCCCAATTGGTCTTCGTCTGAGCGGTCATCTCCGAAAAGTCCGTCTGTAGGTACGGCTTTTAAAATAGATTCAGACAACCCGAAATAATCTCCCAAGCGATAAACCTCAGATTTCATAAGGTCTGCAATCGGGCTGATGTCCACACCTCCGTCTCCGTATTTGGTGAAAAATCCCACTCCGAAATCCTCGATTTTGTTTCCCGTTCCTGCTACCAAATAACCGTGAATCCCAGCATAATAATAAAGAGTTGTCATCCGCAATCTCGAACGGGTATTGGCTAAGGTCAGATTCAGTTTATATTCATCTGAGGTTTGTGGAACTACATTTTTCATCGTTTCAAAAACCGGAGTCAAATCCGTTTCAGCTTCGGCTATGTTTGGAAATTTATTTTGAAGTAAAGCGATATGCTCTTTAGCCCGATTTACTTGTGAGGTTGCCTGATGAATTGGTAAGGTTACACACAAAACAGGCAGACCTGTCAAGGCACATAAATAGGAAGTTACCGCTGAGTCGATTCCGCCCGAAATCCCGATTACAAAACCCTTTGCATTTGCCTTTTGAGCATAATCTTTTAGCCAATTTACGATATGTTGAGCTACTTTTTCCGTATCAAAAGTTGAATTCATATACTATTTTTTATCTTTGTGAGTTTTAGATAGGTAAAAGACGAAATACCTGATGTAGTCTTTATTCTATATGGTTTAACAAAAGTAAAAAATAATCCGACAATGAAAAAAATCACGTTGTTTCTTTTGCTGACTTTGCTGGTTGCTTCGTGCAACCGAAAAAGCGAATTGGAAAAACAAATTGAAAAAATTCCTGTAGAGCTTACGGTAGAACGTTTTGATAAGGCATTTTATGAATCGGAAGATTTGCAGGCTGTCAAGCAGAAATTTCCGCATTTTTTTCCTGCCAATGTGCCCGATTCGGTTTGGATTGCCAAAAAAAATGACACCATTTATCAGGAATTATATGAAGAGGTTCAAAAGAAATTCTCTGACATTTCCACTCTGAAAAGCCAACTGAAATCGCTTTTTCAGCATATAAAATTCTATTATCCAAACGAAAAACTCCCCGTTGTTCATACGGTAATTTCTGAGGTCGATTATCATCGGAAAACTTTTTATACAGACTCACTTACGTGGATTTCTCTCGATGTTTTCTTAGGAAAAGACCATCATTTTTATGCTGCCGAACCCGAATATTTACGGGAAAATCTTGAGCCGGAACAAATTCTCCCAAATCTGGTACAATCATTCGCTCATCGAAAAATTCCCTACCCCAGAACAGGAGATTTTTTGTCGAGAATTATCTATGAAGGAAAAATTTTATACTTAAAAGATTTGCTTTTGCCAGAGCTCTCGGATGCTCAAAAAATTGCCTATCCGGAAAAGAAATTAAAATGGGCAATGGCCAATGAGGAAAACGTATGGAGGTATTTTATTGATGAAAAAATGCTGTACAGCACAGACCCTTCTTTGGTTATCCGGTTTGTGAATGAAGCTCCGTTTTCTAAATTTTATCTGGATATAGACAGCGAATCTCCCGGAAAAATGGGTTCGTGGATTGGTTGGCAGATTGTGCGGGCCTATGCCAAAAACAATGAGGTTTCTTTGGAAGAACTCTTTAGCAAAAATGCAGAAGAGCTTTTTAGAGCATCAAAATATAAACCCCGAAAATAGTTCTGAGTTTTATATAAACCCCTGATTGTTAAAAAAATAAATTTGAAAGACACTGATTTTTTTGTATGTTTACAGCAATTTAAGTTTAACCAAAACTGATAAACGTATGAAAAACATTACAAAATTTATGATTTTGGCAGTTTTCCTTGGCTTTGGAAAAATGTCATTTGCACAGACGGTTGTAGTGCCAAATTCATTGGAAAACACAACCAGCACAGGAGGTTTTACCGGGCCGTTAGCCAATACGGCACGTTCCTATCAATTACTTATTCACGAAAATCAATTAACGGCATTGCAGGGTCAGCAGCTCAACGGAATTACTTTTCGACCATCTGCTTCGGCTTCTTCCACTTGGCCTGCTTCTCAGGCAATTTATGGTGATTATGATATTTATCTGAGTCCGGGTGTGGCTCCGGTTGACAGAAGTTTGACCTTTGCCAACAACATTACCGGAACCCAAACTCAGGTTCGATCAGGCTCACTCACTATTGAAGCAGGCAGTTACCCTGCAGGCGGAGGAACCACTTTTGGTCCTGTGATTGACTTTACTACGCCTTATACCTATTCCGGAGGGCATTTGCTTGTTGAAATCAGACACACGGGTAGTAATTCTTCCAGTAAGGTCGTAGAAGCGGTGCTCACAACCAACTCTTCGTTGTATGGAGTGGCTGTGAGTGGTTGCTGGGGTTCGGGTTACACTTCTACAGGAGGTAGTCAGGGAAATGCAGCTGTGGTTCAGTTTTCCTATACAGGGGGAGAGGTTGTGGCTGTAACCGATGTGGAAGTTTCTACCGAAAATGATGTTCCTGCCCAAATTACTACTCAGGGAGGCACTTTGCAACTCGTAGCCGAAATCACACCTTCAAATGCTACCAATCAGGAAATAATCTGGACGGTAGAAACCGGAAGCGAAGTGGTTTCGATTGACCAGAACGGTTTGGTAACAGCTCTGGCAAACGGAGTGGCAACCCTACGAGGAACTTCGGCTGAAAACGAGACACTTTTTGACGAAATCGAAGTTACAGTTACTTATGTGGTTGCTGTTGTTGGCATTGAAGTTTCGACCGAAAATGATATTCCTGCAGAAATTACCACAGCCGGAGGAACCCTGCAACTTGTTGCTGAAATTACTCCTTCAGATGCTACCAATACTGAGGTCATCTGGACGGTTGAGCAAGGAAGTGAAGTAGCAACGGTTGATCAAAACGGTTTGGTAACAGCTTTGACCAACGGAATAGTAACCATAAGGGGAACTTCGGTTGAAAATAATACGCTTTTTGATGAAATCGAGGTTATGGTTAATTATGTGATTGCTGTTACCATTGTTGAAGTATATACACAAGATGAAGTTCCTGCCGAAATCACTACTATAGGTGGCACATTACAGCTCGTGGCAGAAATTTCTCCCGCAGAAGCGACCAATTCGGAAGTGGTTTGGTCTGTCAATTCAGGAAGTGAAGTGGCATCGGTTGACCCGAATGGTCTGGTAACTGCAATAAGTGACGGCTCAGCAGTAATAAGGGCTGCTTGGGTGGAAGATGATTCCGTTTTTGGAGAAATTGAAATTCAGGTAAACACGTTGGCAATAGAAAATTCTCTTCTGTTTTCTTTTACCTACTATCCGAATCCGGTAGAAGACAAACTCTATCTCTCGGGTGAAGTTCTGATTTCTGAAATAACTGTTTTCAATATTTTGGGGCAAAGTGTTATGAATATATCACTCAATGCCACCGAAACAGAAATAGATTTTTCAGGACTTCAAAGCGGAAATTATCTGGTTAAGGCAACTACCGAGACAGGAACAGCAGCCTTTAGGATTATAAAGAAATAAAAACGAATAACCGAAAATATAATCCCTTTTAAGACTTTCTTAAAGGGGATTATTTATTGTCTCAGATTCCGTAACTTTGTAACCTATTTACAAAAAACTTCCAAATGGACTTAAATAACATCCCCAAAATAAAACATCTCGACAGCGGTAATTTCTTTGTTTTAGCAGGCCCGTGTGCTATTGAAGGCGAAGAAATGGCTCTGAGAATTGCCGAAACCTTAGTAGGTATTACTGATAAATTGCAGATTCCCTATGTGTTTAAAGGTTCTTTCAAAAAAGCCAACCGCTCCCGAATAGACAGTTTTACGGGAATCGGAGACGAAAGAGCCCTGAAAATCCTCAGAAAAGTATCCGAAACCTTTGATGTGCCTACCATAACCGATATTCATACCAACGAAGATGCAGACAAAGCAGCTCAATATGTTGATGTGTTGCAGATTCCCGCTTTTTTGGTTCGCCAGACTGATTTGGTCGTGGCTGCTGCCAATACCGGAAAAACAGTCAACCTCAAAAAAGGACAGTTTATGAGTCCCGAAAGTATGAAACATGCGGTTCAGAAAGTGTTGGATTGCAACAACCCAAACGTAATGGTGACAGACCGTGGCACTATGTTCGGTTATCAGGATATGATTGTTGATTTCCGGGGAATCCCCACTATGAGAGAATATGCAACTACGGTTTTGGATGTAACCCATTCGCTTCAGCAACCCAATCAAAATTCAGGAGTTACCGGAGGTCGTCCCGACATGATCGAAACCATTGCCAAAGCAGGAATTGTAACAGGAGTAGACGGAATTTTCATCGAAACCCATTTCGACCCTGCCAATGCAAAATCTGACGGAGCCAATATGCTCGACATCAAATATTTTGAAGGATTGATGACCAGATTAACCGCTATCCGAAAAACCATAAATCAGTTCTAATTTTTCTTTCAGCCATAACACATTGAAATATTTCGTACTATTTGTAGCTATGACACTGAGTTTTCAGGGTTTTAGTCAAGAAGAAGATTTTGTTGCTCTTCCCGAAAAATATACCGCACACAACAAAGGGAAATTCTATTTCTTTTGGGGCGGAAACAGTGATATTTATTCCCGCTCAGATATTCATTTTAAAGGAAAAGATTACGATTTTACCTTACATAACGTAAAAGCTCATGACAAACGCAAAGGTTGGCATATTGACTATGTAAACCCTAAGCGGATTACTATTCCTCAAACCAATTTCAGAGTGGGATATTTTATTACCGACAACTACAATATTTCGCTTGGAGTTGACCACATGAAATATATAATGTATCAGAACGAAACGGTCGGTTATTCCGGGAATTACCCTGACAGAGGAGCTTATGGCGAAGCAATAAGTGACGGAAATGTCTTTTTGACCCGTGATTTTCTGAAATTTGAACACACAGACGGGCTCAATTATCTCAATGTCGAATTTTCCCGTGTTGATGATTTTTCGAAATATCTGAGAATCAGAAATACAGATAAAATTCAGGTGAATTTCACTACAGGAATAGGAGCGGGAATCCTGTATCCGAAAACCAATACCGAATTACTCGGACAGGACAGGTACGACGAATTTCACATTTCCGGTTACGGAATTGCTGCCAAAGCAGGTCTGAACATAACCTTCTATAAATATTTCTTTGTTCAGGCAGAACTCAAAGGAGGTTATATTGATATGAATGACATCAGAACCACAGCAAACAAAGCAGACAAAGCATCCCAGAGTTTTTATTTTGGCGAAAGCGTAATTGCTTTTGGAGGAATTTTCAGAATTTAAGGCTGTAGCTTTCCATAACCGCCTTCGTCATCCGTCATGGGAATTTTGGTTTTGTGTTTTTGCAGGTGAAAAGCCCGTGAAATATTAAACCCGAAGTGAATGTCTCCTTTAAAGAAATTGTCGGTAGTTTCGGTTATAAAACCTTTTTCAATCATCGTGTTGGCATTCGAGAGAACAAGCTGAAAGATGTGTCCGCCTGTTTCAATATCAACTCCGATGGAAAAAACATTTCTCACATCTCTGGAAATCAATGGGTTAAAAGTGTAGTAATACTCAGAATTCAGAGACATTCGCCTGTTGAGTTTCATTCGCATTCCTGCTCCCAAGGCAAAAATATCGTGAGGGTCATCATCAATCACCACCGAATTTCGGTGAATATAAGACGGAGAAAGCTGAAAAGAAAACGATTCGTTAAACTTTCGGGCAATTAAAATTTGTGTCGTATAAAAGAGGCGATCGTTGAAATCGGGTTCGTTTTCGGGTAGGTAGTCTTTGAGGGTTTTTCGGGCAATACTCCCAAACAGGGAAATACTTACCGGAAATGTTTTTTCTCCCGTACTTTGTTTAAGCAGCTTATATTTAATAAATCCGTCATAGGTTTTTTCAAACGAACTCCTTCCCAGACCTAACATAATATTATCGGTAAGTCCATATTCCAAAGCCAGACGAATGTTGGATTCATCAATTCCGAAAAACTCTTCTTCACCACCGCTTATCCTCCCGAACCGATGCGAAATCAGAAATTCCAATATGCCTTTTTTGCGGTTTTCTATCGAATGTCCGTTGATGATTCGGGTGCCTTTGAAGGTAGCACTTATATATTCTGTGGTTGCGGGAATTTCGCTATCTAAAATATCGGTCAATTCCTGAGACTGTGTGCTATAGCTGAGGCACACCAAAAAAAGGAGTAGTTTTTTCATATATTATAGGGCTATTTCTTGTAGGGTTGGTGAGTTAAAACAAAAGTAACTTCTACACTATCAGCAATATTTTTTCTAACGATAGCTGGAATTTTGATATTAAAATCGGCTACGGTAACCATAAATTTTCCTTTGAGAACAATGCTGTCTTTTTCGATAAGGGCTTTGCTTTCGATGGTTACGGGTTTTGTAATGCCTTTGATGGTGAGATTGCCTTTGATTTCTGCAATGGTGTTGTTCCCCTGAAGCAAATCGCTTAGGTTTTGGATGCTTCCTGTAAAAGTAGCTTTCGGATATTTATCGGATTCTACGTAATTTTCGTTGAAATGTTCCTGCATCAGGGCTTTTTCAAATGCAAAAGACTTCATCAGTAGCGTAACCGCAATTTCTCCCGTAGAAAGGTCAATAATGCTCAAAACCTGTTTGTTTTCTGCTTTTATATCTTCTACCGAAGTATGAGAAAAAAAGGAAATATATCCTTGTTTGGTAAAAAATTTCTCCTGAGCAGAAACCCCCAAACAGGTACAGAGAATAAAGAATAAGAGAATTGAAAAACGCATATATTTTTAGTTTAATTTACGATTATGGCTCTCACTAAGATAACATCCATCAGATATCCGGTACAGATTCCTCTGACGGTGACGGTATTTCCTTTTTGAAGCCCTACGATTTTTATGTTTTCTGATGCAGCCATAGTGCAAACCACACTTTGGTCAGATTGCCTGGCTTTCAAAGTAAGGATGCTGTTGCCGTCAGAAAGGGCAATGTCGTTTATCACGCCTTCGACCTGAATGATTTTATCTAAATATTTTTCGTTGGCAACGGCTTCGTTTTCTTCGAAATCACCTGCGATAGCCTCAATAGACATAACGTAATCGGCTTTGGAATCGCCTACGTCAATATGAGGTTTGTTGTAGAGTTTTATAAAAACAAACAAAGCTATCAAAATCCCCAGAAATAGTGAGATACCGGTTAAGTAAGCGATTCTTTTCATAAATGGTTTTTTTTTGACAGCTTTGTTTCAATTATCAATCCGTGCAATGAGCCACCGTTATAGTTCCGAACATCGTATCAGGGTG
>JBAYSC010000101.1:0-8770 GCA_041676345.1 Flavobacteriaceae bacterium | reverse complement strand
GTTCTACCCGGAGATACATTGATATTTAAATTAGAATTGCTGACTCCGATTCGTAGAGGAATTTGCCATATGCAGGCGTATGCTTATACCAACGGAAAATTAGCAACCGAAGCAGAGCTTATGGCTCAAATCGTGAAAGCGAAATAGTATTAAGACAGAAAGTATTAAGTAGTAAGACAAAGAAACTTATGAAATTAAAGCGAATACCAGGAATTTTATTGATTATAATTGGAATAGTTTATTTTATAAACGGACTAACAACATACCTTGAGGTAGTAGATTCAGATAGAATAAGAAATTCGATAATAATAATGATATGTGGATTAATTCTCGTAGCAATAGGTTTGTTTGCTTATAGAAAAGTACTTAAAAACCATTAAGATTATAGAAACTATTAACTGTCAGTTCGAGTAGCAAAGTGTATTGAGAACAACCGAAAACCGAAAACCGAAAACTGACAACCGAAAACTGACAAAAACTATGAATCAACCATTAGCATACGTCCACCCGGGAGCAAAGATTGCCAAAAATGTGGTAATCGACCCGTTTACGACCATTCATAAAAATGTAGAAATCGGAGAAGGAACCTGGATAGGCTCCAACGTAACCATTATGGAAGGAGCAAGAATCGGGAAGAATTGCAATATTTTCCCCGGAGCAGTAATTTCTGCCATTCCGCAGGATATGAAATTCCAAAATGAAGATACGGTAACTGTTATCGGAGACGGAACAACAATCCGTGAATGTGTAACCATAAATCGTGGCACAACCGACAGAATGAAAACCGTAATCGGAAAAAATTGTTGGATTATGGCTTATTGCCACGTTGCTCACGATTGTATTGTCGGAGATAATTGTATTTTCTCCAACGGAACTACCTTAGCAGGACACACAACGGTCGGAGACCACGTGGTTTTGGCAGGAATGGTAGCTGTTCAGCAATTCGGAAACATCGGAAATCACGCCTTTGTAACCGGAGGTTCTTTGGTCAGAAAAGACGTTCCGCCTTATGTAAAAGCAGCTCGTGAACCGCTTTCGTATGTAGGAATCAATTCGGTTGGACTCAGAAGAAGAGGTTTTTCGCCTGAAAAAATCAGGGAAATTCAGAATATTTACAGGATTTTATATCAGAAAAATTACAATACTTCCCAAGCCTTAGCAATTATCGAAGGCGAAATGGAAGCCACACCCGAAAGAGACGAAATTCTTGACTTTATCAAAAATTCTTCTCGTGGAGTAATGAAAGGATATACCGGAGGGTCTGCCCTCTAAACGATTAAACAAATAACGATTAAACAATAAAAATGGCAAGTACAGCAGACATCAGAAACGGATTGTGCATTAAGTTCAATAATGACATTTACAAGATTGTGGAGTTTCTTCACGTAAAACCGGGAAAAGGACCCGCTTTCGTAAGAACAAAAATGAAGAGTTTAACCACGGGAAGAACGCTTGAAAACACCTTTTCGGCAGGACACAAAATTGATACGGTAAGAGTAGAAACACATACTTTTCAGTATTTATATGCAGAAGGAGATGATTTTCACTTTATGAATACGGAAACATTTGAGCAGATTACGCTTAACAAAAACGTACTTGATGCTCCCGAATTATTAAAAGAAGGCACCAACGTAATGGTGCAAATCAATACCGAAACCGATATGCCTTTGGCTGTTGATATGCCTGCCTCTATCGTTTTGGAAGTAACTTATACCGAACCGGGAGTAAAAGGAAATACAGCTACCAATGCTACAAAACCTGCAAAAGTTGAAACAGGAGCTTCTATAAATGTTCCGCTTTTTATCAATGAAGGAGATAAAATCAAAATTGATACAGCTACCGGAGCTTATATGGAAAGAATTAAAGAATAATTTTGAAAATTATAAAAGTGTCTGAAATGCTAAATTCAGGCACTTTTTTTATTATATATTTGAGAGTTAGCAGTAATGCTACGAACGACACAAAACCAAATAACAATAAATGTGGAAAATCTTTTAGACAAAAATGACGGGAATTTAAATCTGACGGACAAAGACTTATTTATAAAAATTTGGACTTCGCCAAGATTAGTTTTTAAATACATTAACGACAACCACTATGACAAGTATGTTACAGTATTATTGATTTTATCAGGAATTTCAAGGTCTTTTGACAGAGCTTCAATAAAAAATATGGGGGACAAAATGTCTATTTGGGCAATTATTGCTCTTTCCATTATTATTGGTGGATTATTAGGTTGGATTTCATATTATATATATGCCGCACTTGTCAGTTGGACAGGAAAATGGTTAAAGGGACAAGGAGATACATCTTCAATTTTAAGAATACTTTCCTATGCAATGATACCTTCAATTATTGCTCTCATTTTTCTTATTCCACAAATTGGAATTTATGGAGTGGAGATATTTAAAGAAGATGGAGACATAACAAGTGCAGGGTGGCTTTCTAACATTTTTGTTTATGGTTCTATGATTTTAGAATTCATTCTTGGAATATGGACAATAGTGTTTAGTGTTATAGGTATTTCGGAAGTTCAAAAACTATCAATTGGAAAATCAATTTTAAATTTATTACTTCCAGCCATAGTGATTGTAGTCCCAATTTTGATACTTGTATTATTATTTAAGACATTATAAACGGACAGAAAAGCACTACTGACAAGGGTTTTGCAAAATGACAGATTAAGTCTGAATTGAACTTTTTTGTTTCTATTGTCTCAAAACTAACAAATTGGCTTTTGCTATGTGTCATTTAAATCGAAAAAGCATACGATAAAAATTTGTACAATTACCAAAATTTGGTAACTTTGGAGAAAGTTTAAAAAAATGAAAAACACATCAGTATCACTTGGAAGCTATTTTGACCAGTTTGTAAGTAGTCAGGTATCGGCAGGACGCTATAAAAATGTTAGTGAAGTTATTCGGGCAGGTCTTCGACTTTTAGAGGACGAAGAAAGTAAAGCAATAGCTTTGAGAGCTGCGATTCAGAAAGGAATTGACAGCCCACTTGTTGAAAATTTCGACTTCAAAGAAAATTTGAAAAACCTAAAAGAACAAAAAAGAAAAAATGGCTAATGTTATTTTAAGACAAGAAGCCATTGACGACTTGAATGATATTTGGTTTTACACTTTTGAAGAATGGTCGGAAAAACAGGCTGACAAATATTATTTAGCGTTAGAATTTGCTTGTACACAAATTGGAGAAACCCCAGAACTCGGAAAAGAATATGAGGGAATAAGCAATAACCTGCTTGGATTGAGGACGGGAAAACACATTATTTTCTATCAAGTTATTTCCGAAGATAGAATTGAAGTTGTTAGAATATTACACGAACGAATGGACTTGAAAAACCAACTGAATGAATAAAAAACTACCAACAACTAATTAAAAACTACCAATGAAATTCAACCGCACCCATTCGTTAAAAGAAATTTCAGAAATCATCTCTTGTAAATTTGTGGGAGATGAAAATTTTCCTGTTTTGGGAATGAACGAAATCCACGTTGTGGAAGAGGGAGATATCGTTTTTGTTGACCACCCGAAATACTACGACAAGGCTCTGCAATCCAAAGCAACTATTGTTTTAATCAACAAAGAAGTGGCTTGTCCAGACGGAAAAGCATTGCTTATTTCTGATGACCCTTTTCGAGATTTCAATAAATTAACCAAGCATTTCAAGCCTTTTCAATCTTCAAATGTTTCGGTTTCCGAAAGTGCCAAAATCGGAGAAAACACCATCATTCAACCGAATTGCTTTATCGGAAATAACGTAGTTATCGGAAAAAATTGTCTGATTCATTCCAATGTTTCGATTTATGATGATACGATTATCGGAGACAATGTAATTATTCATTCCGGAACGATTTTAGGAGCAGATGCGTTTTACTACAAAAAACGTCCCGAAGGCTTTGACCAATTGATTTCAGGAGGTCGGGTTGTTATCGAAAACAATGTCGGAATCGGGGCAAACTGTACAATTGACCGAGGAGTTACGGGAGATACAACTATCGGAGAGGGAACAAAAATGGACAATATGATTCAGGTGGGGCACGATACGGTAATCGGAAAAAAATGTCTTATCGCTTCTCAAACCGGAATTGCAGGTTGTGTGGTTATCGAAGATGAAGTTACCCTTTGGGGGCAGGTCGGCACCACAAGCGGAATCACCATCGGAACGAAAGCGGTTGTTTTAGGACAAACCGGAGTTACCAAATCTATCGAAGGTGGAAAAACTTACTTCGGGACACCTATTGAAGAATCTCGTGAAAAGCTGAAAGAATTAGCCAATGTCAAGAAAATTCCGTTTATTCTGGAAGAGCTTAAATCCCTGAAAAGCCAATAAATCATGAACACACTTTGGACTTCCGCTACCTAACGGACTAAAACGAGTTATATACTGCCTGTTTTCCTACACCTCCAAACCTTTCAACGCTTCTTTGGCTTTTTCCAAATCAGATACATCGACAAAGAGGTGAACGGCTTTATCTACAGTTCCAAAACCTGCATGGATAGCAGATTGAATGTCGTTTCTCTCAGCATATTCGATTCGGTTTTGCTCTAAGATATTTTTTACGGCCAGCACAGCTACTTCACTTCCTGAGAATATTTCCACACGATTTTCCATAACTTTTTTCAGTAAAATTACAAAAAAAATCCCGACTCTGTGGCAGAATCGGGATTTTTATCATGGAAAATTTAAAACACTAATCTACATTATCGTGCAAAAACGAATTGTTGTTTCGGAGTTGCAAATCGTTGTTGCTGTCTGTGCTGAGCGAAGTTCTTGACTTTCCGCTTGCCGAATCAACCTGAGATAAATCAATATTCTGACGTTTATAGGCAGGGACTTTTTCAATCTCTTCGATCTTAGAAACACTATTGTGAAATTTATAATTAAACTCTTTCATTTTTCTTCTTCGCTCATCGGCTCTGGCTTTCAGGGCTTCTTCGATGGTCATTTCTGTAGCGGGAAGCTCTTCAAACGAAGGCTTGAAAGAAACGTCTTTTGGCTCTTCTTCAACAGCCTCAGGAGTTTGTGTCTCTTGTTTTAACGTAAAGTTGAGTTCAGCAGGAACTTCTTCGGTTTTGGCTTTTGGTTTAGAATCCATCAACTGTTTTTCAACTTCCATATATTCTTCTAAAGAATAACGGGTAACTCCCGATTCAGAAACTTCGGTAACAGGAACCACACGAATAGGGTCGTTTACCTGCATTTCTTTGGTCTCTGCCGAAATGTCGAAAAGAAACTCATTTTTTTCTTCTTCAGGCTCTTGCGAAGCGGCTTCTATTTCAAAAGCGATTTCTTCTTTTTCAGGGACAGCCGCTGTGAAATCAGTAGTTTTTGCCGGAACAATCTCGAAAACCACATCTAAATTTTTGATAAACTCAGAGGTGGGAATCAAATCGGTTTCAAAAATTTCAAATTTCTGTGCTTCTTCAACTTCTGTTTCTTCCTCCAGCGAAAAAACGATTTTTTCTTCCTCCACAGCCTCAACCTCAACCTGATTTTCTACCGTGTCGGTTTCTTCTTCGGTCTGGTCGAGCGAAAAATTAATCATCGGAGTCTGCTCTTTTTTTAAAAGATTTTGCTCCATTTTGCTTTCGCTGTCGAGCGAATGGATGATTTTTTTAGGTTCGGTATTTACGATTTCGCTTTGTTGTTCTGCATTGAATCCGGTTGCAATTACCGTAACGGCAATGGCTTCTCCAAGGGTTTCATCTTCACCTACTCCCATAATGATATTGGCACTGTGACCTGCTTCACCTTGGATGTAGTCGTTGATTTCCCCGATTTCATCAATGGTAATTTCGTTGGTTCCGGAAACAATCAAAAGCAATACGTTTTTGGCTCCCGAAATCTTGTTATCGTTCAAAAGCGGAGAATCTAAAGCACTGATAATCGCCTGTTTTGCCCTGTCGTCACCCTCGGCCGTAGCAGAACCCATAATGGCTGTTCCGCTATTGGAAAGTACGGTTTTGGCATCTTTCAGGTCAATGTTTTGAGTGTAGTGATGTGTAATCACCTCTGCAATTCCTCTTGATGCGGTTGCCAACACTTCGTCTGCTTTCGAGAAACCGGCTTTAAAACCGAGGTTTCCGTAAACTTCACGGAGCTTGTTGTTGTTGATAACAATCAGGGAATCGACCTGTTTCCGAAGTCTTTCTATACCGTTCAGAGCCTGTTCTAAACGGGTTTTTCCTTCAAACTGGAAAGGCATAGTTACGATCCCGACCGTTAGAATTTCCCGTTCTTTGGCAAGCTGTGCAATCACCGGAGCGGCTCCGGTTCCTGTTCCGCCACCCATACCGGCTGTGATAAAAACCATTTTGGTATTGGTATCGAGCATTTTTTCGATTTCCGCAATGCTTTCGATAGCCGACTGCTGCCCTACTTCGGGATTGGCACCTGCTCCGAGACCTTCTGTAAGATTTACTCCCAGCTGGATTTTGTTGGGCACAGGGCTGTTTTGAAGTGCCTGTGCATCTGTATTACAGACTACAAAATCCACTCCTTTAATACCTTGACGGAACATGTGATTGATAGCATTGCTACCTCCACCACCTACTCCGATTACTTTAATTACATTCGATTGGTTTTTTGGTAAATCGAATGAAATACTTCCAAAATCTGAATTGCTCATCATAATCTCCCGGTTTTTTATTCTGTGTTTTCTATAAAGTTCTTAATTTTTTCTACGTATTTTTCAAAGAAAGATTTTCTGGTTGTCTCTTTTGAATCTTTTTCGTTCTCTTCCTTTTTGTTTTCTGTCGGTTCTTCGACAACTGTTTCCGGCAAAGGATTTTTTTCTTCTTTTTTAATCTCTACAAAAGGAACCGCACTTTTTACACTTTGTTTTTGTCTAAGGCTTTCCATGACTAACCCAACACTGGTTGCATAGAGCGGACTTGAAAGTTCCTGATCTGAATCTCCTGCCAGATTCTCATTCGGGTAACCGATTCGGGTATCCATTCCGGTGATGTATTCCACCAATTGTTTGATGTGTTTGAGTTCTGCTCCACCACCTGTGAGCACGATTCCGGCAATGAGTTTCTTTTTGGGGTCTTCGTGTCCGTAGGCTTTAATTTCGTTGAAAACCTGCCCGACGATTTCGATAACTCTGGCATGAATAATTTTCGACAGATTTTTAAGCGAAATTTCTTTGGGTTCACGACCTCTGAGCCCCGGAATAGAGACAATTTCGTTGTCTTTGTTTTCGCCCGGCCAAGCCGAACCGAATTTTATTTTCAACAGTTCTGCCTGTTTTTCGATAATCGAACAGCCTTCTTTGATGTCTTCGGTAATCACATTTCCTCCGAAAGGCACTACGGCCGTATGGCGAATGATTCCGTCTTTGAAAATTGCCAAATCGGTAGTTCCGCCTCCGATGTCAATCAGGGCAACACCTGCTTCTTTTTCTTCCTGAGAAAGCACTGCATCGGCTGAAGCCAAAGGTTCTAAAGTAAGGGTTGCAAGTTCTATTTCGGCACTTTTAATACACCTGCCTACATTTCGTATAGAAGAGGCCTGCCCCACTACCACGTGAAAGTTGCTTTCCAAACGACTTCCATACATCCCGATTGGTTCGGTTGTGGTTTCCTGACCGTTGATTTTGTATTCCTGAGGCAAAACGTGAATAATTTCTTCGCCCGGAAGCATCGCCAGTTTGTGTACCTGATTGGTGAGTTGGTCAAGGTCTGATTCGTCAATGACTTCATCAGCATTAGAACGGCTGATGTAATCACTGTGCTGAATGCTCCGGATGTGTTGCCCTGCAATGCCCACCACCACGTTGTTTATCTTATAACCCGAATTGTTTTCAGCTTCGGCTATTGCCTGACGAATGGATTGGATGGTTTGGGTGATGTTGTTCACCACACCTCTTGCCACTCCAAGACTTTTGGCTTTGCCCATTCCGATGATTTCGAGCTTTCCATACTCATTTTTCTTTCCAATCATTGCTACAATCTTGGTTGTACCAATGTCAAGTCCGACTCCGATGTTTTCTTTTTCCATATTCTATTCGTTTTTGGTGCAAACTACCTGTTTGGTAAATCTGAGATTTATTTTGCTGTATTTTTCAATCAAACTATCCTGAGATGCTTTTTGAAAAAAGGCTTTATAATTTTTAAACTTCTGTTCTATATTTTGAGATTTTCCGAAATCAATGCTGTAATTATAGTTTCTGTTTTTCATCAGAATGTTTTTATCGCTGCCCACTTCGATTCCGGTGATGTTTTTTTTGAGAAACTCATCATCATAAATATATCGGAGCAAGCGAGTGATTTCTTCCTTATTTTCCTGAGTCAGCCGGGCAGAAACCAGCGGAACCCGAGCGGAAAAGTTATCGGAAAGAGGCATTGTATTTCCTTGATAATCAATATAAAAAGAACGGTATGCATTATAAATTCTCGCTACAGGAGTTTTTTGTTTTACCCGGGCTTTCAGCTCACCTTTGGTCGTTACAAACACTTCCGCTTTTTCGATAATCGGGTGATTTGTAAGTACACTTTCCAACTTTTTCAAAGCTAAGTTTTCTTTGGCAATGGTTTTTTCTGCCCCAAAATTTTCTATTAACAATTTATTAACCGAGTCTTCGGTTATGAACAATCTGCTTTCGCCTATAAATTCTATTTGCGGATTTGAAACCAACCGCTTTTTGTTTCGCTCCAAACCAAAAGCATACAAAAACACTACTGCCAAAAGCATTAGTAAAAGTCGTATGTTGTTCCAGTTTTTCATTTCTTGTTTAATCGTTGATTTGTTTAATCG
>JBAYSC010000100.1:0-8781 GCA_041676345.1 Flavobacteriaceae bacterium | reverse complement strand
TCTATATTAAACTCTACAGCTAAAATTTCTGTTTCCCATTCACTGTGTAATTTGGTAATTATGGTTTTGCCTTCTTTTTGCTTTAATTTTTCGTCCGCTTTATTTTCATCTATTTTTACTCCTAATGAGGAGTCGTTATTTATTAAAGTTATTAAAGATTCAGTAGTTGTAACTGTAGTATTCTCCATATTAAAACTTCCCTTTTCTTTATATGGATATAGAATATTATTCATCTTCTTATATTCTAACGTAGCAGACATAGAGTCAATGTAAATAGTAGTGGTGGTATTATAAGAATTTGTTTCTTCTTTAACTGATTCAGAATGCTTTTTATAGCCGAGCTTTAAGCTGGAGACAATATCAAAATATTCATAAACGGTTTGCTTGCCCCCTGCTATTTTCTGCTCATAATTAACCACATATACTTCTTTGCCATTAAAAGTTTCATTGATAAGAACTTTACTTCCTACAGGTATCGTTGTTCCCAGAAAATCAGAATTTAATTTTTCAAGATATGGGGTTTCATATTTTTGACCATCGGGGAGTATAGTGATCATTTTGCCATCAATCATGATTTTTTGCGAATATGTGTTTTGATTTTCACTCAGATTAGAATAATTCTTTGTAATATCTGCAGTCTGTTGATTTTGGATATCTATAAAATCAATTGTCATTACTTGGTTTTCTGTAGTTTTTGTTGTTGCCCGGATAGAAGAAAAAGTAGTATTTAAAGTGTTGATCATAGACACTTTCATTTGATTCACAATATTATCTATCTTTTCTTTTCCACCAATAGCTTCTATATAATTAGCATAGATTTTTTCTACGGTTATTTGCTGGGCAGTGACAAAAAAACCTCCAAAAAGAAAAGGTAGTAAGAATACTTTTTTCATAATTTAAGTTTGTAAAATGATTTTACTCTTTCCAAAAAATAGTGATTTTATTTTTTTTTCATATTTTTCAAAACATGCTTCCGGGTTTTGAAAACAATTTTGTTTAAAATCTTCAGTATCTATATTAAACTCTATGGCAATGACAGTCGTTATCATATTGCTTATTGAGGTCATGCTTACCGTACCTGTTGTCTCAGTTTTTATATTTGTAATGTGTTTATGAGGAATTAAAATACCTTCTACTTCTCTATATTCTTCAAACATATTAAGAGAAATAGTGGAAGTAGTGTTTCTTCCTGCTACTTCTTGTTTACTAACGCTTTTAGTGCCTAATAGAAGCCCCGAGTCTATATCAAAATACGCAAGACAATCAAGCTTAATGATGCCTGTTATTTCCTCATAACTTACCACGTACACTTCTTTACCATTGAAGTTTTCATTGGTTAAGACTTTACTTCCAGAAGGTATCATCGTATCAGGGAAAGGATTTTCCCTATATTTATTGTGAGTACTTGCCATTACTTGTTTTTTTCCGTCAGAGAACAACATAGTTGTTTTTCCGTTAGCGGTAAGATACCTTGTGAATTCTGTTTTATTTCCTGTTAGAGAAGAAGGCGGTTGTTTAAGTATAGTAGCAGACTGTGGAGGAGTTGAATAATCATAGAAATTAATTATTTCCTGCTCCATTTTTGTTTGACTATTAAAAGCACCTGTAATGGTAGATTCTGATGTAAGAGAGTTTATGTCTATTTTATTTACAATACTTTCTAATTTATCTTTTCCACCAATTGCCTTTATATAATTAGCATAGATTTCTTCTACGGTTATTTGCTGGGCAAAAGTGAAAGACAGCGTTAAAAATGCTATTGTGGTTATGATTCTTTTTTTCATTGGTTTTTATTTATAGTTATTCTTATTTTTAAATTATAGTAGCTTCTAATTTATCTGCCTGATAAGCATACCCGGGTGGTATTTTCCTTTTTGTCCCTGAAAAATAGTGTATTCCATTTTAGAGGAGTCTCCAAACCAATCTCCCTCAGCGGTATTATTCCAAATATCTTTTTCATTTTTTATTTTTATGACTCCTTTTCTTTGATATTCAGTCGTGCCATCTTCATTTAAAATCTGTTCGAGTACTTCAAAAGTATCTCCTTCTTTTAAGCCTTCTTTTTTCCCCACTTTAGCTGCAATAGGGTTTCCGCTATATAAAGGGAATTTAGTTCGGAATTCTTCATATTTACGTTCTAACTCATTCAGGCATACGTTCAACGCATTTTTTAATGCTGCATCAGTTTGATTAGAATTGATATCATTCCAATCAATAGTTTCTTTTTCAAATTTCTTTAGAACTTCTCTATTATGTTTAACAATTCCCGTATTTGAGTGTTCGTCTATAACCACATTACCAATGTATTTCAATTTAAAAATATCTGAATTTTCAAAAGCGGTTTTACGAGAGCTCTCAAGGCTGTTTTTATCCAACCAATAATCGTTATAAAAGACAGCAGCCGTATAATCATCCCATACTAAACGATACAAATAGGCTCTGATTGTAATCTCAGAATTTAAAGAATATTTGAAAGGAACTATATTGCGATTGTTTTCATTGCTTTCAAAATCATAAACCACAACAAAAGTATTACCTATCAGCTCTTCACCTGCATCTTTGAGCATTGCTTTTCCCCGAACAGTATGTAAAGCTATTTTTACATCTAATTCAGAGGCGTTATATTCGCCTCTGCGAGCAACTAAATTCATATTAAAACTACCGTCCTTTCCTCTGTTAAACCATTTAGCAATCAGTTGTTTTGCTACTTGATTTTTATTCAAATAGTTTTCTATATTTTGAGCCTGATTAGAATCACCTGCTTTTCCTATAATTTGATAAGGACCTATATTATGATTATTAAACTTATCAGAAAGTCGGCTGTTTCCAAAAACATACTTTGTACGATAATATTCTTCGTTTAAAGTATCGGCAATCATCAGTGTATAAAGCGAGCTACGTCTGTATTTTACAATAGACTCATCTCCTGAATTTTCTGAAAATGAATTGGTTGACTCTTTAATAGGGGAGTTATAATCGACTGACTCATAACTTATGCTCTTAAGACTACTTTCTTTAAAGATACTTTTATATATACGTTCTCGATTATTGAATTCAGACATTGTATTTTTATAAAATTCCCTATCTCTTTTTTTTGCTTGTTCATTCTGTTGTTGTTGCCATTCTTTCATAGAGTTTGCTTGCACACCATAGCCAATAGGTGCTCCAACACAACCCGAAAAAAGAATTACAAAAGCTAAAGGAGCAGTTATTTTTAAACAACTTCTGTTCATAGAAAAAATATTTTAGTTATTTCAAAAAATATAAAAACAGCTAAATCATTTTTAATGATTAGTAGAGAGGAATTTTTAATACGATGGAATGGTAAATTTAAGCCCTAAATCATGTTATTTTTTCTGAAAGAAAAAATATTTAGTATAGAAAGAAAGGCTCTCTACTTGTTTTTAGTTATGCAATAATAGGGCTTTTGTATTTTTTTACAAAAGATAACAGCATAAAAGTGACTAAAAAATACAAAAAATCACCCGAAGGGGTGATAAATTTTTACACTTGGTTCTTTTGCCTAAGCGTCTTAATCACCACCCATCCCATAGAAAGAAAAAGCACCAAAGCTGCTCCAAAAAGGAAGGTGTTTATCTTCGGAATCAGGATGTAACCAAAGGCAGACATCCCTTGAATGGCAAGGATAAATTCGTTGAGGAAGATTCCGACAGCGAAAAGAATAAGTCCGGTTTTGATGGATTTACTCAGGGTTAAGAACTTGTTGGCATAGATGTAATAGAGCAAGAAAAGCGAAAAAACAGCCAGCAAAATCAGGTGCAGATAGGCAATAATAATAGAGCGAACACCAAACACAAACTGACTCAGTTCAGGAATCACAGAAAGCAGCTGAAACACAAACTTTAGTGTCAGGCAAAGACCTGCAAATTTCAGGAAATACTGCAAAAACAAAGGTTGTCGGTTGAGGATTTCACCTTTTTTGCGACTAATAAGTAATAACATATTCACCCATACGACAAGCTGAATTACAGAAAAAACAACTGTAATAACGTAGAGCCAGGTCGGTATTTTTAGCCATAAAACAGAAAGCACATAAGTAACGAGAGTTGAGGCAAAAAGCCAATGATATGACTTGTTAAATACTTTGTTTTCAGTTCCGTTGAGTTTCAGATAATCTGCCAAAAGCCCGATACAGGCAAACAAAAACCAACCGTTATACTGAAAGTGCAGGTAGTAGTAAATCGAAGCCAGATAGGGGTTAAACATAAAGTCTTTTGAGGCTACCGTATAGGCCAGAAAGAAAGTCCCCAATGATGAAATTACGTAAAAAAACAAAGCTCCTTTATACCAATTTACAGCCGTTTTGCCCTTGATGTGCTTTAAATCTTTGATAAAATAGTAAGCAAAAAAATACGACACAAAAATCGACAGGGTAGAAAACAGTATCGACCAGAAAGCATAGCCCTGAGCTACGAAAAAAACCAACATTCCGTACGAACAAATCAGGTTGGCAATAATAAGCAGGGTGTATTTAGGCAAGGAAATCGTTGTGGTTTTATTTTTAAGATAATAAACCATCAGCACCATCAACGTATGGCTTATCCAGCCTGCAAAAGCAAAATGAGAATGAGAATGTAGCAGGTGTTTCTGCACAAAAAAAGGAAAATCAAATCCGATTTTATACCGCATCAACATACCCAAAAGGGCTACCAAAAAGAGATTTACAATAGAGAATTTCAGCCAGAAATCAATTTTATATCGCATCAGTAATAGATTTTGTGATTGATAATTTCCACCATTTTTTTCTTATTCATCTTAGAGAGCGTACGGATAACGGTTTCCACCCGAAGCCCGGTGAAGTTGGCTATTTCCTGACGGGTAAACGGGATATGCTCTTTTTCTTCACTTTTTTTGCAGGTGTCCAGAAATGCCTGTATTCTGAATTCCGGTTTCTGGTTGATGATATCTTTGGAGGCGGTTGCTTTGTTGTGAATCCGTCTTGCCATAAGTTCCAGAAACTGCTTTTGAATTTTCGGAAACTCTTCGAGTATGTTCAAAAATTTCTCCCGGGAGAGTTTCACGACTTCAGATTGCTGAAAAGCCATAGCCGAAGCCGGATATTTTTCGTCTATAAAAAGCGGAGGCTCTCCAAAACTCTGTCCGTTTGAAAAATAACCCTGAGTGAATTCTTTCCCGTCATCGTTGGTGTTAAACATCTTTACGCTTCCGCTGATAACCTGATAATAATAAAGAGCTTTTTCGCCTTCAGAAAAGAGAATTTCCCCTTTTTCATACTCCTTAAAAACAGCTCCGTAGGAAGTTAATATTTCTAAATCAATTTGGGTCTTCATTTACTAATGATTATTTAGTCTGATTCTCTACAAAGGTAGTAAAACTGCCTGTTGTTTTTAAGAAAAATTGGCTTTTAACTCAAATTTAGAAAAATATACGCAGAAAATAGGGAGCAAACACTTGGCTTTAAAAAGAAAAAAAATATCTTTGTGAGATGAAAAAGTTAAAACAACGTTGGGGCATTACCTCAAACTTTCAGCTTGTCATTATTTTTATTGTTTTTGCCATAACCGGATCGCTTTCGGCTTATTTGTCAAAACCGTTCACCAATTGGCTGGGTATCACCAAAGAAGATTTAGGAGGCTGGTATTTGCCCATCAGGCTGATTGCCATTTTCCCGATTTATCAGGTGTTGCTGGTGGTCATTGGAGCTGTTTTCGGGCAATTCAAGTTTTTCTGGTGGTTTGAAAAAAAGATGCTCAAATCAATGGGGCTTGGGTTTCTTTTTAAAAAAGAGTAATCCGTTTGCAGTAACTTTAAACCTTGAACATTAAACTTTAAACAAAAAAATATTGATGAAAAAGTTCTTCAGAATATTTCCAATTACCGCCCTGTTTATCACTTCTTTACTTTACGGAATACATTTTTTAACCGGTTTGCCCGAAAATATCTTGTTTTGGGGAAGAGTTTTGGCAATTGTCGGAATTGTGGTGCATGCCCTTCGCAAAAGAGACCTTACCACCTGGATTCTCACCAGCATTGTCATCGGAGTTTTTTTAGGTTATGATTTTCCCGATGTTGCCATCGCTATGAAACCGCTTAGTCAAGGTTTTATCAAACTGGTGAAAACCATCGTAGGGCCTATACTTTTTGCTACTTTGGTTTACGGAATTGCAGGACATTCTGATTTGAAACAGGTAGGCAGAATGGCATGGAAAAGTCTGCTTTATTTCTATACGGCTACGACTTTGGCTTTGTTTATTGGTTTGGCAGCTATCAATCTTACAAAAGCAGGTGTCGGAATTGATATGAGCAAAATTCCGCACGAAGATTTACCTCAAACAACCGTTGTCAGTACCGATGCTCCTTTGCTGGCAGACCTTCCGGAAAACGTACATTGGCTTTTTAAAACACTGGCTTTTTTCAGGGATATTTTTCCAGAAAACATCATAAGGTCGATTTATGAAAATCAGGTGTTGCAAATAGTGGTGTTTTCTGTGATTTTCGGAATCGGATTGGCTATGGTCGAAGAAAGAAAGCGAAAACCATTGGTTGATTTCACCGAAAGTCTTTCGGAAGCCATGTTTAAATTTACCAACGTAATTATGTATTTTGCTCCTTTCGGAGTAGGTGCTGCCATGGCATATACCGTTGGACACATGGGGATTGACATTCTCAAATACCTCTTTATGTTGTTGCTGACACTCTATTTGGCTTTGATTGCGTTTTTGCTTTTGGTATTATTGCCGATTGCTCTGTATTGGAAAGTTCCGGTCGGGAAATTTATTTCTGCCATCAAAGAACCGGTTTCTATTGCTTTTGCGACCACCAGTTCAGATGCGGCTTTGCCAAAAGTAATGAGCAATATGGAGGCTTTTGGAGTACCTCGAAAAATTGTTTCTTTTGTTGTCCCGACAGGATATAGTTTTAATTTGGACGGAACAACACTTTATTTATCTTTAGCTTCGATTTTCGTAGCACAGGCAGCAGGAATGAATTTATCCATAGGAGAACAATTACTGATTTGCTTAACGCTTATGGTAACCAGTAAAGGAGTAGCAGCCATCCCCAGAGCATCGCTTATTATTCTGATTGCAACAGCAGACCAGTTCGGGCTTCCGACTTTTATTATCGCTGCCATTTTGGGAATTGACGAACTCATGGATATGGGTCGAACTTCCGTAAACGTTGTCGGGAACTGTCTGGCTTCGGTTGTGATTGCCAAATGGGAAGGCGAATTTGATGACGAAAAAGCTCAGAATCTGGAGATGTAATCTATCCTGAATAAATCCGTAAATCCCTTTGAATAAATGTTGCTCCTTGCTCGTTTTATCACTAATTTTGGCTTTTGCTTAAATTAGAATAAATGTCAGGAAATATCCAACACTATATCAACCAACTCAATGAAGCTCAACGGGCTCCGGTGCTGCAAAAAGACGGAGCAATGATTGTGATTGCAGGTGCAGGTTCGGGAAAAACCCGTGTGCTTACGGTCAGAATTGCCAATCTGATGAGTCAGGGAGTGGATTCTTTTAATATTTTGGCTTTAACTTTTACCAACAAAGCAGCTCGGGAAATGAAATCCCGTATTGCTCAAATTGTAGGGAATAACGAGGCTAAAAACCTTTGGATGGGTACGTTCCACTCGGTTTTTGCACGAATTTTAAGAGCCGAAAGTGCCAAGTTAGGTTATCCGTCAAATTTTACGATTTACGATACTCAGGATTCCGTTCGCTTGATTGGAGCTATCATCAAGGAAATGCAGTTAGACAAAGACGTTTACAAGCCCAAACAGGTTTTAAACCGAATTTCGTCTTACAAAAACAATCTGATTACGGTTAAGGCTTATTTCAACAATCCGGAATTGATGGAAGCTGATGCGATGAGCAAAAAGCCGAGAATGGGAGAAATCTATCAGAATTATGTGGAACGTTGTTTCAAATCGGGAGCAATGGATTTTGATGATTTACTGCTGAAAACCAACGAATTACTAAATGTACATCCTGATGTTTTGGCTAAATATCAAAATCGTTTCCGTTATATTTTGGTTGATGAGTATCAGGACACAAATCATTCGCAATATCTGATTGTCAAGGCTTTATCAGATAGATTTCAGAATATTTGTGTGGTTGGAGATGATGCTCAAAGTATTTATGCCTTTCGTGGTGCGAATATCAACAACATTCTGAATTTCCAAAAAGATTATCCGAACGTAAAAACCTATCGTTTGGAACAAAATTACCGTTCGACCCGAAATATCGTTGAAGCGGCTAACACTATTATCGAAAAAAACAAAGTAAAACTCGAAAAAACCGTTTGGACAGACAACGAAGACGGACAAAAAATCAAAGTTCACAGAAGTCTGACCGATGCAGAAGAAGGTCGTTTTGTGGCTTCGACTATTTTCGAACAAAAGATGCAAAACCAACTTTTGAACGGACAATTTGCTGTTTTGTATCGCACCAATGCCCAATCCAGAGCTATTGAAGATGCCCTGAGAAAACGTGATATTCCGTACCGAATTTACGGAGGACTTTCGTTTTACCAAAGAAAGGAAATCAAAGACGTTTTGGCTTATCTCCGTTTGGTTATCAATCCGAAAGATGAGGAGGCACTCGTTCGCATAATCAATTATCCTGCTCGTGGAATCGGAGGAACAACTCTGGAAAAACTGACCGTTGCAGCCAATCATTATAAGCGTTCGATTTTTGAGGTAATGGAAAATATCGACAAAATCGACCTGAAACTCAATACTCCTACCAAACAGCGATTACAGGATTTTGTTACGATGATTAAGAGTTTTCAGAT
>JBAYSC010000099.1:0-8857 GCA_041676345.1 Flavobacteriaceae bacterium | reverse complement strand
TTTCATAGCGATGTTTTGAGATTCACCAATTTAGATGAAAACATCCATAACGCAAAATATTTACTATTAAATCTTTGCGGTTGTTTTTGCTATTAACTCGCGGATTTAAGAAAGGATTCGTGCACCAGCGGAGAAATATAATTGAAATAGCACAAAACTCATTTGTAATGCTTGACCAGAACAATAACGCTACTGACCACAAACCTATTGACCACTTATAAACTGACACAAACTATAACCAAAGAATAAGAGCCTGTTTAAAATTTATTATCAAAGAATCCATTTTTTAAAAAAAGCAGCTTACATTACAAATAATTACGTAGCTTAGCACTAAAATAAAAGATAATGGAAGTTTTTAGACGGACTGACATTATGGTAATGGTAGAGTGATACTTCAAAAATAATGAAATATTACTTACATTCAACTTGAAAAAATATGTTGAAAGTTAATATCAAAAAATATGGACAAAGCAACACAAACAATGATTGAGAACCTGTATAAAAACACAGGTAAAACTTTGGAACAATGGATTGCCATTGTAAAAAAACAGGATTTTGCAAAACACGGTGAAGTCATTAAATACCTAAAAGAAACCCACGAACTAACCCACGGATTTGCTAATCTCATTGCTCATAAATCAAAAGGTTCAGATGCAGGCTCAGCAGGTAATCCAGATGACCTGATAACAAAACAATACCAAGGCAAGGAACATTTTAAACCTTTTTACGACAAGTTAATTGCTGAAATTCAATCTTATGGAAAGGACGTTGAAATTGCCCCGAAAAATACTTATGTGAGTTTAAGAAGAAAGAAACAGTTTGCTACTCTGAATCCTGCGACAAAAACACGTTTTGAAATCGGTATTAACCTGAAAGGACAAGAACCAAAAGGAAAATTGGAAGCAGAAAAACCAAATTCAATGTGTTCGCACAAAATAAATATTACCGACATTAACGATATTGACAAAGAAGTACTTGATTGGATAAAGACAGCCTATGACAATGCCGGATAGACGAACTACTATTGATAACAGAGAAGCCACACAGAAGGATTCTGGTAGCAGCTATGGGGGTATAACTTTAGAATTGAAAATTGAAAATTGAAAGTTGAGAATTGAAAACTTTGCGAAACTCCCTTTTTTAAAAACTCAAACATTCGACCTCTTTTAAAGTAATTTAAGGGAGGTTTGTTTTTAGATGCAACTTTAATTTGTAAATTCGTGGCTGTATAAGAGCCTGTTTAAAAACCAAAACCAAACCCTCCATGAAAAAAGTACTTGACCCAACCCGAAGAGAAGAACTGCTAACTATACTACAAAGCCGTTTTGAGAAAAACACCCATCGCCATAAAGGCATACAATGGGCAGATGTTCAAATCCGTTTGGAGGCGAACCCTGCTAAACTATGGTCGCTTGACCAAATGGAAGAAACCGGAGGCGAACCCGATGTAATTGCCTACGACAAAAAAACAGACTCCTATATCTTTTGCGATTGTTCGGCTGAAAGCCCAAAGGGGAGAAGAAGCCTCTGTTATGATACAACAGCCTTAGAATCCCGTAAAGAACACAAACCCAAAAACAGTGCTTTGGCAATGGCATACGAAATGGGTATTGAAGTGCTTACGGAAGATGAATATTTCGAACTTCAAAACATAGGTCGCTTTGATTTGAAGACTTCCAGCTGGCTCAAAACTCCGAAAGAAGTAAGGGAGTTAGGCGGCTCAATTTTCGGAGATTGCAGGTTTGGCAGGGTGTTTATTTATCACAACGGAGCCGAATCCTACTATGCAGCGAGAGGCTTTCGAGGGAAATTGATGGTTTGATTGGTTATTGGTTATTGGTTAATGGTTAATTGGTTAATGGTTGATTGGTTAATTGGTTAATTGGTTAATTGGTTAATGGTTAATTGGTTAATTGGTTAATGGTTAATTGTTGGGTGTTAGGATTTGAAATTTGAGATTTGAGATTTTGTACGTCCACTGAACACTCCTGATAGTTAGCGGAACTGACCACTAATAACTGACCACTAATAACTGACCACTAATAACTGACCACTAATAACTGATAACTAATAACTGATAACTAATAACTGATAACTAATAACTGATAACTAATAACTGATAACTAATAACTGATAACTAATAACTGATAACTAATAACTGATAACTAATAACCGACAACTAAGAATAATCCAAAGTATGACAAAAATCATATTTTAGAAATTTTGCCCTTTCTACCTTTGCTCATGTAAAATTAAATGGTATGAGCGTCATTTATATTCTTATTTCAATCAGTATTGTTGTTGCCGTTTTTTTTGTCCTTGCTTTTTTGAGGGCAGTAAAATCGGGGCAATATGATGATGATTATACTCCCTCTGTTCGGATGCTTTTTGATGACGAACTCAAAGAATCAAAACCTAAAAACAAAGTTTCTAATACAAAATCAGACAAAAACAGTTAAATTATGGAAGTACAGCAGTTTTATTACGACAACAAAATTGTAAAGAAGTTTCTTTACGCATCTATTTTGTTTGGAGTTGTTGGGATGTCAGTAGGGCTTTTGGTAGCTCTGATGTATCTTTTTCCGAACATTACAGAGGGTATTCCGTGGCTGAGCTACGGTAGGCTGAGACCTTTGCACACCAATGCGGTAATTTTTGCCTTTGTGGGTAATGCTATTTTTGCGGGAATTTATTATTCGCTACAACGCTTGCTCAAAACCAGAATGTACAGCGATGTGCTGAGTAATATCAACTTCTGGGGCTGGCAGTTGGTGATTGTGGCTGCTGCTATTTCACTTCCGTTGGGTTATACGTCATCAAAAGAATATGCCGAGCTGGAATGGCCTATTGATATTGCCATTGCTATTGTCTGGGTTGTTTTTGGTATCAATATGATAGCCACGATTTTAAAGCGAAGAGAACGACACCTTTATGTGGCTATCTGGTTTTATATCGCTACTTTCGTAACGGTTGCCGTATTGCATATTTTCAACAGTCTGGCTCTTCCGGTGAGTGCTATGAAGAGTTATTCGGTTTATGCAGGGGTGCAGGATGCCTTAGTACAATGGTGGTATGGGCACAATGCGGTAGCATTCTTCCTTACTACACCTTTCCTGGGGCTGATGTATTACTTTGTTCCCAAAGCAGCCAACAGACCCGTATATTCTTATAGATTGTCCATCATTCACTTCTGGTCGCTCATCTTTATTTATATCTGGGCAGGGCCTCACCACTTGTTGTATTCTTCGCTTCCGGATTGGGCTCAAAACCTTGGAGTAGTATTCTCTGTAATGCTTATCGCTCCGTCTTGGGGAGGTATGATTAACGGACTTTTGACCCTTCGTGGAGTTTGGGATAAAGTGCGGACAGAACCCGTGCTGAAATTCTTCGTAGTGGCAATTACCGGTTATGGTATGGCTACTTTTGAAGGGCCTATGCTTTCGCTGAAAAACGTAAATGCCATAGCTCACTTTACCGACTGGATTGTAGCTCACGTACACGTTGGAGCCCTGGCATGGAACGGATTTTTGACTTTCGGGATGATTTACTGGTTGGTTCCGAGAATGTGGAAAACGGAATTATATTCCAAAAAATTAGCCAACTTCCATTTCTGGATTGGTACGCTGGGAATTGTGCTTTATGCTGTTCCGCTCTATGTAGCAGGGGTTGTACAACACCAGATGTGGAAAGACTTTAACCCGGACGGAACTCTTAAAAACAACTTTATGCAAACCGTTGAGGCGATTATGCCAATGTATTGGATGAGAGCCATCGGAGGTACGCTTTTCATCATCGGATTGTTTGTGTTGTGCTACAACGTTATCAAAACCATCAAACAAGGGCAAAAAGTCGAAGACGAATTGGCAGAAGCTCCTGCACTTGCCCGAATCAAAAGCGGAAGGCTCAAAGGAGAAAAATTCCATGGTTGGTTAGAGAGAAAACCGATTCAGCTGACCATCTTAGCTACCATTGCCATTCTGATTGGAGGAGTAATTCAGATTATCCCGACTTTGGTTGTGAAGTCTAATATCCCGACTATTTCGACAGTTAAGCCTTATACTCCGCTGGAGCTTGAAGGACGTGATTTATACATCAGAGAAGGTTGTGTGGGTTGTCACTCTCAGATGATACGTCCGTTCCGTCACGAAGTGGAACGCTACCGAAAAGAAGAATCGGGAGGTTATTCCAAATCGGGAGAATATGTCTATGACCACCCGTTCTTATGGGGTTCTAAACGTACGGGACCTGATTTGATGGGAGTTGGAGGAAAGTATAATGACAACTGGCATTTTAACCACATGTATGACCCTCAATCGACTTCGACAGGTTCGATAATGCCAAGCTATCAATGGCTCTTCAAAAACAAAGCTATGGATTTCTCTAAGACCGAAGCCAAAATGAGAGTGATGCAACAATTGGGAGTGCCTTATACGGACGAAGACATCGCCAATGCTCAGGCAAGCATCAAAGCACAAGGTGAAAAGATTGAGAAAAGCCTACACAACGACCCTGAGTTCGTGAAAAGCTATGAGATGAACAAGAAAAACACCTTGGAAAGAGGAGAGGAGTTTGTTCCGATGAGTCAGCGGGAAATTACAGCTCTTATCGCTTATTTACAACGTCTGGGGACTGATATAAAAGTTAAAGAGTAAAGTATTAAGATTAGAGTATTAAGTAGTAAGACTTTTAACTAATAACCAATAACTGTTAACTAACAACAATAACCATGCTGAAGTTCATCAAACAAAATATGGAAACCATCTCGGGTATAGAGATTTATCCGGTGATTTCGTTGCTTATCTTTTTTGCCTTTTTTATGGGGCTGTATTGGTGGGTTTTTACCTATAAAAAAGAGAAAATAGAAGAGTTGAGCAACATGCCCTTAGACGAAAACGATAACAACAAAAACTAATATTTATGAGAAAGATAATCCCTTCTTATGTTAGAATTCCATTGCTTCTTGCTTTGGCTTTTATGGGTCTGGAATACTTTATTGATTCGGGAGACAAACCTGCTTTTATGGTTTATCCTGCCATAATACTATTCTTAGCTTTATTTCTACTGATACTTATTGTCGTAGAAATAATCAGCAACGCCTTTGACAACATTTCCTATATGGTAATGAGCGATGAGCAGAAAAAATTGGCCGATGAAAGAAACAAAAGACCTTTCGCTTTGAAAGACAGTCCGTTGTATAGTAAGATAAAAAACTCGTTGTTTGCTTCAAAACCTATTGAGGAAGAAGGCGAACTGCTGATGGATCACAACTATGACGGCATTCAGGAACTCGACAACGTGTTGCCACCCTGGTGGACGTATTTGTTCTACGGGTGTATAATTTTCGCCATTGGTTATATGGGATATTACCACTTTATGGATGGCGAAACCCAACATCAGGAGTATGAAAGAAAAAATACAGAAGCGTTGGCAGCTATTGAAGAATGGAAAAAAACAGCCAAAGATTTAGTCGATGCCAGCAACGTAACAGTACTTACGGAAGAAGCCGATTTGAATGCAGGAAAGACTGTCTATATGGAAAAATGTGTGGCTTGTCACCTTGCTGACGGAGGAGGAAGCATCGGCCCCAACCTTACGGACGAATACTGGATTCTGGGTGGAGGCATCAAAGAAATCTTCCATACCATCTCCGAAGGAGGTCGGGAAGGGAAAGGGATGATTCCGTGGAAATCAGAACTTAAACCACTGGAAATCCAACAGGTTGCAAGTTATATCCTGAGCTTGGGAGGTACGACTCCTGCTGTGGCAAAAGAAGCAGAAGGAGAACTTTGGGTTAATGAAAACACTGCAGGGGAAGCACCGGAAGAGGCAGTTGACAATCAATAAAACAAGCCCAAAAGGCAATTCAGGGCTAAAAATCTGAAAAAAGTATGTCTGATTTTAATGACGAGTCGTTTAGAGACAGTATCTCAACTATTACCGAAGAAGGTAAAAGGGCATGGGTATATCCCAAAAAGCCAAAGGGAAAGCTCTACGAAAAAAGAAAATTAGTAAGTTACGTTCTTTTGCTGATGCTGTTTAGTTTTCCGTTTATAAAAATAAACGGGCATCAGTTTATATTGTTGAATTTCTATGAACGAAAGTTCAATATTTTCGGGATTCCGTTTTTTCCGCAAGACTTTTATCTGGTGATGCTCTCGATGATTATCGGAGTGATATTCATCGCCTTGTTTACGGTAGCTTTCGGACGTATTTTCTGTGGGTGGATTTGCCCGCAAACCATTTTTATGGAAATGGTTTTCAGACGGATAGAATACTGGATAGAAGGCGACCGCAATGCTCAGATAAAGCTCGATAAACAAAACTGGAACACAGAAAAAGTACGGAAAAAATCACTGAAATGGTTTATCTTTTTTGTGATTTCGTTTCTCATTGCCAATATATTTCTTGCCTATATCATAGGCAGCAACAGAGTGCTGAGAATGATTACCGAAAATCCGTTGGACAACCTGAAAACACTGATTGCTCTTTTGATTTTTACGGGAGTTTTCTACTTCGTTTTCGCATGGTTCAGAGAGCAGGTTTGTATTATCGCCTGCCCCTACGGAAGGTTACAAGGCGTGCTGTTGGACAACAAATCTATTGTGGTTGCTTATGACTACAAAAGAGGTGAAAAAGAAGCCGGAAGAGCCCGAATTAACAAAAAAGAGAATCGGGAAGAGACCGGACACGGGGATTGTATTGACTGTAAGCAATGTGTGGTGGTGTGCCCAACGGGTATCGACATCAGAAACGGAACGCAATTAGAATGTGTGAACTGTACGGCCTGTATAGACGAATGTGATGACGTGATGGAGAAAGTCGGTTTTCCGAAAGGACTTATTCGCTATGCTTCGGAAGATGAAATCACCAAAAAAGAGAAGTTTGTCTTTACTGCGAGAATGAAAGGCTATGCTTCGGTACTGGTGATTATGATGGGGCTTCTCACAGGTATGCTCTTTCTGAGAAGCGATTTGCAGGTAACCCTGCAACGGATTCCCGGACAGCTCTACCAGATGAAAGGCGAAAACGTAAGCAATGTTTACACCTACAGAATTCTGAACAAAACCACTACCGATTATGAAGCGGTGAGTTTCAAACTGTTAAGCCCGAAAGGAGAAATCATACCGGTAGGAGCTTCACACTTTAGGGTGGAGCAGGAATCAGAAGCCAAAGGAACGTTGTTTATCGAGATTCATCCGGCCTATCTGACAGAAGATAAAATGAAATTGGAAATCGGGATTTTTGAGCAGGAGAAGCAGATTGACAAGATAAAAACCAATTTCTTAGGCCCGAGAAGGTTTGATTAAAAGCCCCTCCCGACCTCCCCTGAGGGGAGGAGATTGAAAGGGGTAAAATATTGTTTAATATAAAAATAGCCCCTCCTTTGGAGGGGTTGGGGAGGCTTATGAGAATAGTAATAACAGCATTTGCACTTTTTATGTCGGCTATTTTGTTTTTCGTAATCAAAGTACAGTCGGATGCCAAGTATGACAACGAACTGGTAATCGATAATTATTACACCTATGAAAAAGGGCTTGACAATCGTCAGCAAAAAGAGCAGAATGCCAACAACCTGAAAGAAAAAGTGGAAATTACCGAAGCAGGAACTTCGCTGTCAATTTCCTTTCCTTCAGAATTTGATTATACGAAAATAAAAGGAAAGATATCCCTATATCGACCATCTGACCAGAAACTCGATTTTGAAATTCCCATTTCATTATCTTCTTCTAATTTGCTCATACCTGAAGACGTTTTGGCAGGTGGTCGTTGGGATATCTATATAGATTGGAGCTACGAAAATACGGAATATTTTAATAAGAAAGGCGTAATTTTGAACTAAGGCTGAAAAAGTTCTCTTTACCCTTTGTTTTATACGAAAAATAAATGCTGTTATCGGCTGTCATATTAGGGTTGGTTTCGAGTCTGCATTGTGTTGGGATGTGCGGGCCGATTGCCTTGATGTTGCCCGTTGACAGAACCAATCCGACAAAAAAAACAATACAGATTATTTTATATCACACAGGAAGATTATTGAGCTACGGAACATTGGGTTTGATTTTTGGTTTTTTAGGTAGAGGTTTGTATCTGGCAGGAGTCCAACAGCAGTTATCTGTTGTTATAGGTATTATAATCATTTCCGTAGCGGTAATTCCCGAACGGATTTTTGCCAGGTACAACTTCTCAAAACCTGTTTACAAGGGGATTTCGTATGTGAAATCATCGCTGGGGCAGCAATTTCGCAAAAAGACCAACAAATCTATTTTCACCATCGGAGTTCTCAACGGATTTCTGCCTTGTGCTATGGTCTATGTGGCTCTTTTCGGAGCCTTAGCGATGCAAAATGCCTTTTATGGGATGCTCTTTATGCTGCTCTATGGCTTAGGAACCATTCCGCTAATGAGCCTGGTGGTTTATTTTAGTACGTATATCAAAAATTCCCTCGGAAAAAACCTCAGCAGAATCATTCCGGTTGTTACCGTATGTCTGGGAATTCTATTTATCCTCAGAGGTTTAGGTCTTGACATTCCGTTTATTTCGCCTTCTAATCTGCAACTTTTTGTAGGTGGCGGAGCCGATTGTTAGGGCTATTCACTATCCAGTTCAAAACCGCAGTTGTAGCAGTAAACGCTTTGTTCCCTGTGGTCAAATTTTCCGCAATGGGCACAACTTCTCTTTTCTTTTTTCCTCCTATGGGAAGCATTCATATATTCTGCCGTTACGATTCCGGTAGGCACAGCAATGATTCCGTAACCCATAACCATAATGAGCGAAGCAATGATTTTTCCTACCGTAGTTATGGGAACAATGTCTCCGTAACCCACTGTGGTAAGCGTTACGATAACCCAATAAACACTGT
>JBAYSC010000098.1:0-8866 GCA_041676345.1 Flavobacteriaceae bacterium | reverse complement strand
GCTAAAAAAATGTTCTTTTTGCCCTGTTTTTTGTCTTTTTCTTACTCCGTAGCTCTGCTATGCAGTGCAAAAAAGCCTTCAAACAGAACAAAAATATTCATTTTTCGCTTCAATCAAAAAAGTCTAAATCACTTCACTAATAAAAGCAACCCTTTTGAGGTTGCTTTTACAAAATAGAAATTATGAAAAATTTATTTTTTAACTATTGATAAGCCATACAAAGGTATAAATAGTTTTTTAAAAACCCGTAGGTTTACTATGATTTTACCTTTGCGTTGGTCTTGGAGCCCATCGGTTGTATGGTGTCATGTCGAAGTTGTTCACTTCGTCCATCGAAAGACCTAAGGCTCTTGCCACACCTTCTCCATATTCCGGGTCAGCTTTATAACAGTTTCTGATATGTCGAATCTGAATAAATTTCTCTGCACCGCCTACCTGAGCAGCTGTGTTGTTAAACAAAATCTCCGCTTTTCCGTTTGCTTTGATAATGCGGAACAAATCGCCCGGTTGAGTGAAATAATCGTCATCGTCATCTCTGTAATTGTGAGCAAAGGCATCGCCATTGAGTTCCAAAGGTGGCTCTTTGGCATCGGGTTGTTCTTGCCATTCTCCATAACTGTTGGGTTCATAATGCAGGGTTGAGCCATAATTTCCGTCCACCCGCATCGCTCCGTCACGGTGATAAGCAAAGTAAGGACATCTCGGTTTGTTTACCGGAATCTGATAATGATTTACCCCTAAGCGGTAACGTTGGGCATCTCCGTAAGAAAACAATCTTCCCTGTAACATTTTATCGGGTGAGAAACCTATTCCCGGAACGATATTGGTCGGGTTAAAGGCTGCCTGTTCTACGTCCTGAAAGTAATTTTCAGGGTTTTTGTTCAGTTCAAACTCTCCGACAGGAATCAGCGGGAAATCTTTTTTCGACCAAACTTTCGTCAGGTCAAACGGATGAAAACGATAGGTTTTTGCCTGTTCTTCGGTCATAATCTGAACAAACATTTTCCATTTCGGGAAATCGCCTCTTTCGATAGCATCAAAAAGGTCTCTTTGTGAAGACTCTCTGTCTGTTCCTACCAATTTGGCAGCTTCTTCGTCAGACAGGTTTTCGATACCTTGCTGGGTTACGAAGTGGAATTTCACCCAATGTCTTACGTTGTCTTTGTTGATAAAACTATAGGTGTGACTTCCGAAACCGTGCATGTGTCTGTAACCTCTGGGGATACCACGGTCACTCATCACAATCGTAATCTGGTGGAGTGCCTCAGGAAGCAACGTCCAGAAATCCCAGTTGGCATTGGCATCTCTCAAATTGGTTTTCGGATTGCGTTTTACGGCATGGTTCAAATCAGGAAACTTCATCGGGTCACGGAAGAAAAACACGGGAGTGTTGTTGCCCACCAAATCCCAGATTCCTTCATCGGTATAGAATTTCATCGCAAAACCCCTGATGTCTCTTTCTGCATCAGCCGCTCCTCTTTCACCGGCAACGGTAGAAAACCGGGCAAACATTTCTGTTTTTTTACCAATCTGGCTGAAAATAGCTGCTTTGGTATATTGGCTGATGTCGTGAGTAACGGTAAAAGTTCCGAAAGCTCCCGAACCCTTTGCATGCATCCTTCTCTCCGGAATTACTTCTCTGTCGAAGTTTGCCATCTTTTCTAAAAACCAAAAATCCTGCATCAGCATAGGACCTCTCGGACCTGCTGTTTGCACATTCTGATTGTCAGGAACCGGAGCTCCTGTTTGTCTTGTTAGTTTTTGTTTTTTTCCTTCCATTTTATCTTGATTTAAGATTGTTCACAAAAGTATATAGATAATGCTACTCGAAAATCGCCTTTCTATAAGTATTTTCTATACCAATATAAATGTTGTTGAGCTGTCTTAGATTTCACATCTGCTAATTTCAGCACAAGCTAAAGGATAACATTCTTCAAATGTACCAAATTTACAGCTATAAATGCAAAAATAATTTTAAATTTTTGTAGGGGTGTTTTTTGGGGTTATTAGATTCATCAAATGACAAAACTTTCATTGGGTTTAAAAAATCTGGCGAATCAGGATGTTTTGATTTATTATTTTTTTGAATTAGCACTTAAAATTATTAATCAAATGAAAACCAATACATTGCTTCTTTTTAATGATACTTATTGTGTGTAACACATTGATTTTGATCTATTTGCATTTGTTTACTTGAAAAAATGATCAGATATTTGCTCAAAATAATTAAGATGAATGTAACTTTTGAACGAGGAAAAAACACAACGATTGAATGGTTGACTCCTCCTGAACTTGTGAAAATGTTAGGAGAGTTTGATTTAGACCCGTGTACGCCTGTTAATCCGCCATTTGTTCATGCAAAAGAAAATTTTAACATCAATGACGACGGACTGGAAAAACAATGGTTTGGTAGGGTTTATATGAATCCGCCTTATGGAAAAGGAATGGAAAAATGGATGGAAAAACTGAAAAATCACGGTAATGGGATTGCGTTAATTTTTGCAAGAACAGAAACAAAGTGTTTTTTCAATCACATTTGGGATGATGCAGACGCTATTTTGTTTGTTAAAGGCAGAATTAAATTTTATAACATTGACGGGCAACAAAAAGGAACACCCGGAGCTCCGAGTATTTTTATTGCTTATGGAAAAGAAAATGCAGAGGCTTTGGAAAAAGCACCTATAAGCGGAAAATTTATAAGACTAAAGTAATTCATAAACAATAAACTCTGCAACATTGAATTGAGCATCTATTATCCATGTATTTTCTTTTAGAAGTTTTATAATAGCTTCATTTTTGTTGTTTACGTCTTCAACAATACCCATAACTTGCAGATTGTCAATTTCATAATCTGCATTTGGAGCAATAGTCTGACCTTCGGGAGTAAGAATGATATACTTTTTCATCTTATTTTTTTATATAGACCACGACCAACAAATTCAATTATACCTTTGTCTCTTAAAACTTGCAATTGTTGTCTGATTTTATCTTTTATGAAGTTATTGTTTGGGTATTTTTGTTTCAATTTTTCTTCAAATCTGTAAACTTCATCAAGGGTAAAAGTTTCTTTTTTGATTAGGTCTACACAAGTCATTATATCCAAAATCCAACCTTTGGCATCTTTGCTTTTTGTTCGTAAAAACAACGTTTTATTAAAGGTTTCTTTGACCAAATCTTGATTGATGATTTGAGCATTCTTTACCAAGAAAACTTTTCCTGCATCTGCTACTTTTGAAATATCAATATTGCATCCGACCCAACCTGCTCTCCTTGCTGTTTCGGCTAATGGAGGTCTTTTGATGATAATTTCGGGTGTAAAGAATTGTTTTGGAATTATTAAGAAATCATTGACTGTCCAGTTTTTTGTGTAAGTCAAAAAGAAAAAATTCGGATTATTTTCTGAATTTATTCGCTCAATCATTGTGGAATATGCTCCATCGGTTATAGTCTTTGAAAGTTTTCCGTTTTTGCTTTTTAGTTCAAATTCTTCACTACACTTTTTACAATAAAAATCTGCAACAGGGCGGTTGTTTTCAAATTCATTTAATGGTAACTCTCCACAACTCGGGCAATAGGAGTTGTTTAAAACCCAATTCTCAGTCAAAAGTCTTGCAACTTGAGAATTACTTTTATAGCCGTGAGCTAAATTTGTATTGAAAGCTAAATTCATTTCCAAATGATTCAAACCCAAAAACAAAACTGCAATACTTTTAAAAACGGCTTTGCAATTTTCATTTTTTTAAATTCTTTTCTTCTTTTTGCGAATTTACACTTTTATTATTGTTTGTAAGAATTAAAAACAGATTTTAGGAAATGAAAGTTTAGGAAGCCTTTACCTACTTTGCCACTATCAGCGATTTTCCGGTCATGATTTCGGGTTTTTCGACTTGCATTAAATCGAGTATGGTAGGAGCCAAATCGGCTAAAATTCCGTTTTGAATAGTATATTTTTGTTCTGTATCAACCAAAATAACCGGAACAGGATTGGTCGTGTGTGCCGTGTTGGGGCTTCCGTTCGGGTTTATCATGGTTTCACAATTTCCGTGGTCTGCAATAATCAGGGTCGTATAGCCATTTTCTAAAGCTGTTTCTACAACTTCTTTCACACATTTGTCCACTGCCTCACAGGCTTTAATGGCAGCTTCCATCACTCCCGTATGCCCGACCATATCTCCGTTGGCAAAATTCAGACAAACAAAATCAACGGCTTGGGTTTTAAGCTCAGGAATCAAAGCGTCTTTCAGGTCAAAAGCACTCATTTCGGGCTGCAGGTCATAGGTGGCAACTTTTGGTGACGGACATAAAATTCGCTTTTCTCCTCCAAAAACCTCTTCTCTTCCTCCTGAAAAAAAGAAAGTTACGTGAGGATATTTTTCGGTTTCGGCTATTCTGATTTGGGTTTTTCCGTTGTTTTGCAAGACTTCACCCAACGTATTATTCAGATTGTCTTTGTCGTAAATCACACGAATATTCTTAAACGTATCGTCATAATTGGTCATGGTTACATAATGCAAATTCATTTTGTGCATATTGTATTCCGGGAAATCCTGTTGCGAAAGTGCCTCAGTAAGTTCCCTGCCTCTGTCGGTTCTGAAATTGAAGAAAATCACCACATCGTCCTCTTTAATAATGGCACGGGGTTTTAGACTTTCGTCAGCAACGACAATGGGTTTGATAAATTCATCCGTAACCTCATTGTCATAACTTTGTTGCACCGATTTGATGACGTCTTGCGAAATTTCCCCCAAACCGTTTGCGACCAAATCATAGGCTAATTTCACTCGTTCCCAACGTTTGTCCCTGTCCATAGCATAATAACGACCTACTACCGAAGCCAGTTTTACACAGGTTTTTTCGGTATAATGCAAAATATCCTGAATAAACCCAAGGCCTGATTTCGGGTCAACATCACGACCATCGGTAAAAGCGTGGATAAACACATTTTTGAGTCCGAAACGCTCGGAAGCATCAATCAGCCCTTTGAGGTGATTGATGTGTGAATGTACGCCTCCATCGGACAAAAGACCTAAAAAATGTACGTTTTTCTGGTTGTTTTGAGCATATTGGAAAGCTTCGAGCAGCGTTTTTTCCTGATGAAACGATTGGTTTTGAACCGCTACGTTGATTTTTACCAAATCCTGATAAACGATTCTCCCGGCTCCGAGATTCATGTGTCCGACTTCGCTGTTTCCCATTTGCCCTTCCGGAAGCCCGACATTCAGCCCGTCTGTTCGCAGCGAAGCATTCGGATATTTCGTATAAAGGCTGTCTATAAAAGGAGTGTTTGCCTGATCAATTGCAGAGACTTTCGGGTCGGGCGATTTTCCCCAACCGTCTAAAATCATTAAAATTACTTTTTTCATTTTTTAATATGCTTTTTGGTCGCCTTTGATGGCATTGTAAACCGTCATCACAACGATTTTTAAATCCAATAGAAACGACCAGTTTTCCAGATAGAAAATATCATATCTCACCCTGTTGATGATGTCTTTGTCGGTTTCGACTTCCCCTCTGAATCCGTTGATTTGGGCAAGCCCGGTAATGCCGGGTTTGATTAGGTGTCTCACCATAAACTTGTTGATTTTCTGGGCAAAACGTTCGGTTTCTTTAATCATGTGAGGTCTTGGCCCTACTACCGACATATCGCCTTTGAGTACATTCCAGAACTGAGGCAATTCATCAATACTGGTTTTTCGCATAAAAGCACCTACTTTGGTAATTCTCGGGTCGTTTTTGGTAACCTGATGCAAATCGGCAGTTTCGTTAGGTCGCATCGAGCGGAATTTATAACAATAAAATTCCTCATAATTCAGTCCGTTTCGCTTTTGCTTAAAGAAAACATTCCCCCGACTTTCGGCTTTGATAAACAAGGCTAAAATAGGAGTGAGCCACGATAAAATTCCGATAATCACAAACAACGAAAAAACGATGTCAAAAGCCCTTTTAATCACTTTGTTTGCCCGTTTGTCTAACGGAATATTCCGTAGCGATAAAATCGGGATATAGTCATAATAATCCGAAATCAGGTTGCGGGTAAGCGGTTCTTTGTTGTCGGGCAGGAATTTCAGCACCTTGAGGTTGTTGTCAGAAAATTCGATAAGATTCTCTATTTCCGCATGAGTGAGATTGGAGAGCGAACAATAAATTTCGTCTATGCGTTCGTTTAACACGAAATCATAGCAGTCTTGAATCTGTTGTTTTTTTTCGTTTTTCAGGTCAAAAATCCGAATGAGTTTGTAGCCATAATCAGGGTTGTCGTTAAAAAACGAAATGAGTTGTTCGCTGCTTTTTCCGCTGCCCATCATTACTACCGTTCGGAAGTTTCCTCCCAAAACCACCCTGAAATACCTCAGGAAAAAATAAATCGAAAATTTGAAAAGAGTTACCAGCCCCAGTGAAATGGTGGTGTACCAAAAAATTTCAGACGGTTTTGAAAAATCCATCAAAATACCCACATAGGCATAGTTGAGCACCATAAATGAAACATATTGCTTAAAGACCAAAGCGGTAATTTTAATGACTTTGGTATAGCGATATACTTCATAAAAATCAATATTCCAGGCAATAAAAACCCAGGCAGCCGATATAAACGAATGGTACCAAACCGACTCAAAAGCATTGGGAAGCATCAGATAGGCAAGCACATTTATCGTAAACAAATCAAGTGCATACGAAAATGGTCTAATATATCCCGAATATCTTCCTGTTTTCTTTTTCAAAATTATTTGATGTATTTAGAGAAATCTTTGTGTTCTTGTTTTAAAAGTTCTTCTTCCGATAAGGATTTGAAATATTCAAAAGTGGCTTTCATTCCTTCGGCTCGACCTACTTTGGGTTCCCAGCCCAAAATTTCTTTGGCTTTTGAAATATCGGGTCTTCGCTGCAAAGGGTCGTTTTCCGGTAGCGGTTTGTAAACGATTTTTTGGTTGGTTCCGGTGAGATTCAGGATTTCTTCTGCAAATTCTCTGATGGTAATTTCGTCAGGATTACCAATATTTACCGGATAGATATAATCGCTGTGCAAAAGCCTGAAAATTCCTTCAATCTGGTCGTCAATATAGCAGAACGAGCGGGTTTGATTTCCGTCTCCGAAAATGGTGAGGTCTTCGCCCCGCAGTGCCTGCCCCATAAAAGCCGGGACGACCCGTCCGTCATTGAGCCTCATTCGGGGGCCGTAGGTGTTAAAAATCCGGGCAATTCGGGTGTCTAATTTATGATAACTGTGATAAGCCATTGTCATCGATTCCTGAAAGCGTTTGGCTTCGTCATAAACCCCTCGGGGGCCTATGGCATTTACGTTTCCGTAATAATCTTCGTTTTGCGGATGCACCAACGGGTCTCCATATACTTCAGAAGTCGAAGCGATGAGGATTCGTGCATTTTTGGCTTTGGCCAATCCCAATAAATTATGAGTTCCCAAAGAGCCTACTTTCAGAGTCTGAATCGGAATTTTGAGGTAGTCAATCGGGCTGGCAGGAGAGGCAAAGTGAAGGATATAATCGAGCTTGTCAGGAACGTGGACAAACTTGGTAACATCATAATGATAGAACTCAAAATTCTCAAGCCTGAACAAGTGTTCGATATTTTTCAGACTGCCCGTAATCAGGTTATCCATCCCGATTACGAAGTAACCTTCTTTTATAAAGCGGTCGCACAAGTGTGAACCCAGAAACCCTGCAGCTCCTGTAATGAGTACTTTTTTCATCAAATGTGAAATTACAGTTTTAGTCTTCAAAAAGCAACCCGGCAGCCGTAAAAGGTGAGATTTCGTTCTGCTCAACCTGCTTTTTATATTTTTCTAATTTGATTTTGTTTTTTTGGTTGCTATAAAACCGGTTTTTTAGTTCCGCTTCTATAGTTTGAATAAACCAGAACTGATTCTGATTTTTTCTGTGCTGGTAAAAATAATTATTTTCTTTAGTTAAACGAAAATAATCTTCAATAATTGTGTAAACCTGATCAATTCCCTCTTTGGTATAACTGCTGCAGGTGGTTACTTTTGGTGTCCAACCCGATTTTTTAGGCGGAAAAAGATGCAAAGCTCTGTTGAATTCCACTTTTGCTGCCTTTGCTTTCTTGATATTGTCTCCGTCTGCTTTGTTGATGACAATAGCATCTGCCATTTCCATAATTCCCCTTTTGATGCCTTGGAGTTCGTCTCCTGCTCCCGATAATTTCAGCAACAAAAAGAAATCCACCATAGAATGAACAGCGGTTTCACTTTGCCCGACTCCGACCGTTTCGATAATGATAACATCAAATCCGCAGGCTTCACACAAAATTACGGTTTCCCTTGTTTTTCGGGCTACTCCGCCTAAAGTATCTCCCGAAGCCGAAGGGCGAATATAGGCATTTTCATCTTTCACCAATTCTTCCATTCGGGTTTTATCACCCAAAATGCTTCCGTGAGAAATGCTGCTGCTGGGGTCAATTGCCAAAACGGCAACTTTTTTGCCCAAAGCGGTCAGGTGTTTTCCGAAAGCTTCAATAAAAGTGCTTTTCCCTACTCCGGGCACTCCTGTGATTCCGATACGAATAGAATTGTTGGCAAACGACAAACAGCCGTTGATTACTTTTTCCGCTTTTGCGAAATGTTCCGCATTGGTGCTTTCCACAAGCGTAATAGCACGGCTCAGAGCTACTTTATCTCCGTTTTTGATGCCTTCGATAAGCGCTTCACTTGAAGGCTGTTTTTTGCGAAAACGGTTTACTTTTTCTACAGAAGATTTGCTGACAATCTCGATATCCGAAATGCCGCTCACTTCACTCAAAGCCGATTTTTTTTGCCGTTGTTTCATTTAAGACAAAAGTACTGCTTTTTTAACAAAAATCAATTTTAAACAGGCTCTAAATAGTTTCTAAAATC
>JBAYSC010000097.1:0-8907 GCA_041676345.1 Flavobacteriaceae bacterium | reverse complement strand
CACTCCGCTTGGTTATTACGAAGCTTTGGCAACCCAATATGACAACTTCGGAATTCTGCATCTTGATGCCCACATGGATTTGCGAAAGGCTTATGAAGGCTTTACCTATTCTCATGCTTCGATTATGTATAATGCTTTGCAGATTCCTCAGGTTTCCAAACTCGTACAGGTGGGAATCCGTGATTTTGGAGAGCAGGAAGTTGAAGTCGTAAAATCCGAAAACGGCAGAGTAAAAGTCTTTACGGATATGGATTTAAAAGCCCAAACTTTCGAGGGGACAACCTGGAAAGCACAATGCGATAAAATCATTTCAGAACTTCCCCAGAACGTACACATCAGTTTTGATATAGACGGCATGTATCCGTGGTATTGCCCGAATACGGGAACTCCGGTTCCGGGCGGATTTTCGTTTGAACAAGCAGCCTATTTACTTACAAAAGTAGCCGATTCGGGTAAAAAAATCATCGGTTTTGATTTAGTCGAAGTAGCTCCCGGAGAATCAGATGACTGGGATGGCAACGTTGGAGCCAGAATGCTCTTCCAGATGTGTGGTGTTTTTGCCAAATCCCAAGGACTGGAAACAGGCAGGAAAATCGAGTTTTAAATTTCTATATCCTACCAAAATAGCTTTCAAAAGCATTTAAACAATACAAAAAAGGCTGTCCTTGAAAAGAAGGACAGCCTTTTTGAAAATCTTACTTTCTTTTCACTACTTTTTGAGCTGCTTTCACAATCGCCTGACTGTTCAAACCATATTTTTCCATCAATTCAGCAGGAGTTCCACTTTCTCCAAAAGAATCGTTTACAGCTACAAATTCCTGAGGAACAGGATTATTCTGAATAAGCACTCTGGAAACGCTTTCTCCTAAACCTCCCAGAATATTGTGTTCTTCTGCCGTTACGACACAACCTGTTTTAGCAACCGATTTCAAAATAGCTTCGTCATCCAAAGGTTTTATCGTATGAATGTTGATTACTTCGGCTGAGATTCCTTGTTTTTCAAGTTCTTCACAAGCCATTAAAGCTTCCCAAACCAAATGTCCTGTAGCGATAATCGTAACATCTGTTCCTTCGTTAAGCATCACTGCTTTTCCGATTTCAAACTTTCCGTTTTCAGGAGTAAAATTCGGAACAGAAGGTCTTCCGAAACGAAGATAAACCGGACCGTGATGGTCTGCAATAGCCAGTGTTGCTGCTTTGGTTTGGTTGTAATCACAAGTGTTGATAACGGTCATTCCCGGAAGCATTTTCATCAGCCCGATGTCTTCCAGAATTTGGTGAGTGGCTCCGTCTTCACCTAAGGTAAGTCCTGCATGTGAAGCACAAATCTTTACATTTTTATCAGAATAAGCAACCGATTGACGGATTTGGTCATAGACTCTTCCGGTTGAGAAGTTGGCAAAAGTTCCGGTAAACGGAATTTTACCTCCGATGGTCATTCCGGCTGCAATGCCAATCATATTCGCCTCAGCAATCCCGATTTGGAAAAAGCGTTCCGGATGATTTTTTTTGAAATCGTCCATTTTTAATGACCCGATAAGGTCTGCACAAAGGGCTACGACATTTTCATTTTTTTGTCCGAGCTCCGTCAGTCCTGCTCCAAAACCCGAACGGGTATCTTTGTTTCCTGTGTTTTCGTATTTTTTCATCGAAAATTATAATTATTTAGTTGTGTTTATTGTCAGATTTGTCTGTTGTATTTCTTTTAGGGTTCTGATATTCTTCTTTTCTTTTGTTGGGTCTAAAACATAATGGTGAGTAATGATTTGGTCTGTGTCATACACAAGGTGTTCAGCATTTAGAGCATAACTCAAGTATGTATTATAAATTTGGTTTTTAATCTCCTGACTGGGTTTTGTATAAAATACCATTTCTGAAACCTCCGGGTTTTTCTTAAATCGCTTTTTTACAAGATATCTCACCACAAAAGAATCTTCTAATGGCTCTATTTCATACGCTGTAGAATAAAAAGCAAAATTCTTTGCATAAAATATCCTACGTCTTTTTTGATAGGTTTTCAAAAGCGAATTCAAGCTATTTATTCCTTCAAAAGGCTGTCCGTCTAACTTAAAGGTATATTCGTATTTTTCTTTATAATCATACAACCTGGCATCTCCTGTAAACTTGTTGTCTCTCACTCCAAATAGAAGTCTAAGTGTATTATCATTGGAATTAGAAAACGTATATTCTACACAGTCTGTCTTTGCTTCTTCATTATTCTTATATTCGTATATAGTGTAATAGTCAAACACAAAAGACTTTTGTGCAAAAGCATTTATCCCAAAAATCAAAAGAAGTAGTATCAGTAGCTTTCTCATTTTTTATCAAATTGTAGGGATAGTTATAAACAACTCCAAAGTATGGGAATCAGTTAATTTCCAAATATGTTCTTTCTTATTGGTTTTAGATTCGATATAGTAAAAATCTTTTACTATATAACCTTGAACTTGCATGCTATATGTATCAAATTTATAAGAAAAAACCAGCGGGTTTATATAAAACTGATTTCTAATTTCAGGATGTGATTCCATCGCAAAATGCATCTCTCCTACAAGCTTCTTTTTCTTTTTATCCTTATACCGTTTTAATATGATATTTCTGTTCCCATTCTCATTTTGATAAACAACATCATATTTATGTTGCTTCTGTTTTCGAAATTTCAATAAATCAAAATCTTTTCTTATCGGATTATTAAAAATTGTTCGAATGGAAACAGAGTCTAAATCCATTTGGTTTTTATTAGGAAAATAGAACTGTGCTTTATTTTTAATATCATAAAGAGTAGCCTCTGCTATCTTACTGTCAAGATTGTAATCAATACAGACAAAATATTCTTCATCTGAAGCGTTACTCAGAATATAGCGTTTGATTGTAACAAGGCTGTCTTCTGTTTCTTTAAAATCATAAACATAGCAATAATCAAACACAAAAGACTTTTGTGCAAAAGCATTTATCCCAAAAATCAAAAGAGTTGTTATCAGTAGCTTTCTCATTCTGTCAGTCTATTGGAGTTTGAATTTCAAAATCTACTTTCTTAACATCAATCAACTTCCATATTTGTTCTTTAAGGTCTGATTCGGGTCTTATAAAATAGGATTCAGCCACTAAATCCTGTGTTTTCACTTGAGTGATATCAAATTTATAAGCAAACGCCAAAGCCGGATTTACATAAAATTGATTTTTGAGTTCAGGATGAGATTGCATTGTAAAATAATAATTCGAAACCACCTTCTTTTTCTTTCGATTTTTGTATTCTTTAAGAATAATCTTATTAACTCCATCTTCTTCTATATAACTCACATCATGTTTGTCGTGTGCTTTTTTACGTTTCTCCGAAAAACTAAAGTATGATTTAATCGGGTTAGTAAAAAGTGCTCCTATAGAAACGGAATCAATAGGGACAGGTTGTTCTGTAATATAGACAAACTGAGTATCTTTGTTCATATCAAAAAGAACCACCTGTGATAATTCTTTTCTTAAATCATAATGAATCGTAAGTAAATAACCGGATTTCTGTGAATTAACATATATAAACCTTTTAGAAAGAGAAAGACTATCTTCATTGGGTTTAAATTCATAAATCATACAATAGTCAAAGACATAAGTATGTTGTGCAAATACGTTTACACAAAAAAGAATAAAGATATATGTAAATAACCTTTTCATTTACAAACTGAACACTGCCTGCTGAACACTTTTAATAGTCTCCCAAAGTTACCGGATTCTGAGCCAATGCTTTTTCTAATTGTTCATCATTCGGAGCTTTTCCGTGCCAGGCATGTGTATGCATCATGAAATCTACTCCGTTACCCATTTCGGTATAAAGAAGCACACAAACCGGTTTTCCTTTTCCGGTTCTGTTTTTTGCCTGAGTCATTCCCTCGATAATCGCCTCAAGGTTGTTACCTTCTTTGATTTCTAAAACATCCCAGCCAAAAGCTTCAAATTTAGCTTTCAGGCTTCCCATCGGGAGTACTTCATCGGTTGGACCGTCAATTTGTTTTCCGTTAAGGTCAATAGTCGAAATCAAATTATCTGCTTTTTTGGCAGCAGCATACATAGCCGCTTCCCAGATTTGTCCTTCCTGAAGCTCTCCGTCTCCGTGAAGGCTATACACCAAATGATTGTCACCATTGAGTTTTTTAGCAGCAGCAGCCCCGATAGCAACCGACATTCCTTGCCCAAGCGAACCCGAAGCAATTCTCACTCCCGGAAGACCTTCGTGAGTAGTCGGGTGTCCTTGCAGGCGGGAATTCAGCTTTCTGAAAGTTGCCAGTTCCGCTACCGGAAAATAGCCGCTTCGAGCCAAAACTGAGTAAAAAACCGGAGAAATATGTCCGTTGGAAAGGAAGAAAATATCTTCGTCTTTTCCGTCCATATCAAACTTGTTTTTTCTGTCCATCAGGTTGTGGTAAAGTGCCACAAAAAATTCGGCACAGCCCAGAGAGCCTCCCGGATGACCTGAATTTACAGCATGAACCATTCGAAGAATATCTCTTCGGGTTTGAATCGTTAAATCGTGTAGTTGTGTGATCGTTAAACTCATTTTTTCTATAAAAATTTAAAGGGACAAAGTTAGTTTTTTTATTGGATTTCTACAGAAAAAAATAATCCCGTGTCTGCTTTTTGCAAAGGTTCAAATGAGCAAATCAAATTATAAACTCACCGAAAACTGAGATTCATACAGGTTTTTATAAAATCCGGTTTCTTTTTTGAGTAGTTGCTTGTGAGTGCCTTCTTCGACAATTTGCCCTTTATCCATCACGATAATCCGGTCTGCTTTCTGAATGGTCGTAAGCCTGTGAGCAATCACAATCGAAGTACGGTTATGGGTGAGCTTTTCGGTTGCTTGCTGAATGAGTTCTTCGGAATAGCTGTCGATAGACGAGGTGGCTTCATCCAAAATCAAAATTCCCGGATTACTCACATAGGCTCTCAAAAAAGCGATGAGTTGTCGTTGCCCGGAAGAGAGCATCACACCTCTTTCTTTTACGTTGTAGTCATAACCTCCCGGAAGACTTTCGATAAAATCGTGCAGCCCGATTTCTTTGGAAGCTTTGATGACATCTTCTTTCGAAATTTCAGGATTATAAAGGGTAATGTTGTTGAGAATGGTGTCGGCAAAAAGGAAAACATCCTGTAAAACAACCGAAACCTGTTTTCGCAAACTGCCCAAATCATACTCGGAAATGTTTTTTCCGTCAAGGAAAATTTCTCCGCTTTTTATTTCGTAAAAACGGTTCAGCAAATTGATAATGGTTGTTTTTCCTGCTCCGGTAGCTCCCACCAAAGCGATGGTTTCGCCTTGGTTTATTTTCAGATTGATGCCTTTGAGCACTTCTTCATCTTCTTTATAACCGAAACGTACGTCTTTAAATTCGATTTTTCCCTCAAGGGAAAAGTCCTCGATTTTTCCGTTTTGCTGAGACAAATCGCTTTCTAAAATGTCGAAAATACGGTTGGCAGCAATCATCCCCATCTGCATTTCGTTGAACTTGTCTGCAATTTGCCGCAGCGGATTAAACAACATCCCGATAAGCATCGTATAAGTAACCATATCCCCAAGTGTCGTACCGCCTTCCTGAAGAATATCTTTGGCTCCTACCCAAATCACAACTCCGAGAGTGATAGACGAAACAAGGTCTGCCACAGGAAAAAAAACCGAGTTGTACAACACGTTTTTAAGCCAGGCTTTTCGGTGCTTGTTGTTGATTTCTTTGAATTTTTCGTATTCGGTTTTTTCGGCAGAAAAGAGCTGAACGATTTTCATTCCCGTTAGCCGTTCCTGCACAAACGTATTGAGATTTGCCACCTGAGTACGTACTTCTTCAAAGGCGACTTTCATTTTTTTCTGGAAAATACGTGTGGCGAAAACCAAAACAGGCATTGCCAGAAGCACTATCAGCGTGAGTTTCCAGTTCATATAAAGCATAAAAGCCAGAGCAACGACCATTTTCATCAAATCGCTCAGAATCATAAAAAGCCCCTGACTGAAAATTTTGGAAATCTGTTCGATATCAAAAACCGAACGGGTAACCAGCTGACCTATAGGAGTATGGTCGAAATATTTCATTCGGAAACTGGTCAGGTGATTAAAGAGTTTTACCCGTAAATCTTTCACAATATCCTGCCCCAGCCAGTTTGCCCAATAGACAAAATAGAACTGCGAAAGCACCTCAAGAAACAACACCAAAAGCATCAGGCAAATGAAAATCAAAAGTCCGTAGCTGTCTTTGGGTGCTACATATTCGTCAACGGTTTGTTTGAGCAAATAAGGGCGAAGTGCCGCAAAAACAGACAACATAACAGACCATATAATAATAGAGCGAAACCTCCATTTATAGGGTTTGGTGTAGGTCATTATTCGGCTGAAAACCTGTTTGTTGCTTCGTTGTTTCATTCAGTTGTTGGTTGTCGGTTGTCGGTTATCGGTTATCGGTTGTTAGTTGTTGGTTTTCCTAATTCGTAATTATACAAAATTTCCGTCAGATATAATCCGTGTGCAGGAACGGAAAATCCTGCTTTGCTTCGGTTTTTGCTCCTGATGATTTGCTCAAAATCTTCAACCGAAATTTTGTGTTGTCCGATGTTTATCAGTGTTCCTACCACAGCTCTGACCATATTTCGCAAAAAGCGATCAGCCGAAATCGTAAATATCAGGCTGTCTTTTTCCTGCTTCCAAAAAGCCTCAAAAATAACACAATTATAGGTAAAAACATCGGTATTCGACTTTGAAAAACACTGAAAATCATTATACCTAAACAAAACCTCACAAGCCTTGTTCATCATCTCTACATCCAGCGGATAGAAAAAATACCAACTCAAATCCTGTTTAAAAACGTCTTTTTGGAGATGAATATGATATTGATAGGTTCTTTTTACCGCATCAAAACGGGCATGAGCTTCATTATGCACTTTAAAAACCGAAAAAACGGCAATATCGTGTGGTAGAAAAGAATTGAGTTTTTTGACCAAATCTTCGGGAATTTCGCCTTCAAAATCAAAATGAGCATACATTTTTGCTGCATGCACTCCGCTATCCGTACGACCGGCCCCAACGAGTTCCAAAGGAGTTTTCAGCAAAAGCGACAAAGCCTCGGTAAGGGTTTGTTGTACAGAAACTGCATTGGGCTGTGACTGCCAACCGTGATAGTTTTTACCGTTGTATGAAAAGCAAATAAAGTATCTCAACCTGTAGTGATTCAAAGGTGCAAAGATAGGGAAATCTCAGCACTTTAATTCTGTGATACACAAAAACAACAGATTATTTCCATTTTATCAAAATGGTATTTTTTAACTTTTTTTACATATATTTGTGTCATTAATCTTTTAAATACTGTAATGTTATGAAACAAAAAACTACAAAAACATTTTTATTAAGAATAATGTTAGGTTTGGCATTAGTCTTACACACAAACTCAACCCTGGCTCAGGCTTGGGTACCTGTGGGAACAGCAGGATTTACCCCGTCATCTGCATTGATTTCGGTAATGGCTTTGGATGCCAGCAACACTCCGTATATTTTTTACAAAGATATCTTGAATGAATATAAAGGTACTGTAATGAAATTTGAAGATGGCAGCTGGCAACCCGTAGGAGAACCCGGATTCTCTTCGAGTATGCAACCTGGAAGTAATAATTTCTCATTACGTTTTGACAACAATAATATCCCTTATGTGGCTTATTCTGGAATCCCTTCTGATAATTACCCTATAGCTGTAATGAAGTTTGAAAATAATACATGGGAAGTCGTTGCACAATTTTTTTCAATTGGAATCAGTGACATACTACTGGATTTTGACAGTAATAATATTCCTTACTTATCATATAGGTCTATACAGGGCGAATTTGTTTTACTAAAGTTTGAAAATAATGTTTGGGAAACAGTAGGAAGCATAGCTTCAGCCACTATAGGCAGTATCTTTACTTTTAATAATAACAACATCCCTTATGTGGCTTTCAGAGATGGAGAAAACAACAATAAAGCTACCGTAATGAAATTTGAAAACGGCAGCTGGCAGTTCGTGGGACAACCAGGATTTTCTTCAGGAGGAACAGAAGATCTTTCCCTGTCTTTTGACAGCAATAATATCCCTTATATAGCGTATTCAGACCAAACAAACCAAAACAAGGCGACAGTACAGAGATGCGTGAATAACAACTGGGAATTTGTTGGTGAATCAGGGTTTACAGGTAGTTATTTAGGCGACATAACCATTGCTTTTGATAGCAGTGACAATTTATTTATCTGCTATAGAGAACAAGCTACGGGATATAAAGCTGCCGTTAAGAAATTTGTAAATGGAATCTGGCAACCTGTAGGTCCCTCAACAGGTTTTTCAGAAGGAATGGCTATTTCGCTTTCTTTCTCAATTGGTAATAACGGAGTGTTGTACAGTGGTTATTCAGACGATGAATATTCTGCAAAGACTACCGTAATGAAATTCGACCCTACGGCAGGTGTTGAAACTTCTGTTTTTAATCAAGTAGAAATGTATCCGAATCCTGCCAGCCAAAGTGTAACCCTTACCAATCTTGCTGAAAATACTGCTATAAAAATTACAGACCTCACAGGTAAACTCATTTACAGCACAAAAGCTGTTGGAGCATCTCTAACGATTGACACGACAGGCTTTACAAGTGGTTTGTATTTGGTTGAGTTAATGGGTTATGAAGGTAATGTAGTAAAAAAACTGGTAATTAAATAACAGTGTTTTCCAACTCCAACAGTGTTCAAAATTCTGTTGGAGTTGGATTAACCATTAACCTAATAAAACAATAAACTCATTAGTGTCCACTATAAACTTTAAAAAGTTATTTGAAATTATTGATAATTAGAAAATTAAACGTGATTTTAGGCGGTGACGATTTGAAATGAGTTTTGGTTAAGTTCGTGAAAAACCGAAT
>JBAYSC010000096.1:0-8923 GCA_041676345.1 Flavobacteriaceae bacterium | reverse complement strand
CAACTTTGAACTTTAAACCTTAAACAAAAAAATTGAACTTTAAACAATATAAAATATTCCGTCTTCCTTTTATAGCCATTTTTATCATCTGGTTTGTGTTTTGGCTGGAGCTGAAAACAGGGCTTGACTTTGCCCGTTTCGGGGTTTATCCAAGAGATGTTTCGAGTTTGTTCGGAGTGCTGCTCAGTCCTTTTATTCACGGGAATCTGGAGCATTTATACAACAATTCGATTCCGCTGTTTGTGCTGCTTTTGATGATGCAGTATTTCTATAAAAAACAAACGCTTTGGGTGGTGTTTTTCGCTATACTTTTTTCGGGTTTGTTTACCTGGGTAATCGGTCGCCCGTCCTATCACATTGGGGCAAGCGGACTGATTTATGCTTTGGTGAGTTTTATTTTTTTTAAGGGAATTTTCACCAAAAACTATCAGCTTTCTGCCCTTTCGTTTATAGTCGTTTTCCTTTACGGAAGTATGATTTGGTACATTTTCCCGGATATGAAAGAAGGAATGAGCTGGGAAGGACACTTAGGCGGATTTCTGGCAGGGGTTCTGCTGGCTTTGCTGACGGAAACACCAGAAGAATACAAAAAAACCTATAAATACGACTGGGAAAAACCCGACTTCAATCCCTATCAGGACCCGTTTATGAAGCATTTTGATGAAAAAGGAAACTTTGTTTCAGATCCGCATACCCACACCACTACCGAAGAAAACATCAAAATCAAATATGTTTTATTAAAAGAGGAAAAAAAGGAGGAGGAGAAATAAAAGAAGAGAAGAAATAACAAACCCGTAACCTGCCGTAAAAAATTTCTTCCTTATATTTACGCTTCCAACTTTAGAGACAGTAAAAAAACAAGAAATGGACAGAAGAAAATTCTTTAAAACAGGTTCGGTTGCAGCACTTGGAACAGGACTTTTATATCCGTTAAACGGAATTGCACAGCCGTTTGATATTCCGACTTATTCCAACAAAACTCCAAAGAACATCATCGTAATGGTCTCTGACGGAATGAGCTCAGGAACACTTTCGATGACCGATATTTTCTTAAACCGAAAGTTCGGAAAACCATCGAATTGGATGAGTTTATATCAAGAAAATAAAGTTTCGAGAGCACTTATGGATATGGCTTCTGCCAGTTCTATCGTTACCGATTCGGCAGCTGCAAGTTCGTCTTGGGGAGGCGGGCACAGAGTAAGCAACGGTTCGCTAAATATCGGAGTAAACGGAGTAGCATACACTCCGATTTGGGTTAAATTCAAAAAAGCAGGAAAAAAAGCAGGTTGTGTTACTACGGTCGCCATCACACACGCTACTCCTGCAGGTTTTTGTGCCAATTCCAAAAGGCGAAATGCTCAGGATGACATTGCTCAGCAATATTTAGAAAGAGGTTTTGATGTGTTGCTGGGAGGGGGAAATAACAATTTTGACGCAAACATTCGTGAAGACAAAAAAGATTTGTATGCCGAATTTCAAAAAAAAGGTTATCAAATTGCCAAATCAAAAGCAGAGCTGAAAAGCATCAATCCTAATGCTCCTGTTTTGGGCATTTTTGCAGACGATGCCCTTCCTTATTCTATCGACAGAGCTTCTGACAAAATAACAGAAAACCAGATTCCGACTTTGGCTGAAATGAGTGCAAAAGCTATCGAAGTTTTGAGCCAAAGCAAAAACGGATTTGTTCTTCAAATCGAAGCAGGAAAAGTAGATTGGGCTGCTCACGCTAACGATTTGGGCGGACTTATTCACGAACAAATTGCCTTTGACGAAACCATCAAAACTGTGATGGATTTCGCTGAAAAAGACAAAGAAACTCTGGTTATCATCACAACCGACCACGGAAATGCCAATCCGGGGATTATCTATGGCAAAAATGCTAATGATAATTTTGATTCGGTTCAGAGATACACACAAACCAACGAATGGATTTTAAACAAAATTTCGCCTTCAAATACCGAAAAAGATGTTATCGAATTGGTGGAATATGCCAATGGTAACACGCTTTCGAGTGAGGATGCCAAACGAATTTTAAACTATTATTCTGACCTCGAAAAACCGGAAAGCGGATTGTATAATTATCGGAAACTTCCGTTTAAAACCTTTTCGGAAATTCAGTCAAAAACCAATTCGGTAGGTTGGATAAGTATGGATCACTCTGCTGATTATGTGGAATTGGCGATGTTTGGCCCAGGAAGTGAAAAACTAAAACCGTTTATCAAAAATACCGATTTGCATTATTTTATGCTGGAGACTGCTGAGGTTAGTGTTCCGTAGGCAGTTTCCATCAATTATTGGGACTGACCACTAAAAACTGAAAACTGATCACTACTTCACCTTCACCGTCCATTCAAATTCGAATACAGCTACTTGTTCGCCTTTTTCGTTTATTCCAACAGACTTCATCCAGCAGGTTTGTCCTTCTTTTGTTTCGATGGCTTTGTTGATGGCTTCTGTGATTTTGTGTCCTTCTGAGCAACTAAAAGTGATTTTTCCGGTTGCTTTTTTGGTAAAACTGCTTTTGTTGGAGAAAACCAACATTGATATTTTCTTTTTACTTTTCTGTATCTGATACATCACCAAAGCTCCGGTTGTGAGCTCGGCTGCCATCGCCTGAACGGCAAAATACATCGACCTGAACGGATTTTGGTTAATCCATCTGTGTCTGACCGTTACTTCACATGATTGTTCAGTTATTTTCTTTACCCGAACTCCGCTTATATAAGCAGACGGAAGCTTAAAAAACAAAAACGTATTGAGTTTTGAAGGAGTAAATTTCATTTTCTGTAGTTTTTTGGCTAAGGTACGACTTTTTTCTACTGCTGTATAAAAAAACGTTCAATCCCTTACCTGAAAAGGGCTTCATAGTTTTTTACATATTTTATAACCACATCTATTTGTTAAATTAAAGTTAAAATACAGTACTTTGTATTGCATAGTATTTGCCTTTAGCCATATATTTGCATCGTAAAGTATTATAAGCATCAAATCAAAAACAAAAACGAACCCTTAATCTAATATTCATTTAAACTTTAAAAAGATGGCACTCAAAAAATTATTTATTCTGGTACTGATTATTTTTAACTTTGTATGTCTTTACATCGCTACAGACAAATCGGTTTATAATCAGATTGTTCTAAGTCAGGACAGCGGAGTTTTATATCAAGCTCCAACAATCATTATGTTGTGTACGTTTATCACCAATCTTATCGTACTGACATTGGTTGATTTTAGAAAAAGAATGTTTTAACCGCAAAACCTTAAACAAAAAATGAACATCGAAAACACAAGAGCACAAATGCGGAAGGGAGTTCTGGAGTTCTGCATCTTATCTGTTCTGAAACAGAAAGAGGCTTATACTTCTGAGATTCTCGATACGCTCAAAGACGCTAAGCTGTTGGTGGTTGAAGGAACGATTTATCCTTTGCTGACCCGGCTCAAAAATGACGGATTGCTCAATTATCGCTGGGAAGAATCCACAAGCGGACCGCCCCGAAAATATTATGAGCTGACCCAAGACGGAAAAACTTTCTTAGAAGGTTTGGCCGAAACCTGGAATGAACTCTCACAAGCAGTAACCATTATTACCAACTCAAACTCTCAAAACAATGAATAAAACCGTAAACATCAACTTAGGAGGAACATTTTTCCACATAGACGAAGAGGCCTATCAGAAGCTTTCCCGCTATTTTGAGGCTATAAAAAAATACCTTTCGGATTCTGACGGAAAAGACGAAATCATGAAAGATATCGAAATCAGAATTGCGGAGCTTTTTTCACAGAAGCTAAAATCAGACCGACAGGTGATTTCTATAAAAGATTTAGACGAAGTAATCGAGATAATGGGAGAACCCGAAGATTACCGAATCGATGATGATGCCCCGGAAAGACCGTCTTTTACAAGCACTCAAAAGACATCCAAAAAGTTATACCGAGACACAGAAGGCGGTATTTTAGGAGGTGTTTTAGCAGGTTTAGGACATTATTTCGGGATTGATAAAGTATGGCTCAGAATCATTTTCGCCCTTCTTTTCATCTTCTACGGAACCGGATTTTTACTCTATATTATCCTTTGGATAGTAATGCCTGAGGCAAAAACAACTTCCGAAAAATTAGAAATGAAAGGACAGCCCATCAACATTTCAAATATCGAAAAAAAAGTAAAGGAAGAATTTGACAACCTTTCACAAAAAGTAAACGATATCGATTATAAAAACATCGAAAGAAAGGTTGAAAGAGGAGCTTCTAACTTAGGAAATGCTATCGAACGTTTTTTTACGTATCTGTTTAAGATTATCGGAAAAATTATCGGGTTTTTTGTGATTCTCGGAGCGATTGCCGCCTTGATTTCACTGATTATTTTTGTGTTCAGTTTTGGCTCAGGGAAACTTTTCGGATTCCAGGCATCTAATATATTAAGCGTATTTAACTATTCTGATATACCGCTTTGGGTAGTGAGTATTTTGCTGCTACTGGCATTCGGAATTCCGTTGATTGCCTTGATGTTTGTAGGATTCCGAATATTGATTTCCAATTCAAATCCTACAGGAAAAATAACCAACTATACCCTTTGGGGACTTTGGATTATAGCCGTGATTGCACTGACCGTTATCGGCTTCAGACAAGCTACCGAATTCACTTATGACGAAAAAGCCTCTCAAACCGAATATTTCCAGCTTCAGCCCAACGACACTTTGTTTATCAAACAACGTTCTCACAAAAATTACCGAAATAATCACGGAGGGTTCTTTTTGATTCTGGACGAAAACGATAAGGAGGTTATTTATTCGAGTGAAACCCGTACGTATATTCACAAAACTAAAGAAGCACAACCCTATGTGATTGTCGAAAAATACTCCAAAGGAAACTCTTTGCTGAATGCCAAAAAAAGAGCCGAGCAGATCAAGTATAACTTTGAAATAGAGGGAAATCAGTTGTTTTTTGATGATTATTTGACCGCTGAAATTAAAGATAAATATCGAAATCAGAACGTGAAAATCAATATTTATATTCCTGAAAAAACAGTTTTTCATATTGACGAAAATTCCACACGTTGGTATGCTTTTGAAAGCAATCAACTCAGAAACCAAGGGTATCTGGAGGCCGGGCATTTTTATGTCTTGGAAGGGAATTCTTATAAATGCCTGGATTGCAGACCAACCCAACCGGAAGAAATTCAACCCGACACTACTCCAACCAACACTGATATTCCCGACAAAAATCACCTGAAAATTTCAGATGAAGGAGTTATCAGTAAATAGTGTTCAGTCGCAGCACGTCAGTTCAAGTAGCGAAACTAAGTGTATCGAGAACAACCGACAACCGACAACTGACAACCAATAACCAATAACCAATAACCAATAACCAATAACTAATAACTAATAACTAATAACCAATAACTAATAATCATGATACAATTTGTCTTACGTTTTTCAAAATTCTTTTTAGCTCTGTTAACGGCTATGCTGTTTTCGAGTTGTGTAAAAACCTATGAATTTAGGGGGATTGACTCCGTTTCAGGAAGCGGAACTGTTATTACTCAAAAAAGAGAGGTAACAGGTAATTTTGATAAGATTCAGGTTTCCAGTTCTTTAGATGTAGAATTGGAACAGGCTCCAACCTATGAAATTTCGGTTAAAGCAGATGACAACCTGCTGGAATACATCGTTACCGAAGTGGAAGGAAACACCCTGAAAATCTATTTTGACAACGTTTCGGTTGCCAACTACAAAGAAGCAAAAATTTATGTAAAAACTCCCGAAATAAGTGAGTTAAAAGCTTCTTCGTCTTCCGAAATCGAAGCCAAAGGAACGATTATCTCAGACGAACTTACCTTGAAAACCAGCAGTACGGCCGATATCAAACTCGACAAAGTACGGGCAAAAAATATAGATATCGAAGCCACCAGCTCTTCCGAAATAAAGGTGAAGGAAATCTATGCCGTAAATATCAAAGCGAAAACTACTTCCACAGCCGATTTTGAAGCCTATATAGAAGCAGATGTCATCAGTGCAGAAGCATCGAGCAGCTCTGATATAGAGCTCAAAGGAAAAGCTTTGGAACTCAATGCCAGCACTTCGTCAACAGCAACTATAGACGCTAAAGAGCTGCTTGTCAATCACGTGACGGCTGCTTCATCAAGCAGTTCTACCATAAAAACCCATCCGATACTTTCGCTTAAAGCGAAGGCTTCGAGTGCTTCTTCGGTTTATTATTACAACGAACCAAAAACTATCGAAAAAGAAACTTCCTCCGCAGGAAGTGTCAAGAAAAACCGTTAATTTCAGTTAGTAATTCAGTGGTTAGGTTTTAGTAGTCGGTGTTAAGCTGACCACTAAAAATCTGACCACTTAATAACTATCCTAAAATATCAGAAACTTCGCTTTTTACAAAAGCCAAAGCCACACTGCCCGGAGATTGTTTGTCCAACAAATCGGTGAGAATAATTTCCCTGAGTTTATCGGCCGAATCGACTTTTTCGCTCATATTGGCCTTTCTGATGGTTTGTATTAAAGTGTTTTTGGCGGTGTTGATAATATTCCAGCACTTGTCTGAAATATAAATCTGCTGGGTGAGATTGTGTTCAAATTCAGATTCGATATGATAAATCAACAGTGCTTCATAATCAAATTTATCGGAAGAGGCGGGAGCCACCCGAATCAGTAGTTTTGAAGGCTCAATGCGTTCTAAAAACAAAGCCATTCGCTCATAGGCCTGCAAACGCAAAGGAAGAGTGTCTTTCTGAATGTCTTTGTGAAGCAAAAACCGTCTTCGATTTTCTTCGTTTTTGATGTGGAGGTTAAAAAAGTAATAGGCAACGACCCCTACAACCAAAGCAGGAATCGTATAGGCAGCTAATTCTAAAAATTTTGTTGTGTCCATAATTTTGATTTTCAAAGGCAAATATCCGATAAATAAATAAAACGAAAAACAATTGAAAAAATTATTTGCAAAAATAAAAAAACACACTATATTTGCACTCGCTAAACAGGAAACTATATAGCCTTACTGGAGAAATGGCAGAGTGGTCGATTGCGGCAGTCTTGAAAACTGTTGAGGTGAGAGCCTCCGGGGGTTCGAATCCCTCTTTCTCCGCTCGGTGAAAACCAAAAAAAGCTAAAACGCTGTAAAACTCAATGTTTACAGCGTTTTTTGTTTTTAGGAATATTCAAAATAGGTCACTAAATCGTGTTATTTCAGTGACCTGTTTAGTGACCTATTGTTAAAATTAGGAAATAGGTCACTGAAAATCGCATAAACACCTGTATAATAAGGCGTTTAGCGTTTGTACATCTTGTAAAAAGTGGTAACGATAAGTATATTTATTAACACTTAAAGTCACCACATTATGAACAAAACATTCAATTTATTATTCTTTGTAAAAAAGAATAAAATCAAAGCCAACGGAACTGCACCGATTTATTTACGGATTACGATAGACGGCAAAGCCAAAGAGATTGCTTCAAAAAGATACATTGCTCCTGATAAGTGGGATTCAAAGATGCAGAAAGCAATTGGTACATCCGAAGAGATAAAACTGCTCAATGCTTATCTCAAAACTTTAGAGCAACAGGTATATGATACCCATCATATAATGCTCAAAGACCGGACTACGACAACATCGGAAAGTTTAAAATCTAAACTGCTTGGAACAGATAAAAAGAACCGGATGTTAGTTCCAATATTCGAAGACCACAACAACAAAGTTGAAAGTCTTTTAGGTCAGGAATACGCTTACGGAACATTGGAACGTTACAAAACCTCATTAAAGCATACGGTAGATTTTATGAAATGGAAATACTCCATATCAGATATTGACATTAAGGAAATCAACCACGCTTTTATAATGGATTATGAGTTTTATTTACGAAGTGTCCGAAAATGTAATAACAACACAACGGTAAAATACCTCAAGAATTTCAAAAAGATTATCAGGTTGTGTATTGCCAATGGTTGGTTAGACAGAGACCCGTTTGTAAATTATAAACCGAAAGTTCGTGAAGTAGAAAGAGAGTTCCTTTCCCAAGAAGAAGTCATAACTATTTACACAAAACAATTCAAAACCGAAAGATTGAATCTGGTAAAAGACATTTTTGTTTTCAGTTGTTTTACGGGACTGGCTTATATTGATGTAAAGAACCTAACCAAATCAAGAATTAATATCGGTATTGACGGTGGAAAATGGATTTTTACCCATCGTCAGAAAACGGAAACCGCTTCCCGGATTCCCCTACTCCCTATTGCAGAAGAAATTATTCAGAAATATAAGGAACATCCGCAATGTATTAATGAGGATAAGTTATTACCGGTTTTGAGTAATCAGAAAATGAACGGATATTTAAAAGAAATAGCCGATATATGCGAAATTGACAAGAATCTCACTTTCCACCTTGCCCGACACACTTTCGCTACTTCTATTACACTTTCTAATGGAGTTCCTATTGAATCAGTAAGCAAAATGCTCGGTCATAAAAACTTGAAAACAACCCAGCACTATGCAAAAATATTAGACAAAAAAGTAAGTGATGATATGGCAGTTTTAAAAAACATGTTCAAAAAAGAGTCAATTCTATCTAAAAACCTGAATTCGATTAATATTTTTTTATAAAAAGATAGGATAAAACAAGAAATAGCTGTATATTTAATGTTCTGAATACCAAATATTTAACAGCTATTTCTATGATTAATTTTGATAAAATTACGGATATTTTTTGTATTGTGGATGAATTTTGTAGCAATTTTCATCAAACCACTCAAGGTTTTCTTATTGGAAAAAAATCCAAACGCCCACCAACAATGACTACTTCTGAAGTTATAACCATTTATCTCTTGTTTCATTTAAGTGGATTCCGTTGTTTTAAACACTTCTATATTTTCTATGTTCAAAAACATATGAAAAATGAATTTCCCAAAACAGTCTCTT
>JBAYSC010000095.1:0-8956 GCA_041676345.1 Flavobacteriaceae bacterium | reverse complement strand
ATGACGAACACGGCTGGACAAGCGAAAACACCGTTTTCAACTTCGAAGGAGGTTGTTATGCCAAAGTAATTAACCTTACCGAAGAGCACGAACCCGACATTTTCAGAGCCATTAAAAAAGGAGCTTTGCTCGAAAACGTAATCTTTAAACCGGGAACCAACGAGGTGGATTTCGAAAACGATTCCATCACTCCGAATACAAGAGTAAGTTATCCGATTGATTATATCAACAACATTCAGCCCAACTCTATCGGGAAAAATCCTAAGAATATTTTCTTTTTAACTGCCGATGCTTTTGGAGTATTGCCTCCAATCTCGAAACTTACTCCGGGTCAGGCTGCTTATCACTTCATTTCGGGTTATACGGCAAAAGTAGCCGGAACCGAAGCGGGAGTTACAGAGCCTCAACCGAACTTCTCAGCTTGTTTCGGAGCTCCGTTTATGCCACTTCACCCAACCCAATATGCTGAAATGCTCAGCCAGAAAATGAAAGAAAGCGGAGTGAACGTATGGTTAGTGAATACAGGCTGGACAGGTGGTCCTTACGGAACCGGAAGCCGTATGAAACTCAAGTTTACCCGTGCGATGATTACGGCTGCTCTTAACGGAGAGTTAAGCGATGTGGAATTTGTAAACCACGAAATCTTCGGTTTGGCTGTGCCTCAATCGTGCCCTAACGTTCCCGAAGAAGTGCTGAACCCGAGAAACACCTGGGCAGACAAAGCCGCCTATGACGCTAAGGCGAAAGAATTGGCTCAATCGTTCCGAAACAATTTTGCTAAATTTGAGGAATTTGCCAACGAAGAAATCATGGCAGGAGCACCTATAGCTTAACCCTGAATTTACAATAACATAACACAACCCGACCGAAAAGCTTATTTTTCAGTCGGGTTTGTTTTGTACCTTTGCACCCAAAATTTACAATTCCATAACCATGAAGAAACTTCTCTTAGTGTTTTTTTGTATAGGGAGCTTTGCCGTTTTTGCCCAAAAAGAAAATACGGTTGACCCCGACAAAGACTTGCGTATGTCGGTTTTGCCCTATTATAATTTTGGAAAAGGTCTTGGGCTCACCTCTCCCGACAGTATTTTCCAACTAAACATTCGTTTCAGAATGCAAAACAGAGCTACTTATTTGCATGAAGAAGATCGTGAAGAAGACCGTATTTCTGCCGAAATCCGCAGGTTGCGGTTGCGTTTTGATGGTTATGTGGGGAGTCCGGAGTTTATGTATGCCATTCAGCTTTCGTTTGCTCCCGGAGACACAGGCGGCTCTATAGAAGAAGGCGAAAATATGCAAATCATCAGAGATGCGGTGATTTTTTATCAGCCCAATGACAGCTGGACATTCAGTTTCGGGCAAACCAAACTTCCGGGAAACCGTCAGCGGATGAACTCCTCAGGAGCTTTACAGTTTACAGACCGTTCCATCAACAATGCTGATTTTACGATCGACCGGGATTTTGGTTTTCAGGCTCATAACCTGAACGAATTTAAAGATAAGTTTTCCTATAACCTCAAAGCAGCCATCACTACCGGAGAAGGTCGTAACGACACACAAAATTCTGATACGGGCTTGGCATATACGGGTAAAGTAGAATTATTTCCGCTTGGACCTTTCAAAAACAACGGTAGCTTTTTTGAAGGTGATATTGCCCGGGAAACCAAACCCAAATTGATGCTTTCGGCTGCTTATTCCTACAATAATAAAGCCTCTAAAACCCAAGGGCAGCTGGGAGACAGGCTTTTTGAAAAACGGGATTTAACCTCTGTTTTTTTAGATGCTATGATCAAATACAACGGTTGGGCATTTCAGTCTGCCTATATGAGCAGGGCAACCAACGACCCGATTACCCTAAATCCTGATGATGCTACCGATATAGCTTTTGCCTATGTAGGAAACGGAATGGACTATCAGTTGAGCTACCTCTTCCCCAATAATTTTGAACTGTTAGGACGATATTCTTACCAAAAAATGCACAAAGATATCGAGGCACTGGCTCCCGACAGAAACCAATACAGCTTTGGTATTACCAAATATATCTGGGAACACGCCTTTAAAATGCAGGCAGAAGTTACTTTTGACGAATTTAGTTACCTTGACGGAAGCTCCCAAAACAACTGGTATATCCGCTTTCAGATAGAAATGGGGATTTAGTGTTCAGTGTTCAGTCACAGGTTTCAGTCTCCGTGTTTAGTTTAGTGTGTCAGTCGGAGCTTGTCGAAATATCAAGTCCTAAACCCTGATTTTGGGGAGATCAAATAACTGTCGGAGGATTGCTACTGGAAACGGGAATTTTGACCCCTAAAACAAAAAACCCGCTATGTTTTTGTTTCGATAGAAAAATGTAATAATTTTACGCAAACAAAAACTTTCCTTTTATGAGCTACTATAAAATTCCGAATCTGGAGCAGTATTTCAAACATTATAAAAAATCGGTCAGAGAACCCCGAAAATTCTGGGACAAAATAGCTGACGAAAACTTCACCTGGTATCAGCGATGGGATAAAGTGGTGGAGTATGATATGGAAAAAGCAGACATCAAGTGGTTTGTCAATGCCAAACTCAACATCACCAAAAACTGTATCGACCGCCACCTGCAAAAAAGAGGCAACAAAACGGCTTTTATTTTTGAACCCAACAACCCCGAAGAACCTGCTGAGCATATCACCTACAACCAGTTGTATGAAAGAGTCTGCAAAATGGCAAACGTACTTCTGGAACAAGGAGTGCAAAAAGGCGACAGGGTCTGCATTTACCTCCCGATGATACCCGAACTGGCTATCGCCATCTTGGCTTGTGCCCGAATCGGAGCAGTGCATTCGGTTATTTTTGCAGGATTTTCGGCTACTGCCCTCACCTCCAGAATCAACGACTGTCAGGCGAAACTCGTGATTACGGCAGACGGAGGTTATAGAGGCAACAAAACCATCGACCTGAAAGGCATTGTTGACGAAGCATTGGAGAAAACACCCGATGTGGAAACGGTTTTGGTCGTAAAGCGAACCCACAGCGAAATCACAATGAAAGAAGGCAGAGATCAATGGATTGCTCCGCTACTCGAAGCAGCTCCTGCCAACAACGTTGCCCAGCTTATGGATGCAGAAGACCCTTTGTTTGTGCTTTATACTTCCGGCTCGACCGGAAGACCAAAGGGAATGGTGCACACCACAGCCGGCTATATGGTTTTCACCGCCTATACCTTCAAAAACGTATTTGCCTATGAAGAACAAGATATTTTCTGGTGTACGGCAGACATCGGTTGGATAACCGGACATTCCTATATTGTGTATGGACCTTTGCTTAACGGAGCGACCACGGTTTTGTTTGAGGGAATTCCGTCTTATCCCGATTTCGGACGGTTTTGGGAAGTTATCGAAAAACACAAAGTAACCCAGTTTTATACGGCTCCCACAGCGATTCGTTCGCTTGCCAAAGAAAGCACCGATTGGGTTACTCAACACGATTTATCGTCACTAAAAGTTATCGGTTCGGTTGGAGAGCCTATCAACGAAGAAGCCTGGCATTGGTACAACAACCATGTCGGAGACAAACGTTGCCCGATAACCGACACCTGGTGGCAAACCGAAACCGGAGGCATTATGATTGCTCCGCTTCCGTTTGTTACCCCTACCAAACCTACCTATGCCACGCTTCCGCTACCGGGTGTTCAGGCCGTTTTGATGGATGACAAACGCAACGAAATCGAAGATAATCAGGAAGTGGGTAGCCTTTGTATTAAATTCCCTTGGCCGGGAATTGCCCGCACCATTTGGGGCGACCACCAACGCTATATCGACACCTATTTCAAGGCTTTTCCGGGAAAATATTTTACCGGAGACGGAGCTTTGAGAGACGAAGTAGGCTATTACAGAATTACCGGAAGAGTGGATGATGTGGTGATTGTTTCGGGACATAACCTGGGGACTGCTCCTATCGAAGATGCCATTAACGAACATCCGGCTGTGGCAGAATCGGCAATCGTAGGCTTCCCTCACGATATCAAAGGAAATGCCCTTTACGGATTCATTACGCTAAAACAAACCGGAAAAACCCGTGACCAGACCAACCTGAGAAACGAGATTAACCAGCACATAGCCACACACATCGGTCCGATTGCCAAATTAGATAAAATCCAGTTTGTGGCAGGACTTCCGAAAACCCGTTCGGGTAAAATTATGAGGCGTATTCTGAGGAAAATTGCAGAAGGCGATTTCTCGAATTTCGGAGATACTTCTACACTTTTAAACCCGGAAAGTATTGATGTAATCAAAGACGGAAGAATCGGATAATATTGTATAGTGTAGGGCTGTATAATGTATATTGTAAAAACGCACGATATACTTTAGTACACAACAAAAAATATAAATATTTCATTTTCAAATGATTGTTTTTATATTTTGAAGAATCCGGAGGATTCAGATGTTTATAGCAATAATTTAGGATTTGATTGTTCGACCCCAGCCGGGGTCGTATGTTTAGAATATCAATGTTCTATAAATATTTGACCTCTCTGAGGTCATACAATTATCAAATTACTGTTGTTGATGAATGTTTTGTCGTGTAAAACAATATACATTATACAATTTTTACACTATACATTTTTACACTATACAATAAAAAATGTTATCTATAATCTTTAGCCTTATCTGTAGTGTAAGCGTAGGGGTTTTGCTCAAAATAGCCAAAAACCACAGAGTGATTCTGATGCAGCTCATCGCATGGAATTATGTGGTTGCCCTGCTGCTCACACAGCTGATTTTCACCCCCGATTGGCAGCATTTATCTGTAAATGATTTTCCTATGGCAGTGCTTTCGAGCCTTTGGGTGCTGCTTCCGTTGGTGTTTTTGTTTCAGGCACTTTCGCTGAAATATGTCGGTATCGTAAAAACCGATATTGCTCAACGTTTATCGCTGTTTATCCCGATTCTGGCATCTTATTTTCTGTTTGGCGAAACGTTCTCCGACTATAAAATTACAGGACTTATAGTTGCTTTTGTAGCCATCTTTTTCACCCTTAACAAAGCAGAAACCACCACAACAGAGAGTTCAAAATGGTATTATCCGCTTTTGGTTTTGCTGGGTTTCGGAGTGATAGATGTGTTGTTTAAAAAAATTGCTGCCTTCACGGCTGTGCCCTATACGACCTCTTTAGCGGTAGTGTTTTCAGGGGCTTTGATAGTGGCTTGGGCAACAAATCTTTATCAGATACTGCGAAAAAAACAAGTGTTTCAAGTCCGTAATATTTTATGGGGAACCGCTTTAGGACTACTCAACTTCGGAAATATTTATTTTTATCTGAAAGCCCACCAGGAACTTTCTGAAAATCCGTCAACCGTGTTTGCTACGATGAATCTGGGAGTGATTATTCTTGGTAGTTTAATCGGAGTATTCTTCTTCAAAGAAAAGCTCAATAAAATGAATTATTTCGGAATTGTGCTGGCACTGGTGGCTGTGGTGCTGATTGTGTTTTCACAACTGACAGTTGGGTAGGGGTTTAGTTATTGGTTAATGGTTGTTTGGTTAATCGGTTAATCGGTTATTTGGGTTAATGGTTATTAGTGGGGTACGTCAGGCTGAGCTTGTCGAAGCCCCAAATTTCAAATCCCGAATCCTCAACCTCTTCTAAATTCACTCAGCACTATAGCTGTAGCTGTAGCCACATTCAGGCTTTCGGTTGGGTTGCCAAATCGTGGAATGGTGATTTTATCTGTAATGAGTTGCTCTATTTCAGCAGAAATTCCGTTGGCTTCGTTGCCCAAAACGATGATGCCTTTTTGAGGAAGTTGTGATTTATACAGGTTTTTTCCTTCCATAAACGTCCCGAAAACAGGGAGTTTTGTCTCAGTTAAAAATGCAGAAAGATTCACATACGAAACATTTACCCGGGTGATAGACCCCATCGTAGCTTGTAAAACCTTTGGGTTATAAAGGTCAACCGTATCTTCTGAGCAAACCAAATCGGTAATGCCAAACCAATCACAAAGGCGGATTATCGTACCCAGATTTCCCGGATCACGGATTTTGTCTAAAGCTAAAATAATTCCTTGCTCATTGATTTTTTTAGGCTCAGGCATACGGAAAACAGCCAGACAATTGTTGGGGTTGGTCAAGGCAGAAATCTTTTTTAAATCGCTTGTCGAAATCAGAGTTTGCTGAGGAATATGCCCAAATAGAGGTTCGGTTACGAAGAGTTCTTCCAATATAAAATCAGAATCCAGCAATTCCTGAATTACTTTTCTTCCTTCCACAAAAAACAAACCCGATTCTTTTCGGTATTTTTTTTGCTGTAAAGAGATTATTCTTTTGATTTGGTTTTTACTAACCATATAAATAGTGTAATTTTGGCTTTATTTCTCTGAGCAGTTGAAAAATTATTTTACAAAAATAGCATTTATAATCGGATTAGGAACTTTTATCAGCTCTTGTGATGCAGTAAAAAAAGTTCCCGAAAACCGACATCTTCTCGAAAAAAACACCATACTGGTAGATGAAGTTCCTGTAAAAGAAGAAGGGGCTTTGGCTCAGCTCTATCAGGAACCCAACAAGGCGTTGTTGGGGTTCAAACTCCGATTACACCTCTATAATCTGGCAAAAGAAAACACCGATTCGCTCTATCAGGCTTGGTTGGAGCGAAAACCCAACCGATATAGCAACCTCTCTGCACTGCTCTCTGAAAAGCAGGTAGAGCGGTTGGGGCAGTCGTTTATTGTTTCGGGTTACAGCCGTTTTCTGAAAAATGTGGGGGAAGCTCCGGTCATCGTTCAGGAAGAACAAACCAAAAAATCATCCGAAAGGTTGAAAAATTACTATTTCAATCAGGGTTATTTCAACACCAAAGTAACCTACCAGATTGACACGCTGGAAGGCAAAAAAGCCACGGTTACCTACAAAATAGAAAAGAAAAAAGCTTATGTGATTGATTCGGTAAAGACAAAAATAGCCACTCCTGCTCTGGATTCGCTCTATAACATTGCCAAAGAACATTCGTTTATCCAAAAGGGAAAACCATACAACAAAATCGACTTTGATGCAGAACGTGACCGCCTTACGACCTATTTCAGAAATCGGGGTGCCTATCATTTTCAGCAGAATTACATCAACTATAAAATTGACACGGTCGGCACAGACCACAAGGCAAACGTGGAAATCATCATCAGCAACCAGCAGGTCAGAGAGGGAGACCAGGTCTATACGAAGCCTTTTAACCTGTATAAAATCAGCGAAATCAATATTTTTACCAACAACCAGTATGACAAAGAAGAAAGTCAGAAAATCGACAGTACGTCTTATCAGGGCTTTAATATTTATAGCTTGGGGAAATTGCGATACAGACCCAAAGCCCTGACCGATGCGGTTTTCCTCAGAAAAGGCGGACGGTTTAGCGACATCAGGGATATGCTCACCAGACGTTCGCTCAACAACCTGAACATCTTCAATTACCCGACCATTCAATATGTGGAAGACAAATCAGACCCTACGGGAAATTCGCTTATTGCCAATATCACCCTGAGTTCGGTTTCAAAACTTCACTTTGAATCTACGATTGACCTTACCCATTCCAACATTCAGGATTTCGGGATTGAAGGTAATGTTTCATATTCGATACGGAACGTATTCAGAGGTGCCGAAATTCTCCAACTCGGTTTGCGTGGAAATGTGGGTTCGTCTCAGGATTTGGCAAACCCTGACAACGTGTTTTTTAATATTTCAGAATACGGAGCCGATTTGAAACTGATTGTCCCGAGGATACTTTTTCCGCTCAAAACCGAACGGATTATCTCTAAAACCATGATTCCCGCTACCGATGCCAGTCTGGGGTTTTTCAAACAGGAAAACATCGGTTTGGATAAAGAAAATTTTACGGGAATTATCAACTACAAGTGGAATCCTGCCCGAAGGGTGAATATGCGATTGGATTTGGTCAATATTCAGTACGTCCGAAATATCAATGCTCCGAATTATTTTAATGTGTATCGGTCTTCCTACAACCGCCTGAACAACCTGGCTCAGGAATATGGAGCCAACCCCGATTATCTGAACGAAAACGGAAATCTAACAACCGTTGACGGAACAGCAGCTTTTATAGATGATGTATTGAGCGGACAAACCACTATTATTCCCAATTCCGAAGACTATAAAACCGTACACAGCATCGAAGAAAGGCGTAAAAGACTCACCGAAAACAATCTGATTCTGGCTTCTAATATCACCTATTTGCGAAGTACGAAAACAGGGATATACGACAACAATTTTTATAATTTCAGAGTAAAAGTCGAGTCGGCAGGAGGTTTGTTATCGCTATTGTCGGATTTGGGAGGAAGAGAAAAAAACGAAAACGGGAAGTATGATATTCTGGAAGTCGATTACTCCCAATATATCAAAACCGAAGCGGAATATATCAAACATTGGGATTTGGGCAACAATCAGGTTTTTGCCACCCGGGTGTTCGGAGGGATTGCGATTCCGTATGGGAATTCAGATAATATTCCGTTTTCACGAAGTTATTTCGCTGGGGGTTCCAACGACAACAGAGGTTGGCAGGCCTATACATTAGGTCCCGGACGTAGCGGAGGAATCAATGACTTTAACGAGGCAAATATGAAACTGGCAGCCAGTGCCGAATATCGGTTTAAGTTTTTGGGGAAACTCGGAGGAGCTTTGTTTGTCGATGCGGGAAACATCTGGAACGTACTCGATAATATCGAAGATGAAGATTATATTTTCAAAGATTTCAGCTCCCTTAAAAATATAGCTGTCGGTTCGGGAATCGGTTTTCGATATAATCTGGGCTTTGTGGTTGTCCGTCTGGATCTGGGCTTCAAGACCTATAATCCTGCCAGGGAAGAAGACAACCGTTGGTTTAAAGGATACCGACTCAAAGAATCTGTGCTGAATATAGGGATTAATTATCCGTTCTAAGGTGGTTATTAGTTAATGGTTATTAGTTGTCAGT
>JBAYSC010000094.1:0-8990 GCA_041676345.1 Flavobacteriaceae bacterium | reverse complement strand
ACCAAAACTCATTTCAAATCGTCACCGCCTAAAATCACGTTTAATTTTCTAATTATCAATAATTTCAAATAACTTTTTAAAGTTTATAGTGGACACTAATGAACCCATATCTTAATGTAGGCTATGAAATCAATACAAATAGTAGTATAACAGCCTATTATAATTACAACAAATCTAATATCAGTCAGATATTGACTAATGTTAATGAAACATTTATACTAACCTCTTCCAGAGGTTTTTCTAAAGGATTAAGCGATTTTGACCAAACCGTAAATACCTCAACAGGAATCAGATTCTCCAACAGACATTTTTTAAGTCGCTATCAAATCTCAGTAGGGATAGATTATTCCAAACAAAATGATGTGGTTTCTTCCAGAAGTACAATAGAGCAAAACAGCTCTTTATCAGAGAGATTTATGCTAAAAGGAGGAGATAGGTATAATATATATGCTAATTCTCATTGGGTAATCAGACCCTTAAAAGGGAGTATAAAATTAGGGGCAAGGTTTACGCAAAGTACTTATTTTAATCAGATAAATAATTCGGAGCTTCGAAAAAATATTTATCTAAATCAGGATTATGTATTTGAATGGAGGAGTAGTTTTAAAAGTTTGTTTAATTTTCATTTAGGCACAGAATGGAGCTTGTCTCGTGTAACTTCTGAAAATGTATATAAGTATGCTGATAACTTCACTTTTTTAGATTTGCTTTTCAACCTAACAGACAATTTTGATTTTAAAATTCAATCAGAATATTATCAGTTCAGTAATAAATCTCAAACAAATCCAAACTACTATTTTATGGATTTAGAAGCAGTTTATAAAATCAAACAAGACAAATATTCTTTTTCATTGAAAGCTAAGAACTTGTTTAATACAAATGAGTTTACTGTTTATAGAGCTAATGATATTGGTTATTCTACCACTTCATACAGATTGCTTCCAAGATATGTTTTAGCTTCATTTACTTTTCGTTTTTAAAAGATAAATCAGCATTCATAAGTCCAGAAAATTTCTCAAGTGTATGAAGTTTTGCCTCTACATCATATATCGGAGCGGAAATCATGATTTCGTCAATGTCGTATTTTTCGATAAATCGGCTGAGTTCTCTTTTTACGGTTTCTTTGGTTCCGATAAACGAACACGAAGTCATCTGACGGATGTGTGCCTCTTCGTTGACATTCCACAAGCCATCCATACTGTCAACAGGTGGTTGCATATAGTTTCTTTCGTTGCGAATAATTCCCAAAAACATACGATAAAACGAAGTGGCTAATCGGTTGGCTTCTGCAATAGTGTCTGCTATGATAACGTTTACACAAGCCAATGTTGTTGGAGTTTTTCCGTCCACAGAATTAAATTGTTCCCGGTAGATTTCAAAAGCTAATTGCATTTGAGCCGGAGCAAAATGAGAAGCAAAAGCATACGGCAAACCCAAAGAAGAAGCCAAATGAGCCGAATCTGTACTGGAGCCTAAAATCCAAATCGGGACGTTGGTACCTTCACCCGGAAAGGCTCTGACTTTTGAATCTTTGTTTTCTTCTGATAAGTATTGTTGTAAGAGTTTTACGTTTTGAGGAAAGTTTCTTGAGTTTTCAAAAAAGTGCGGATTCAGAGCAAAAGCCGTAAGTTGGTCGGTTCCGGGAGCTCTTCCTAAGCCTAAATCAATACGATTCGGGTAGAGCGAAGCCAACGTCCCGAAATGTTCCGCAATCACAAGCGGAGAGTGATTCGGAAGCATAATTCCACCTGAACCAACTCTGATGTTTTGCGTTTTTTCGGTAATATGTCCAATCAAAACCGAAGTGGCAGAACTTGCCACACTTTTCATATTGTGATGTTCTGCAAACCAATATCGGGTAAAACCCAAACGGTCTGCCAGTTGAGCTGTTTTTACTGATTTTTTGAAAGTTTCAGGGATGGTGCTTCCTTCACATACGTGAGCTAAATCCAGAAAAGAATACGGAATCATAGACTGTATAAATTACTTTTCTGTAAAGTTACAAAATCAAATTTCGTAAGACTAAAAACTAACAATGGATTAACAGATAATTTATCGAATATCTGTAGAGGTTACCATTAATTTATATGGTATGGTTTTGTCATATGAATAAATAAATTCATCGCTCATTTCAGAACAATAAAAAATATTAAATTCATCTAGTAAATTCTCCAAATCTTTTAATAATGACACCTTTTCTTCTAATACTTCTTGGGAGATATGAATCGGATTATCAAATTTGAGTTTTTTGATTTTATAGAATTCAGCATGTTCTTCGTATAAACTTCCGTGAACTAAAAGATTCCTGACCTCAGAAAGTTCTTTTACTTTATTAATTATTTCAAGCCATTGTTTTTGAAAATCCTTTTCTACAAATATGCTAACAATTTTACTTAAAACATCTAAATTCGATCTCAGTGTATCATTTAGGATTAGTGTTTCTCTTATTAATTGATAGTGGTTTGGAGAGTTGTTTTTATCCTTAAGTATAGGGATGGAAATTATACAGAGCCTTATATTAGTTTCAATACTTCCAAAATGTATAATAAATTTTCCTATAAGTTGCTCAATTTTTGAATCCATAACTATTGGTGAATTTTTATCAAATACATCAAAAATAAAACCCAAACTCCACTTTTACCCCAAAATTATTAGCATCCGGAACGTTTCTGTAGCTTCCTCTCCAGGAGAAATCAAGTCGCATTACTTTGAAGATGTTTCCAACTCCCACGTTGTATTCCCAATAAGGTTTGGTAGGAGCAAGGTATTCCATTCCCGAAGCATTGATAGCTCTGTTTTGGTCAGAAATGTCACCAATAACTCCTTTTACACCTACAATCTCCCGAAGATTCAAATCTCTGAACCACGGAATTCTCGAAAAGATTTTTCCGTTGAAGTGATGCTCAAGTTGCAGGGTTACGTATTCGTCCGTGATGAGTTCGTAATAATTTAGCAAATTGAAATTGGTCGGAATCACAAAATACGATTGGTTTCCGGGAATGACACTCATGAGTCCCAGAGGCACTTGTCCGAAGGTTTTTCCGACTTCGGTAGTTACGAAAAGTCTTCCTAAAAGCCCAATCATAATAGGTTGACGGTAATAAAACTGTACTTTTTCGTATTCGAAATCACTATCCAAAACGCCTTTCAGCCCTTGACTGAAACTGGTATAAATCCGAGGATAGTTGGCATCTACGACTCCACGTTCTACTCCATAACCGATGGTTTTTCGGTAAGGCGTAAAATCGACCATAAAATTGATTTCAGATTGCGTAACTTCCTGTTGAATCGCTCCGCTATCATCAAAATAATTCAGACTAAAAGTCTCCGAAGCTGATTTTAGCGTCCGGTAGCTGAAAGCCGTTTTAAAAGTCAGGTTCTTGACGGGTTCTATCTCAAACATCACATTCGAAAGGTTGATAGAAGTCAGTTTTGCATTGTCTCCTGATGCAAAAAGAGCTGAAGAAGCAAAGCTACGACCCAAAACATCATTCGAAGTCGTAAGGCTGGCTCCGATTTGCTCAATATCTCTTCGGTTTCCTCCACTGATGATGATTCGGTTCTTTTTGTCCACCATCCATTTTCCGGAAATTCCGTATTTTACTTGATTGTCTTTAAAACCATAAGCCGTATAACCTTCAAGCCTCCAAAGGTCATTTTGCCCGAAATAGGTTCGACCACCTGCTCTGAGCCTTACACCTTCCACATCGTTATATCCGAAGGAAGAAAAAATAGGTCCGTAATCAAAATTTCCGAATTGAATGTAACCGCTCCCCAGGATAGAAACCAAATCATACATTTGTCGGAATCGCTTGACGGTTTGCAAAGTGTCGAGCATTTTATAAATGCCTTTTTCGTCTCTGCTTAACGATTCGAAGCGGTTTTGCTCCCAAAATTCATCATCTCTCAGATAAACCGAATCATCATAATAATTGACTTCTTCCTTATAAAAATCCTTTGGTTTTTCTCTGTCAAAAAGGTGATTCTGATATAAAGTGGTTCGTTTTCCGTACACTCCTTTTGATTCGTCTTTTTTCGAAAAAGCAAAATCAGACATAAAATGATCTCTCGAAAGCAAGAAAACCGAATCGTTCAGCACCTCAAATTCCTGCTCGATATAAATGTCTTTTACCCAGTTGATATTGGCACTTTGGGTAATCGCCATCTTGATTTTTTTGATGGCAAAAGTAGAGTCGTTGACCCAAAAATCGCCTTTGAAGGTTAGTTCGCCTTTTCGCCTTGGGTAATAGACAATATTATAGCACCATTTGTTGTCAATATAGGCACTGTCGGCCAAAACGTAATTATAAACATCTATTCCGTAACGGGAAATCGGGCTATGGAAACTCTTGTCAAAAATCGTCAGGAAGTTGCTATAAATGTCATATTCGTTATACAAATCTTTGATAAAAGCCAAGATATGCTGATTGGTGTTGAAACCGGAATTTTTGTTGGCTGTCAGAATTTCTTTTTTCTTGTTCTGAGTATTATCACCATAAACCTTGCTCAGGGCTTCGTTGATGAAAATCGGGAGATAGGTTTTTCCGGTAACACTCGAAGTGTCAACTTGTTCAAAAATAAACTCCATTCCTTTAAAGAGTTTTTTCTGAGTAAACGTACTATCAATATTGTTCAGGTCAAATTCGATTTTTTCGTATTTTTCCATTTCATATTGGTCGAACATATAAAGTCCGTTTTTGCGTTTTCGCTCCCAGATTTTTCTGAGAATATCAATAGCCGGATTGTTTTTCTTTGAAGTTTTTCCGCCATATATCTGAACCGCATCAAGCAGATTGTCTCCTTTTAAAACAATTCTCAGATTTAGAGTGGCGGTTTGTGTAAGGTGGATTTCTTCGGTCGTATAACCCACAAACGAAGCCACCAGAATCGAATGTCTGTCTTTGGATTCCAAATAAAATTTTCCGTCTTCGTTGGTTACAATCCCGATGGTGCTTCCCTTAAAAGCCACAGTAGCATAGGGCAGGGGCAGGTTGTCTTGGTCAACAACAATACCGCTTACTTTGGTCTGGGCGACAAGCGAAAAGGAGCATAATACAAAAAGAAAAAATAGTAAAGCGGTTCTCATACAGTTGAAACAAGCTACAAATATAGTTTTTTTGGTTATAAGAAACTCCTAAGCATACAACAAAATTCTAAATGATTTTATTCTTCTATAACGAGAGTAACTGTTTTTTTGGTTTTAAAATTATCTTCTCCTTTTTTGTAAGGCGAATGGCAAAACCACTCCTCATTATATCGTTCCGGATTGCCATCTGTAGTGCCATAACACATCACAAATAGCTGCTCGGGAATGGTAAATGTCTTTTCGTCTGTGTCATATTCCACTATAACGGCCATACGAAATAATTTATTCTGACTTTCGGAAAAAAGATAGGTGTACTCTTCTTCTATAGCATCGTCAATGCCTTTACGAATGGAGAAATGCTGTAAACCATTGTTGAATTCGTTTTCCGGCAATAGGGCACTGATAGCCTGAATTAATTTTTCTTGATCTGAATCTTTTTCCAGAAGATAGGTAGTTCCTTTATAAGTAACCGAATTGTTTTCCGGGGCTGTACAACTTTGCATTAAGATAAAAGCGATAAATAAACATATAAGTTGTTTCATAGAGGTTGGTTTTGTTGGTTTTTAAGTGAATAAAGTTCAAATATAATGAATGTTTTACTGTTAATTATAGGCTTACAACTCATTTTTCTGCTAAATTTCTCTTTTTGTACAGTTCAAAAAACTTCGTACCTTAGCCAGACTCAAAAAATTAAGGCGAATGAAAGTTAAAAAACAAGGAAATACCACTATTGTGAAAGACACTCAGGGCGATGTCAAAACCTTAGTCCTGAAAATAGAAGAGCAGTACGGGAGTTTTTCTGATACCAATCTTGTCATAGATGTTTCTTCCTCAAAGAATTTAGGCTCTTCGGAGGTTGTTGTATTTTCTAAACTGGCTTCAAAACACCATAAAAACAAAAAATCGTTTGTGTTGGTAGTAGCTCCCGACTTTGATTTTAACGAAGTTACCGATAAAGTTATGGTAGTCCCGACACTTCAGGAAGCCCACGATATTATCGAAATGGAAGAAATAGAACGGGATTTGGGATTTTAGATTTTGGACATAAGACATACGACTTTACGACTTTACGACTTAGGATTATACCAATAACCAATAACTATTAACCAATAACCAATAACCAATAACCAATAACCGATAACCGACAACTGACAACCGACAACCAAAAAACACCCGAAGAAGACCGAACACTACTATGAAAGTAACCATTTTAGGCTGTTATGCTGCTACTCCCAGAACATTGAGCAACCCGACTTCTCAGGTTCTTGAGCTGAGCAATCGGTTGTTTTTGATAGATTGCGGAGAGGGTACTCAGGTGCAACTCAGAAAAAAGAAAATCAAATTTTCTAAAATCAATCATATTTTTATTTCACACCTTCACGGAGACCATTGTTTCGGACTTATCGGAGTGATTTCTACTTTCGCTATGCTGGGCAGAGAGACCGATTTGCATATTTATGGGCCTTCCGGAATCAAGGAATTTATACTGACTCAACTTCGCCTTTCGGGTTCCTATACGGCTTATAATCTGTATTTTCACGAATTGACCTCCAAAGAGAGCGAAGTGATTTTTGAAGACGACAAAGTCCTTGTCAGAACCATTCCGCTAAAACACAGGGTCTATACCAACGGTTATCTTTTTCAGGAAAAACCCAAAGAGCGAAAACTCAACATCGAAAAAGCTAAACATTACAACATCGACAAATGCTACTATCAGAATATTAAAAACGGTAAAGACATACTTCTTGATAATGGGCAGCTTATCCCGAATGCTGAGCTTACTTTTGATCCCGAATCTCCAAAAAGTTATGCTTTTTGTTCAGATACTATATATAATGAAGCCGTTATCCCGATTATCAAAGAGGTCGAAGTGCTGTATCACGAAAGTACTTTTCTGGAAAAAGATGCTCAATATACCGAAAAGACAATGCATTGCACAGCCAAACAAGCCGCTGCCATTGCTCAATTAGCCCATGCAAAAAACCTGATTTTAGGGCATTATTCCACCCGTTACGGCAGTATAGAACCTTTTAAAACCGAAGCAGAAGAAATCTTTTCGAATGTTTTTTTGGCAGATGACGGAAGGGAATTTGAATTTTAGTAGTCTAAAAGTTGTATATTTGAGTCAAATAAATGAGTTATGGATACCATTAAAATAGATGTTTTAAACCCGAAAGCGATAAATCTGCTGAAAAACTTAGCCGATTTAGGGCTTATTTCTTTCAAAAAAGAAGATTCTAAAAAGGAATTTTCAGATATTTTGAAAAAAATGCGTTCCAATCACAAACAAGTGCCAAGTCTTGAAGAAATTACTCAGGAAGTGGAAAAAGTGAGAGCAAAACGATATGAATAAGCCTGAAAAAAGGAGTAATCTAATTTCTTTTTTTTGTCAATCTAACAAAAGAATGAATCTGTCATTGCGAGGAGGTACGACGAAGCAATTTTATTTTATTGTTTGAGATTTCTCAATTTCACTGCATTTCGCTCGAAATGACAGAAAACAACAATTTCGATTCAACCAATTAACCATTAACAGCTAACCATTAACCATTATCAATGAACTACCAAAAAACATTTACATCATACCTCGAAAACCAAAAAATAAACAGACAACCCGAGAATTTATATAAGCCTATCGAATATATCTTGGCTTTGGGAGGGAAGAGGATACGTCCGACCTTGACCTTAATGGGTTGTGATGTTTTTGGTGAAAACATAGAAAAAGCACTTCCGGCTGCGATGGCTGTGGAGGTTTTTCATAATTTTTCGCTCATTCACGATGATATTATGGACAAAGCTCCGCTCAGACGAGGTAAGCAAACCGTTCACGAAAAGTGGAATCTCAACACGGGAATTTTATCAGGAGATGCGATGCTGATATTGGCTTATCGTTATTTCGAGGAGTACGAACCCGAAATTTTCAGTCAGTTGGCAAAACTTTTCAGCAAAACCGCTCTCGAAGTTTGCGAAGGGCAACAATGGGATATTGATTTTGAAAACCGTAACGATGTTACCATTGAGGAGTATCTGAAAATGATTGAATACAAAACGGCTGTCTTGGTCGGGGCTGCCTTTCAGATGGGAGCCATTGTGGCCGAAACTTCCGAAAAAAACAAACAGGACGTGTATGATTTCGGGCTGAATTTAGGAATTGCCTTTCAGTTGCAGGACGACTATCTGGATACTTTTGGGAATTCGGAAACGTTCGGAAAGCAAATCGGAGGAGATATTATCGAAAACAAAAAAACCTATCTGTATCTCAAAGCCATTTCAGACGGAAACAAAGACGAAAAAGAACAACTATTGCATTTGTATTCGATAGCTCTGAAAGAAAATCACGATAAAATCGAATCGGTTAAGTCGATTTTCAGAAGTTCGAAATCAGACCAAAAAACAAAACAAGCCATTGAAGAATATACCCAAAAAGCCTTTGATATATTAGAGAATATGGATATTCCAACTGATAAAAAAGAGCAGTTAAAGGAGTTTGGAGAAGGATTGATGAACAGGATTGTTTAATAAAAAAGACTTTTAAATATGAAAAATAGAAATGTATTTGTTCTTATAATTATTATTCTTTGTTTTTCTAACTTTTCTTGTGCTCAAAAATTCGATGAGAAAAAAGATTTTCTTGGAAAAGAATATGCTAAAAATCAATTAGATGAAGTTCTATCAGAAAATAAAGGACATAATATTATAAAATCTGATTTTGAAGTTTTAAATAATACTGAAACCTTAATCAAAGTGATTGAACCAATACTTTTTGATATTTACGGAAAAGAAAATATTGAAAGACAAAAACCATACGAAATTAATGATTTTGAAAATCATTATGTTGTGAATGGAACTTTGAAAGAGAATTATATAGGAGGTACATTTCTTATTATAATTGATAAAAGAAATT
>JBAYSC010000093.1:0-9118 GCA_041676345.1 Flavobacteriaceae bacterium | reverse complement strand
TTTGGCCCCTTAAAAGGCCTAAAAAAAGTTTTCAATGTTCCGATTATGAAACTAAGAATTTTATGCTAAATTTGAATCATAAATCTCAAAAAAAAGAGTCAACCTATAGCAGGACAAGACATACAATGATTTTGTCTCTAAAAGAGAACTTCTAAAAGATACTATTTTCTTAAATCCAATAACATTTCATCTTGATAAAGTAGCCATAACCAACCAAAAAAATCCACCAAAAAAAATTGGCTATCTTAGACATACTATGAGGAAATGCGGAACAAGCCTTCCTTTAAACCCTAAAAATGAGCAGATTATTGTTTTATTCCCCACAAATGAAGACATTATTGATAGTTATGTTGAAACTATTGAATTCCCCTTAGATAAAATAAAACATCACAATAAAACTGACAAACTATATAAAAATGCACCTGCTGTAATCCGAATAAACATTTACACTGTCAAAAATGAATTACCCGATCAAAAAATATTTAGTAGCAAACCTGTAAAATTTATAATGTCTGATAAAGAAGTTATTACTATAGATATTTCAGGCGAGATGATTCAACTTCCTTCAGAAGGAATCTGTTTTGGTATCGAAATGATAGGAAGGATAAGCCAAGATGGAAAATTTATAGAAGAAAACTCCTATGCAAGACCTCTTTTGACCAATCAATCCTCTAAAGACTATAAATCAGTCACTTATCTGACAAATTCAATTTTAAAGAAAACAAAAAACTATTATTCGATTACTAACCTATATGAATATTCTACGTGTAAACCACAAGATCTCAATTTAGCCATTGGTTTAATTATTAGAAAACCATAAATCATCCGATTAACCCTCAAAAACTAAATTTTCAAATCTTCCCCCGTCCCGATTTACCAAAACTTTAATTTTAAAAATCCATAAATAGTTGTATTTTTACCGCTGATTTTTTTAAGTATAAAATGGGTAAAATAATAGCTGTTGCCAATCAGAAAGGAGGAGTCGGGAAAACCACCACTTCGGTTAATTTAGCCGCTTCTCTGGGTGTTTTAGAGAAAAAAGTATTGCTTATAGATGCTGACCCTCAGGCGAATGCCAGTTCAGGGTTGGGTATTGATATCGAAGCGGTCGAAAAAGGAACCTATCAGGTTTTGGAGCATAGTGCTACGGTAAGAGAATCTATTTTGCAGAGCAATACTCCCAATGTGGATATCATTGCTGCCCATATTGACCTGGTTGCCGTGGAAATCGAACTTGTCGATAAAGAGAACCGTGAGTATATGCTCAAACAAGCCCTTGAAGAAATCAAAAACGAGTATGACTATATCCTGATAGATTGTGCACCATCACTGGGTTTGCTTACGCTAAATGCCCTTACGGCTGCCGATTCGGTTATCATCCCGATTCAGTGTGAATATTTCGCTCTGGAAGGTTTAGGAAAGCTCCTCAACACCATAAAAAGCGTTCAGAAAATTCACAATCCGGAGCTGGATATTGAAGGGCTTTTGCTCACGATGTTTGATTCCCGCCTCCGCTTATCAAACCAAGTGGCTGAAGAAGTGCAAAAACACTTTAGCGATATGGTTTTTAAATCGGTTATTCAACGAAATGTGAAACTCAGCGAAGCTCCCAGCTTTGGCGAAAGCATTATCAACTATGATGCGACCAGCAAAGGAGCAGCCAATTATCTGCAATTAGCAGAAGAAATTATCACCAAAAACAGCCTTTGATTTTATGACGAAAGCAACCAAAAAACAAGCCTTAGGACGTGGTCTTTCTGCACTTTTGAAAGACCCTTCAAACGATATTCAATCTATTGACGACAAAAATGCAGACAAAGTAGTCGGGAATATCGTGGAGCTTGATATTGACAGTATTGAGATAAATCCGTTTCAGCCAAGAAGCAACTTCAACGAAGAGGCTTTACAGGAATTGGCTATTTCCATCAAAGAATTAGGAGTTATTCAACCCATCACGGTTCGAAAATTAGACTTCAACAAATATCAACTTATCTCGGGTGAGCGAAGACTTAGAGCTTCAAAACAAGCCGGATTCGCCACGATTCCTGCTTATATCAGAATTGCCAACGACAATGAGTCGCTCATGATGGCACTCGTTGAAAACATCCAAAGGCATGATCTTGACCCTATCGAGGTGGCTCTTTCGTATCAAAGATTGATTGACGAAATTGGGCTTACTCAAGAGCAAATGAGCGAAAAAGTAGGTAAAAAACGCTCGACTATTACCAACTATTTACGCCTTTTAAAACTTGACCCAATCATCCAGACCGGAATGAGAGATGGTTTCATTTCTATGGGACACGGTAGAGCTTTAATCAATATAGACGATTTGGATGCTCAAATTGATATTTACCGAAAAGTTGTTCGTCAGACACTTTCTGTTCGTGAAACCGAAAGTTTGGTGAAAGCTTATCAAGAAAATCTGAATCCGAAAGCGAAAAAACAAGCCAAATCATTTGAACTTCCTGAAGATTCCAAAAAGGCTTTTTCTGATTTCTTCGGAGCTAAAACAGAGATTAAGGCTACCGCAAACGGAAAAGGGAAAATCGTGATTCCGTTTCATTCAGAAGAAGATTTGAACCGTATTCTAAAACTTATCGGAAAATAGTTGAAACATCTTCTTTACATACTGTTTTTTGCTTTCCTTATCGGAAACTGCTCTTTTGCTCAACAGCAAAACGGTATGCTCATGGTTCAGGATTCTATCAAATTCAACAATCTGCAAGATCCTTTAAAACCATCAAAAGCAGCTTTTTATTCTGCTATTTTACCCGGTTTAGGCCAGGCTTATAACAAAGATTATTGGAAAATCCCGATTGTGTATGCAGCCATCGGGACAAGTGTTGGGATTTATGTTCACAACAACAACGAATATCACAGATATCGTGATGCCTACAAACGAAGATTAGCAGGTTTTAGCGATGATGAGTTTCAAGGGCAATTAGACAATGACAGATTGCTCTATGCTCAAAAGATTTTCCAAAGAAACCGTGATTTATCAATGTTGATTTCTATCGGTTTTTACATTTTGAATATAGTCGAAGCTAATGTATCTGCTCACCTAAAGCAATTCAACGTAAGCGATGACCTTTCCCTTAGCCCGGAATGGTTCAGAGATGATTTGAACTATAGCAATAACTTAGGGCTTTCTTTAAAATTTCAGTTTTAATTACGAATTAGAAATTACGAATTGTTCAGACTGAAAACTGAGACTGAGACTGAAAACCACTACCCTATTCTACGGTGAAGTTGTTTGAAGTATTCGAATGCTTTTAGGATTCTACTGCCATACCACGAGAACATTTCGCCATCTACGAACACGGTTTTAGCATGATGTGTAAATCTCCCGATTTCGAAAGCATCTTCTTCCTTAAAAGGAAAGGGTTCGCTAGAAAGGAAAACCAAATCCGGATCGCCTTCTAATCGCATTTTTTTGATTTCGATTTCAGGATAACGCCCTTTGTTGGCGTAGATATTTTGGAAGTTATTCAACGTTAGCATCTCATTGATAAAGTTGTCTGAACCCGCCACCATATATGGGTTTTTCCAAATAAAATAAGCCGCTTTCTGTACTTTTCGTTGTGAGACAAAACTCAGGAAATCGTTGAGGGCAAAGTCAATTTTTTGGTTCAGATTTGCTGCTTCGGTTCTGCAATTGAACATTTTCCCGAACTCCGAAATCATCGCCTTGTTGTCATCCAAAGTTTTAATATCGCTTGTCCAGACCGGAGCAATTTTCTGTAGTTCTTCGACAATTTCCCGGGTGTTTTCTTCTTTGTTGGCAATAATAATATCCGGATTTAAAAGCCTTATTTTTTCGTAGTGTACTTTTTTCGTCCCTCCGATTATTTTTTTGGTTACTTTAAAATGATACGGATGCACACAGAATTTCGTAATTCCCACAATGCTTTCCTCCAAACCCAAATCAAATAACAATTCGGTTTGTGAAGGAACAAGTGAAATAATCCTTTTGGGAGTTTTGTTTAATGCAATTGTATTTCCGATTTGGTCTGTGTATGATTTCATTTTTGAGGGGCAAAGAAACTGAGATGCAAAGATACAAAGGGAAAGTGAAGCAGGAAAGTTTTAAATACTTTACACTACTTCACAATCAAATGATAACTTTTAATTAGTAGTTGAATCTTTAAATATATCATCTACTAACTTCAAACATTTCAATCTAATGCTTTCATCAAGATCAGATTCTGGAAGAAAATTACAATTTAATCCATGAAAATTAGTCATAATAATATAATTATCATGTAATTTTTCACCCCTAGCTTCAAAGTATTTAATATTATCATTTTCGATTGAATACAAGCCGTTCATTAGTTTTTCAATTTTTTCAGCAGCATCAGTGCCGTAAAGCAGTTTGTTTAGTTTTGGGAGTTGCATAATGTATAAATTAATAGGTTAATGATACAAATATAGACAATTTCTATTGTATTTAATTTCTTTATAATTATTTTTTATAAACATAGTACTAACAATTATATCAACATATAATATATCTTTATTATCTATCTAAAACATATCTGTACTTTTGTTTTTCTAATTTATTTCACTTGAAACGATTTTTATCTCTTTATTTAGATTCTTATCGAGGTTTATCTAAACCGATTTGGATGCTTTCGTTGGTTATATTAATCAACCGAACCGGAGCAATGGTCGTTCCGTTTTTGAGTGTTTATATGACTCAAGCACTAGGATTTTCGATTAAAGAAACCGGATATGTCTTGAGTTTTTTTGGCTTAGGTGCTGTGACGGGTTCTTGGCTTGGAGGTTGGCTTAGCGATAAATTCGGATTCTTTAGAATTCAGGCTATCAGTTTGTTTTTTATCGTTCCGATGTACTTTATACTTCCGGAACTGAGAACGGTGGAAAGTCTGGCTATTGGGATTTTCTTTTTGAGTATAATCTCTGACACTTTCAGACCTGCTAACTCGGTTGCCATTGCTTATTATGCCAAACCCGAAAACTTGACCAAAGCCTTTTCGCTCAACCGAATGGCTATCAATCTGGGCTTTTCGATTGGTCCAGCTTTGGGTGGAATTTTAGCTTCGATTTCCTATTATTGGTTGTTTTACGGAAATGCTTTGGGTTCGCTTCTTGCCGGTTTGGTGTTTTATATCTATTTCAATAACCGAAAAACCAAATTCCCAAAAGAAAATATAGCCTCTAAAACTGAAGTTGCTACAACAGTAAAAGCTCCTTCACCCTACAAAGACAGAAAAATCTTGTTGTTTTCGCTTTTGTGTGCTTTGTATGCGATTTGCTTCTTTCAATTACTTACAACAGTCCCTCTTTTTTATAAAGAAATACACCAAATGAGTGAAGCAGAAATCGGAATCATCTTAGGTTATAGCGGAATTTTCATCGTAGTGCTGGAAATGCTATTGGTGCAAATTGCAGATAAACGCTTGACTATTTCTCAAATCCTCATCGGTGGAACCTTATTGTGTGGGCTTTCGTTTGTGATGCTCAATCTGAATAGTTCTCTATTGATGCTTTATGTTTCGATGTCTGTATTGTGTATTTCTGAGATTCTGGCGATGCCTTTTATGTCAACCGTGATTGTAAAAAATTCTGAGGAAAGCAACCGTGGAGCTTATATGGGTTTATATTCCCTTTCGTTTTCTGTAGCTCATATCTTCTCTCCTTTTTTAGGAACCCTAACGGTAGAACATTTCGGTTTTGAAACCCTTTGGTGGGCTACGGGAGTTGTAGCTGTAATCGTATCTTTAGGTTTTTATTTTCTGATGAAAACCATGAAGAGTTAAAGCAAAAAAGCACAAAGACCAAAATCTTTGTGCTTTTCGCTTTCCGATAACTTTTCCAAAGTTTGAAACTTTGGAAAAGTTTAAGTTCGAAACTATTTTTCGAATTCTTCTTTTATTTCGATATGCTCATAGTCTGCAACCATTTCTTGAGCGTAATCTGTTTTCTGTTTGTTTTTAGAAAAACGTCTGGTAATTCCGTCAAAAACAGAATATACAACCGGAACGATTACCAGCGTTAGGAATAAAGACGAAATCAATCCTCCGATGATTACCCAAGCCAATCCGTTGTTCATTTCGGCTGCTGCACCTTTGGCAATCGCAATCGGGATCATCCCGCAAACCATCGCAATGGTGGTCATCATAATCGGACGTAACCTTGCGTGGTTCGCCTGAATAAGAGCAGTTCGGGTATCTTCACCGGCTGCACGCCTTTGGTTGGTGAAATCGACAATCAGAATCGCATTTTTTGCCACAAGTCCGATAAGCATAATCATACCCAAAATGGTAAAAATGTTAATCGAATTGTTGGTGAGTGCCAGAATAATCATTACTCCGATAAGTGCCAACGGAATTGAGAACAATACCACAAACGGATGTATATAACTGTTATACAAAGCCACCATAACCAGATAAACCAAGATTATCGCTGCCAAAAGGGCAATTCCCAGAGTTCCGAAACCTTCCTGTTGCATTCCTATATCTCCTTCCCAGATGTAGCTCACTCCTGCCGGACGTTCGATTTTAGAGAAAATCGCTTCCCACTCGGTGGCTACGTCTCCAACCGGACGACCTACTACCTGTGATTTCACCGTTACCGAAGGACTTTTATCCCTACGTTCCAAAACGCTTGGCCCTGAACCCTGATTTACTTCTGCAAACTGGCTCAAACGGATTTTTTCTCCGTCTTTATTGACAAAAACGATGTTTTGTACGTCTTTGATGTCCGAACGGTTGAATTCGTCATAGCGAATATTGATGTCGTATTCGTATTCTCCTGCACGGAATTTAGCATCGGTATTTCCTGAAAATGCGGTTTGCATCGTCATTCCGACAGTTCCCAGATCAAGCCCTAAACGAGACATTTTATCTCTGTCCACCTGAACGGTAATTTCAGGGTTTCCATCTTCTACAGAAAGCTCAACTTCCGAAGTTCCTGCAATTTTCAATAATTCTGCCTCTGCTTTTCGGGCAAATTCCATTGCACTATCCAAATCAGGCCCTACCACAACCAACTGCAACGGAGCATCGTCTGCACCCATAATTCCTACCGGAACAATCGTAATTTTAGCATCGACCAAATATTCCTGCAATTCTCTTTTTAGCTTGGCTGCATAAATAAACGTATTATCTTCTCTTTCTGATTTATCGACTAATTCTACCGAAATTTCTGATTTGTATGCTGTGGCTTGGGTCGAACCAAATCCACCACTGGTTTCTCCGACTTTGGTAATCTGACTTACGATTTCCGGTTTTTCGTCTAAATATCTTTCGGCTCTTTGTGTAACGAAATTCGTTTGCTCAATAGAAGCATCTTTCGGAAGTTCGATTTGTACTAAAAACTCTCCTCTGTCCATTTTCGGGAAGAATTCTCCTCCAATAAATCCTGCGAAGAATAAACCGAATGAGCCCACAAATAGGATAATAGCTACCAAAAGCGTAATGATTTTGTTTCTTCTTCTTTTGAGTGACCATTCCAATAGCCCTGAAATCCAATGTGTAAAAGCTTCGATTCGTCCTTCAAACCAATGAATTATTTTTCCGAAAACACTTTTAGTCGATACTTTTTCTAATTTTCCGAAACGTGACGAAAGCCAAGGCACCAACGTAAACGAAGCCAAGAACGAGAAGGCTGTGGCAATCATTACCGTTACGGCAAATTGTTTGATGATGTTTGCCACCAAATCACCACTTAACGTAATCGGGAAGAACACCACAATAATTACCAAGGTAATTGCCACTACCGTAAACCCGATTTCAGAAGCTCCGTCATAGGCAGCACGAACCTTGTTTTTACCCATTTCCATGTGTCTGTGGATGTTTTCTAACACCACAATTGCATCATCGACCAAGATACCTACAACCAACGAAAGTGCCACCAAACTCATCAAATTCAGGGTAAAGCCCATAAAATAAATTCCGATGAAAGTTGCAATAAGCGAAGCGGGAATCGTAACCATTACGATAAGGGCATTTCGCAAACTGTGTAAGAACAACAACATTACGGCTGCTACTAGGAAAATAGCCAGGAAAATATCGAAAATTACGTTGTTGGCTGCGGTTAGCGTAAATTCACTTGTATCGTTAGCGATGTTTAACTTAACATTGTTTGCTGCATAATCGGTTTCAATTTCCTGAACTGATTTTCTGATAAGTTCACTCACGGCAACCGCATTGGCATCCGATTGTTTCAAAACCTGAATCAAAATAGCACTTTCCTGATTGTTACGAGCTAATTTCTCTACGTCTTTTTGTGTATCACGAACTTCTGCTACGTCTCTCAAACGAATTTGGATTCCGTTTTCTTCTTTAATTACAAGGTTTTGCAGTTCCTGTACATCTTTATATTTTCCTGCCAAACGAATTAAGGTCGTATTTTCTCTGGTTTTTACGTTTCCGGTAGGGAAATCCAGATTCGAAGCCATAACCGCCTGTCTGATTTCAGGAACAGACAATCCGAAACCTTCTAACTTTTCCTGATTGATGTTTACCTGAATTTCTCTTTCTTCCCCTCCGATAAGGTTTACCTGAGCCACACCTTCTACACGAGAGAGCGTAGGTTGAATTTTTTTGTCCAATAAGTCAAAAAATTCTACTTCGTCCATATCTCCGGTTGCTGCAATGGTAATAATCGGCAAGTCGTCCATCGAGAATTTCACCAACGATGGCGGGTCTGCATCATCAGGTAAATCAGCCAAAATGGCATTTACTTTTCGTTGGGCTTCGTTCAAGGCAAAATCGGTATTAGCTCCGGTATTTAGCTCAATCATTACTACCGAAATACTCTCGTACGATTGTGAAATGATTTTCTTAACGTTCTCTAACGACGAAATCGCATCTTCGACTTTTTTGGTTACGGTATTTTCAATTTCCGAAGGCGATGCACCCGGATATACCGTAGAAATGGTAATTACATTTACCTCGAATTTCGGGATAAGTTCGTATCCTAATTTGGTATAGGAAAAGATTCCTCCCAAGGTTAAAATCGCAAACAATACGACAATAAGCGTAGGACGTTTGATTGATATTTCTGCTAATTTCATTTTCTTTTTGTTTAAGGTTATCGGTTGTCAGTTGTCGGTTTTCTGTACTGATAACTGACAACCGATAACTGATAACTA
>JBAYSC010000092.1:0-9267 GCA_041676345.1 Flavobacteriaceae bacterium | reverse complement strand
AACTGAAACTTGGTTTACCTCCGATATCCTGAGGCCAATCTTCAATCATAATATAATTCATCATCCAGGTTGCCACCGAAAGACCAATAATACCATATATAAAAGCACAAATGGCAATTCGTGTCGGGGCAAGCCCCATAGCCTTGTCTAATCCGTGAACCGGGAAAGGCGTATAAACTTCTTCGATATGGTGATGTGCTGAGCGGGTTGCTTTTACCGCATCCAACAATACATCGTCATCGTTGTATAGTACGTGAATAACTCTACTGCTCATTTCTATTAATGATTATGTGAATGATGATCTCCTTTTAACTCTCTTTCTCTTTTATAGTTGTCTCCTGATGATTTCAGGATGGTTTTCACCTCTGCCTGTGCAATCACAGGGAAACTTCTGGAATATAACAAGAACAACACAAAGAAAAACCCGATGGTTCCGATATAGATTCCGATATCGACAAATGTCGGTTGAAACATTGTCCAAGACGATGGCAGGTAATCTCTGTGTAATGAAGTTACGATAATCACAAAACGCTCAAACCACATCCCTACGTTTACTACGATAGAGATTACAAACGAAAACATAATACTTGTTCTCAGTTTTTTAAACCACATAAACTGCGGAGAGAATACGTTACAAGACATCATCATCCAGTAAGCCCAAGCATAAGGTCCTGTAGCTCTGTTCAGGAAGGCATATTGCTCATATTCTACTCCCGAATACCACGCAATAACAAGCTCCGTAATATAAGCCACCCCTACGATAGAACCCGTAATCATAATGATGATATTCATCAGCTCAATATGTTGTTTGGTGATATAATCTTCCAGATTACAAACTTTTCTCATAATAATAAGAAGCGTGTTCACCATCGCAAATCCTGAGAATACCGCTCCCGCAACAAAGTAAGGAGGGAAGATGGTCGTGTGCCAACCCGGAATTACTGAAGTAGCAAAGTCAAAGGATACGATAGTGTGTACAGAAAGTACAAGCGGAGTTGCCAAACCTGCCAAAACCAATGACACTTCTTCAAAACGTTGCCAATCTTTGGCTCTACCGCTCCATCCGAAAGAAAGAATAGAATATACTTTTTTGGTAAACGGAGTAACGGCTCTGTCTCTAATCATAGCGAAGTCAGGCAAAAGCCCTGTCCACCAGAACACTAAGGATACCGAAAGATAGGTCGAAATCGCAAACACGTCCCAAAGTAGCGGAGAGTTGAAGTTTACCCAAAGCGAACCGAATTGGTTTGGTATAGGCAATACCCAATATCCCAACCAAGGACGTCCCATGTGGATAACCGGGAAAAGTCCTGCCTGAACAACCGAGAAAATGGTCATCGCTTCAGCAGAACGGTTGATTGCCATTCTCCATTTTTGACGGAACAACAACAATACGGCAGAGATAAGCGTACCGGCATGCCCGATACCTACCCACCATACGAAGTTGGTAATATCCCAAGCCCAACCGATTGTTTTATTCAATCCCCAGGTTCCGATACCTGTGGAAATCGTATAGGCCATAGAGCCGACTCCCCATAAAAAGGCAGTTAAGGCAATTAAAAATACTGTCCACCATTGTTTGTTGGCTCTGCCCTCTACCGGACGAGCTACATCAACCGTAACATCGTGATAGGTTTTGTTTCCTAAAACTAAAGGCTTTCTGATAGGTGCTTCGTAATGAGACATAATCCTTATTTATATACTATATTATTGCTATTCCGTTATACGTTTCTTACTTTGACATGATAGAACACATTTGGCTTGGTTCCTACATGCTCCAACAAATGATACATTCTTTCGTCTTCATAAAGTTTTGCAACTTCACTTTCTTTGTCGTTCACATCTCCGAAGACCATAGCTCCACTTCCACAAGCTGCCGAACAAGCCACAGCATTATGGAATTCTTCGCTCTCAACCACTCTTCCTTCTCTTTTGGCTTTCAGGATAACTGCCTGAGTCGCCTGAATACAGAACGAACATTTTTCCATTACTCCACGAGAACGAACCACCACATCAGGATTCAGAACCATACGACCTAAATCGTCATTCATGTGATAATCAAACTCTGAGTTTTTGCTGTATAAGAACCAGTTGAAACGACGTACTTTGTATGGACAGTTGTTGGCACAATAACGGGTTCCTACACAACGGTTATAAGCCATGTGGTTTTGCCCCTGACGACCGTGTGAAGTTGCCGCAACCGGACAAACCGTTTCACAAGGAGCGTGGTTACAGTGCTGACACATTACCGGTTGGAAAACCACCTGAGGCGTATCGTTCGGGTGTTCCATTTGTCCGAAACCTCCCAGAGAACCGTTGTCTCCAAACAATCCGCTGAAGGCTTCTTTTTTATCTGTATCTTCCGCAAAGGTTTCTTCGGAAGAATAATATCTGTCGATTCTCAGCCAGTGCATATCACGAGAACGTCTTACCTCTGATTTTCCAACCACCGGAACGTTGTTCTCAGCATGACAGGCAATCACACAAGCTCCACATCCTGTACAGGCATTCAAATCAATAGACAATTTGAAATGATGACCTACACTTCTGTCGAAAGATTCCCAAATATCAACTTTTGAAGCTTCGATAGGTTTGTGGTCTAAAGAAACCATCGGAACCGGGTTCCATTCTCTGACATCTTTTTCGTTGTAGTCTGCCAAAGTAGCTTCTTTAACAATATCGCCTCTACCCATCAGGGTTCTGTGAAGCTGTACACAAGCAAACTCATGCCATTTGTTGCTGTCTTTGCTTACAGTAGCTACCTGAGTATTTTTGAAATTTTTATATAATGTATAAGCATTTACCCCAACCTGCATTTCGGTTTTCATACCTGCTTTTCTTCCGTAACCCAAAGAGAGTCCGATAGTTCCTTTTGCCTGACCCGGCTGAATGATAACCGGAACCATTTCCAGTCGTGTTCCTCCAACCTCAAGGGTAATGTAATGTCCGTTAAGACCTCCGTTGGCAACGTTTTCGTGTTTCACACCTAATGCTTCTGCATCTACACGGTTCATCGTAGCATAGTTATCCCAAGACACCCGGGTAATCGGGTCTGGGAATTCCTGCAACCAAGGGTTGTTTGCCTGTTGCCCGTCTCCCATTCCTGTTTTGGTATAAAGGATAAGCTCAAAACCGTCTGTCGGTTGGGTTTGAGCCAGAGCAATGGCTGCATCAGATACGTTGAGATTTGCCGTATTTGAAAAAGTTTCTTCACTTACGAAAATTCCGTCATGAACAGCTTTGTTCCACGTTTTTCCGCTAAGGACAGAAGTTGTCCAGAAGTTTTTCAGGTAATCATAATAGGAAGTGTCATTATCTGTCCAAGCCAATAATGCTTCCTGAAATTGTTTAGAATCAAACAGCGGACGGATAGTCGGCTGTGTGATGCTGTAATGACCTTTTACGATATTCACATCGCCCCAAGACTCCAAGTAGTGAGGAAGTGCCACAGCGATATGAGTTTGTGTTGCTGTTTCGTCTTCTTTCAACGAAAAAGCCACAGAAAGTTTTGCTTTTTTGAGTCCTTCTGCAAATTCACCTCCGTTCGGAAGTGAATAAACAGGGTTTACTCCGCTCATAATCAATGTGTGAACCTGACCTGCTTTTAAATCTGCCATAAGCTGATTTACAGCCTTGGCATCTCCTTTACGGATTTGTCTTGTTTTATTAGCATCAAATGCTTCACTCTGAAGAGCTTCATTGATAGCCAAAGCCAGAAGCTGAGCATTTTTATCTTCTAATCCGGTAGCAAAAACACCTTTGCTACCTGCATTTTTAAGCTGATTGGCTGCATGTATTACGGCTTCTTCATTTTGAAGTCCCGAAACAGCAAGAGCATTTCCTGTAACTACGGCAAAGATTTTTGCAACAGCCAGTTTTTGCTGAGCTACCGTCATCGGGTAACGCTTGTCTGCATTGGCTCCTGCTAAGCTCATATTTGCCTCAAACTGAATGTGTTTCGACATTTTTCCGTTTTTGGGAATGCGTTTTTGGGCATAACCGCTGTCATAACCTCCACCTTGCCAGTCTCCCAAAATATCTGCTCCTACCGAAACCACTACATCGGCTTTGGAGAAGTCATATTCTGCCAAAGCTCTTTCCCCGTAAGCCTCCTGAAAAGCATCTAAGGCATCTGAGCAAGAAACAGCATCATAAACCACGTGTTTTGCGGTCGGGTATTTTGCTATAAATTCGGCAATGAGTTTATCGGTTGACGGGCTTGCCATAGTTCCGGTAAGCAAAACGATTTGTCCTGATGTAGCCTGAGCATCTGCCAACGATTGTTTTACTTTGGCATTGACATCTTTCCAGGAAGCATCACTTCCGTCAATTTTTGCATTTTTCAGACGAGAGCTGTCATACATTGACAACACCGAAGCATGAACACGGGCATTGGCACAGATTTTTGATTCCGGCAAATTGTTGTTCTCTACCTTGATGGGGCGACCCTCTCTGGTTTTAATAAGTATATTGGCAAAATCAAAACCGTCTGCCATAGTCGTAGCATAGTAGTCTGCCACACCCGGAATGATTTCCTCCGGCTGCACCACATAGGGAATTGATTTCACAACAGGACCTTCACAGGCAGCCAGCGATGCGGCAGCTGTAGTAAATCCTACGTATTTCAAAAAATCACGTCTTGTTGTAGAAGAAGCAGCAAGTGTTTCTTTATCTCCCAAGAACTCATCGGTAGGGATTTCTTCAACAAACTCGTTATTCCTAAGCGTCTCAACAATAGAGCTGCTTTCGTTTAGCTCCTCAACACTTTTCCAGTATTTTTTGTTTGATGACATATTATAATGATATATTTAGCTTCTTGATTAGTAATGACATTTTCCACACTCTAAACCTCCCATTTGAGCTACGGTAAGTTTATCCACTCCGTATTTCTTGGCAAGTTCCTGATGTATTTTTTCGTAATATTCGTTGCCTTCCATTCTCACATTGGTCGTTCTGTGACAGTCAAGACACCATCCCATAGAAAGGTCTGCATACTGCTCCATCACTTCCATAGTCTCCACCGGCCCGTGACAGGTCTGGCACTCCAACCCTGCAACCGAAACGTGTTGTGAGTGGTTGAAATATACAAAATCCGGCAGGTTGTGAATACGAACCCATTTTACAGGCTTCTGAGGTTTTGAATAGGTTCTTGTAGAAGGATCCCAGCCTACAGCCTCATATAATTTCTGAATCTGTTCTGTATAGAATGCTTTGGTATGACCGTTTGCCAAATCTTCTTCTCCGTTGTAATCAGAAATATTTTCGTGACAGTTCATACACACATTCAAAGACGGAATCCCTGCTGTTTTACTGGTTCTGGCAGAAGAGTGACAATATTTACAATCAATACTGTTGTCTCCCGCATGTATTTTATGAGAATAATGGATTGGCTGAATAGGTTGATAGCCTTTGTCGATACCTACCTGCATCATATACCCGTAACCGAAATAGGCACTGGCAAGCAGCAGGAATATCACAGACACCAAAACCAAGAATTGGTTTTTCACAAATGCCTGCCAAAGTGTTGGTCTTTTTTCTTCAATAAGCTCCACGCCTTTTGCCTGAGCAATGTTTCTAAGCCCTTTGTTGACCATATAAAGCATAGACACAAGCACCAAAAGCACTTCGATAAGCACTCCTAATATAAGTTCGTTTGAAACAGCCGAACCTGCATCTGCCGTGGCAACCTGACCTCCCTGTGGAGCTTCAATCACAGGCAACGGTTCTGCCGTATAAGCTAAAATATTGTCAATATCTTCCTCAGAAAGATGAAGAAAAGGAGTCATCACCAGGTTGTTGTGTTCGGCAAAAATCTTATTGGCATAAGCATCTCCCGATTTAATCACTTCTGAACTGTTGTGAATCCATTTATGCAGCCATTCTCTATCGAGTCTTTCTGTCATCCCCCTGAGCGGAGGCCCTGTCATAGGTTTATCAAGATGGTGACAGGCAGCACAATTTGTATTAAACAACGCTTTTCCTTTTGCCGGATCTCCTTCCTGAGCAAAAAGACTTACAGAAGCACTAAACACGAAGAATAAGCTCAATAAGAAAATTCTCGAAACAGAGCTATGGTTTCCCACTTTTTTCATACTAAAAACGATTATCGTTTATATTTGGCATAATTTTTTCTATCCCTAAATTTCAAAAAAGATCAAACAACCTTCTTTGACCAAAAAAATCTGCACAAAAATACAATATAAAGAATATTCTCAAAGCCCAAAGCTACTTATATTGGTTAATTTATAAGGATTCTAAATAAAGTTCAGAATGTTAAATTTAATTTAAAGTACTACATTTGCCTAAAAGATAATTTGTTATGAAAATTTCGCTTACGAAAATCACGCTTGCCTCCATTTTTGTTTTTTTGTTCAACAACAACGATGTATCTGCTCAAGACAGCGGAGTAACCGTCAATCAAGACCCGAAGTTTGAACAACTGCTGGACGAAAAACGAAAAATAAATTCCTCTATCACAGCCAATGACCGCTATAAAATTCAGATTTTCTACGGAGACATTCAGAATGCCCGAAAAGTGCTGGCAGAGTTTCAGAAAAATTTCCCCAATCTCGATGCCACCATCATTTTCAGTTCTCCGAATTATAAAGTACAGGTAGGAAACTTCAAAACCAAAATCGAAGCCGACAGAAACCGTCAGGAAATCCTGACAACATATCAGGACGCTTTGGTCGTAAAACCGGCTCGGTAGTAGTTAGTGTTCAGCTGGTAGTTGGGAAGATGTCACCCTGAGCTTGTCGAAGGGCAGTTGGGAGTGTTCAGTGGTCAGTTGGGAGTGTTCAGTTTAATTTACCGCAAAGTCGCAAAGTTCGCAAAGGATTTACTTTGCAGTAAGCCATCAAAAAACCACTCTTTTAGAAGCAATTTTTGAAGCCAAAAAGCTCAAAAACATAATGGTCATAAAAACCACCACCACATTCTGGAAAGTAAATTTCACCGGATAGGCAAGTGTGGAAGTGAGCATCCAGAAACTGAACTGCTGTTGTAAAAGCACGACAGCAATCCCCAAAACCAATCCTATAATACAGCCAAAAAGGCTCAGTAAAAAACCTTGATAAAGAAAAACGTTCCTTAAATCTTTGATTCTCATCCCGAGATTGGAAAGGGTTTTCAGATGGGTTCTTTTGTCGATAATCATCATAATGATGGTTCCGATAAGGGTGAAAAGCGTAATGATAATCACCAGAGTAACCACCAGATAAACCACAAAATTTTCGGTATTGAGCATTTTGTGCAGGGCATCGTTCAGCTCTGTCCGGTTTTTGACACTCACTCCGGTCGGGAAGATTTTTGCCAATTCTGCTTTTATATGGCTTTCGGAAGCTCCCTGACTGAGTTTTATTTCGATACCCGAAACCTGATTTTCGTCTAAATTCAACAAGGTCTGCACCAAAGGCAAAGAGGCAAAAACATAACGGGCATCCAGCTCTTCGTCTTCAAAGGAATAAATCCCTAAGGGACGAACGGCAATTTTGTTGAAATCATCCTGAGAAATAGAACCTTTTCCGCCTTTGGGAACCATCAGCTGCATTTGATTTTCATAATCAAAAACCCCAATCGAGAGTTTTTGAGCAATTTTATATCCCACAGCCACCTGATCGGCCTCTACAAGCCATTGTCCGAAATAGACGTGGTCTTCCACAGGATTTACCCATACGAAACTGCTATCAACTCCTTTAATATAAGCAATGTGTTCTTTAGCATCATAACGAAGCAAAACCCGCTCTTCAATAATCTTGCTGTAATGGGCAATTCCGTCAATTTCCCGGAGTTTTTTTTCTTGTTCGGAATCCAAAGTCAGGGTTTTTCCTTCAGTAACCACGAGTTTCAAATCAGGGTCGAAATCATTGATAAACGACAGACTGAAATCCCGAAGTCCGCTAAAAACGGAAAGCACCACAAACATCACCATTGCCCCAACCAGAATCCCCACAGCCGTAATTCCGGTTATGATATTGATAGCAGAACTTTTGCTCTTGCTGAAAACATATCGTTTGGCTATGTAAAAAGGGACGTTCATCAGATGAAAAAATAAGAAAAGGCAAAGAAGTTTAAGAGCCTGTACTTGCAATTAAACTTCTCTGCCTATGCTTTTCAATATTAGTTTTTGGTTTTGACAATCGCTTTGTTTCGGGTTTCAGACCAGTCTGAAAGTATGTGCAGCGATTCTTCCACATAGACATCCTTAGAGAGGTTGGTGTGCCATCTTTCCCGTTTTTTTGCCAAAGCCGAATCGTTTTTCATCAGCTCTATTTCATACGGAAGCGAAACAAATTTCAGGTCATTTTTGTAGTCTTTCAAAGCATCAAAAGCCTTGCGTTCTTTTTCGGTTTGCTCTTCATTGGCTTTGAATTGCTGGTAATTCAGGCTGTAATCATAGTTGTTTCGCTGCTGGTTAATCCATTTTGCATTGCGGTCAATCAGGTTGAATTGTTCGCTTTGAGCCACACGCTGTCTGCTGTTCGCCAAAAGCAGGTCAAAGTTGATTCCCGCATTAAAAGGCGTATAGGAAGCCGAACTGATTTTATCCCAGTTCATCGCATTCTTTTTGTCTTTTTCGCCTATGTCCACATAAGAATATCTGTCCGGAAGCACCACATCACTTATCACGCCTTCAAGTTGAGTCGAACCTCCGTCTATGCGATAATATTTCTGAATCGTGATTTTTACGGCTCCGAAATCATCTTCTGTATTTCGGACAAAACGGTTCAAATCTACAAAATTCTGAACGGTTCCTTTTCCGTACGTATGCTTGCTCCCCACCACAATTCCTCGTTTGTAATCCTGCATAGCGGCTGCAAAAATCTCTGAAGCCGAAGCCGAAAAATTGTTTACCATCACCACCAAAGGACCGTCCCACAATACCGAAGCATCTCTGTCCTGATGGGTTTCTATTTTTCCGCCTCCGTTTTTCACCTGAACAATCGGTCCTTTTTCAATAAAAAGTCCCGAAATATCAATTACGGTTCTGAGCGAACCTCCTCCGTTTCCTCTGAGGTCAATGACCAATCCTTCGATATTTTCTTTTTTCAGACGTTCGATTTCCAGAGCCATATCTTTGGCTGCATCCCTGCTTTTGTTGTCGTTAATGTCAAAATAAAACTGAGGCAGATATATCATCCCGAATTTTTGCCCGTCTTTTTCGGTTACAGCCGAACGAACGTAGGATTCTTCCATTTCCACCACATCACGGGTAATCGGAACATCGAGCACCGAGCCGTCAACCCGTTTTACGGTAAGTATAACTTT
>JBAYSC010000091.1:0-9310 GCA_041676345.1 Flavobacteriaceae bacterium | reverse complement strand
GTAAAATTCAACAACAATGGCGTTCCGACCCTGAACGGATACTTAGATCACATTGCCCTGACTGCCCGAAGACAGCTCAAAGGAACGGGAAAACAGTTTTTATTTCAATATGAAGAAGCCGCCTCAAACACGGGAGTTATTGAATACCAGATTGCTAATACAAATTCCGTTACTCAGATTTGGGACGTAACCGATATTTATAATATTACCACAAAAGCCAATCAGAGCAACAGCACTATGAGTGTGAAAGCCTATATGGGAGAGTTGCGGAACTATGTAGTGGTCGAACCCTCAGATTATTACAGCCCGGGCAGAGAGCAAAACCCCAGAGTAACAAATCAAAACCTCAAAGGAAACGTATTTAAAAACAATCAGGGAGCTTTTACCGATGTCGATTACCTGATTATAACCCCTGCTTTTTTGAATACTCAGGCAGAAAAGCTGGCCGATTTTCATAGAAATAACTCCGGATTGGTAGTAAAAGTGGTGAACTTAGAAAACATTTACCACGAATTTTCCTCAGGCAAACAAGACATCGGAGCTATCAGAAACTTTGTGAGATATGTTTATCTCAACGCTTCTTCACCCGACAAAAAACTGAAATACCTCAATCTTTTTGGAGATGCTTCGTATGACTTTAAAAACCGAATTCAGGGCAACACCAATATTGTTCCGATTTTTCACTATTATAACGGAAGCGGAAACAGCACTTTTGGTGAAGGACAATACTGCTCTGATGATTATTTCGGGATGATGGACGAAAACGAAGGCTTTGTAGTCAATAGCGGAGACAAAGCGGATATTGCTGTGGGGCGAATGCTGGTCAGCACTACACAACAGGCAGAAGAAATGATTCAGAAAGTCTTTGACTATTATGATGAAAAATCCTACGAAAGATGGCGAAATAACGTTACTTTGATTGCAGACGACATTGACAAAAGTACAGATGAGAGACTACAGTTCAAGCTCAACGAACTGGCTGATGCCATTCAAACCAACAAGCCTTTCTTTAACGTAAACAAAATTTATACAGATGCCTACGTTCAGGAAACTTCCTCAGGTGGAGCAAGATATCCTGAGGCTCGAAAAGACATTATCAGTGCTTTTGAATACGGCTCGCTGATGTTCAACTATCTGGGACACGGAGGCGAAGAAGGTCTGGCACACGAACGAATTTTTGAAAAATCAGACGGGCAGAATCTGTCTAATCGTTATAAATATCCGCTTTTTATAACCGTAACCTGCGAATTTACTAAATTCGACAATCCGCTGCACCCTACCTCAGGTGAATATGTGTATTGGAATCCGAAAGGTGGAGCTGTAAATATGATTACCACCACACGGGTTATCGGGATTTCAACAGCAGAAGAATTTAATCTAAGGCTGGGGCAAGTGCTTTTTTCTTACGGAAACTACGAAAACGAACCCTATCCGACCGTAGGGGAAGCCTTACGGAGAGCAAAAAGTGATTACTCTTCTACCGAAGGTACCCGAATGGTTGCCTGTATCGGAGATCCTGCTTTGCAACTTGCCATTCCGAAGCCAAAAGTTGTGCTGACTCACATCAACGATATTCCTTTTTCCGAGTTTACCGGAAGTCTGGAAGCACTGTCTTATGTAAAGCTCAAAGGAGCGGTGCAAACCGAAAACGGACAATTATTATCAGGCTATAACGGAGAACTTGCCATTCAGATTTTTGACAAAAAAATCAGCCGAACGACTTTAGGAAATGACGGTTACCTCAAAAACGGAGAACTCCTAACTATGGATTTCGATGTTTTGGGAGAAACGATTTTCAGGGGAAATGCTTCGGTTTCGGGTGGAATGTTTGAATTCGGTTTTGTGGTTCCGAGAGACATCAGAATCCCGATTGATTACGGAAGAATCAGTTTTTATGCCAAACGACTCTCTCCTGCTCCCGAAGACCAAAGCGGTTTTTCTGACGAAATAAAAATAGGCGGATTAAACGAAAATGCCCCTGAAGACACCACAGCTCCGACTGTAAAACTCTATATGAACGACACCAATTTCATCTCGGGCGGAATCACAAACGATTCTCCAATTTTTCTGGCTTATCTGGAAGATGAAAACGGAATGAACACAGCAGGAGGCATCGGGCATGATATGATTGCTATTTTAGACGGGGACGAAACCAATCCGTTTATCTTGAATGACTATTATCAAACCGAATTAGATAATTACCAAAAGGGAAAAATCTCTTACCCTTTCCGTGATTTAGCCCCCGGGCTTCACACGATTACCTTTAAAGCCTGGGATGTGTATAACAATATGGTCACAGCCGAAATTCAGTTTGTGGTAGTTGGCGATGACAAAATCAAGTTAGAAAACGTGCTGAATTACCCGAATCCGTTTGTGAGCTATACCGAATTTTGGTTTTCTCACAACCGCCCTTTTGAGCCGCTCGAAGTTCAGGTTCAGGTGATGACAGTAACCGGGAAAATCGTTCGGAGCATTAACCGAACCGTCCTAACCGAAGGTTTTCTTTCCAGAGAAATCAGCTGGGATGGCAAAGACGATTTCGGAGACCGAATCGGTAAAGGAGTTTACATCTATAAACTCACCGTAAAATCTACTTTAAGCGGAAAAAAATCAGAAAAATACGAAAAACTCGTTATACTTTAAGTTAGAATAGTATATTTGCAGGTTGCTAATCGAAAGAGGGCAACTTAGTAGTAAAATTAAATATGAATATGAAGAAAATCGGTTTATTTTTTATTTGTTTATTGGCTTTTCAAAGTTCTTTTGCTCAGGAAAGAGTTATCACCACCGCAGTTCCTTTTTTAATGATTCCGGCCGATGCCCGTGCTGCAGGTATGGGAGATGTTGGGGTAGCCACCTCAGCTGATGCTTTTTCACAGCAATACAACCCTGCAAAATATGCTTTTTCGCTCGATGAGCAAGGTATTTTCCTTAGCTATACGCCCTATCTTACTGAAATTGTAAACGATATTAACTTGGGGCAACTGGGTTATTTTTATCGTCTGAACGAACGTAGTGCTGCAGCTGCCACCCTACGTTATTTCGGGTTGGGAGACATCGTGCTTACCGAAGGACCACAAGACCCGGGAAGAACCGTTAGTCCAAGCGAATTGGCTTTAGACCTTTCTTATTCGCTTCGCCTTAGCGAAAGATATGCGATGGCTGTAGCTGCCCGATACATCCGTTCGGGATTGAAAATTCCGGATGCCTATTCTGATGCTTCGGCTGCCAACACTTTTGCTGTTGACCTTGCCGGATATTACCAATCGGAACAAATTGCCTACAACGATTTTGACGGTCGTTGGAGAGCGGGATTCAACATTCAGAATTTAGGACCGAAACTCAGCTATGACGATGATGAATACAGCTCAAACTTTTTGCCTACCAATTTGAGGTTGGGAGCCGGTTTTGACTTTATTATGGACGATTACAACACGGTTGGAGTTACCTTAGAAACCAGCAAACTTCTGGTTCCGACACCTCAATATGAAGACGGAATGACAGCAGAAGAAATCGCTCAGGCATACGACGATTATCAAAAAACCAACTGGGTTTCGGGAGTGTTTGAATCTTTCGGAGATGCTCCGGACGGCTTCAAAGAAGAGCTTCAGGAGTTTACCCTCGGAGCAGGTGTGGAATATATGTATCAGGATGCTTTTGCTTTGCGACTGGGTTATTTTTCGGAACACGAAAACAAAGGAGCCCGAAAATATTTCACTCTGGGAGCAGGATTCAAATATAATATCATGAAAATTGATGTGTCTTATTTGATGTCCACCTCAAAAGTACAGAATCCGTTGGAAAACACACTTCGCTTTTCGCTGACCTTCAATTTTGGAGAAAAATACGACGAATATTAGAATTTTTAAAGTTGTTGTTGAAAACCACAAATACCGCAAGCTGTATTTGTGGTTTTTTTGTTTTTTTTTCTGTACCTTCGTCAGGTAACTTAAACTTACATTCAACTTGAAAAAGATAACTATCCCTACGGTTTTTTCGGTTTTTGATTCCATAGACGAATTAGACAGCCCTATTCACAACTTAATGCTTCAGGCTATCGAAATCAGAAAGCAGGCGTATGCTCCGTACTCTAAATTTCGTGTAGGAGCAGCTGTTTTATTAGACAACGGAAAAGTAGTTTTGGGCAATAATCAGGAAAGTGCTGCCTATCCGTCGGGTTTGTGTGCAGAACGTGTGGCTGTTTTTCAGGCGGGAAGCCTTTATCCGGAAGCCAAAATACTGAAAATTGCCATTTCTGCCACTTCTGATATTCATCCGACACAAAAACCCACTCCGCCTTGTGGAGCTTGCCGGCAAAGCATTTCGGAATATGAGCAAAAGCAAAACACTCCTGTTGAAATCTATTTTATGGGAGAAACAGGCGAAATCTATAAATCTGATTCTTTGGAAAACCTGTTGCCGTTGAGCTTCGATAAAGATTTTTTGTAGGCTAAAATCTCTTATCCAACTCTTCTAATTTCATCGTGATAAAAGTCGTTTTCCCGAAAGGCGAGCTATCGGGCTGTTTGCAGGCAAAAAGAGCATCCACAATATTGGTTTGTTCTTTTTCGGTGAGCAACATTCCTTTTTTTATAGACAGACTCTGTGCAAGCGACTTGGCAATGCTGTCGTTCTGACAAAAACCACTCTCCGGAACACCTTCTTTCAGGTCGAGAATAAGCTGTTCCAAAACCTGTTGGGCTTGCTTTTCGGAAATATTTACGGGCAACCCAACCAAAACCGACTTGTCTTTTTCGATAACTTCAAACTCAAAACCGAGCTGTTCCAAAGCGGGTTGAAGTTCTTTGAGCAAGGCAATTTCATAACCTGAAAAATAGAACGTTACCGGAAACAACAGTTTTTGGGTAAAGGTTTTCGACAAGGTTATGTTTTTCAGAAATTCCTCATATAAAATCCTTTCGTGAGCCCTTTGCTGATGAATAATCACGATGCCCGATTTGATGGGGCTTACGATATATTTTCTGTGAATCTGATAGGTTTTTACCGAAGCTTCTTCCTCTTTTTCGTCAAAAAGAGAACCCAGAATCTGCTCGGTTTCGGGTTCATAAACAGGCAAAGGAATGTTTTTTTCTTCTTTTAAACCCGTATATAACCCTTCCCAACTTGCTGTATTTTTTTTATAAGAAGGAGCCGTATAGGAAGATTTTTTTTCGGTTTCCTGCCGAAACGGATTAAAATCTGAGCGAACCGCAATAGTAGGCGTTTCGGTTTCTTTATTTTTGTAATGATAAGGCACCTCGAGTGAGGCATCTTTGTCGAAATCCAAAACAGGAGCCACACTAAATTGCCCTAAACTGTGCTTTACGGAAGAACGTAAAATAGCATAAAGCGATTGTTCTTCATCAAATTTTACTTCGGTTTTTGTGGGATGAATATTGATATCCAACGTATGAGGAGGCACTTGGAGGTAAATAAAATAACTCGGTTGAACCCCTTCTTTCAAAAGCCCTTCATAGGCACTCATAACCGCATGGTGCAAATAGCCGTTTTTGATAAAGCGGTCGTTTACGAAAAAAAACTGTTCACCTCTGTTTTTCTTTCCGAATTCGGGTTTCCCGATAAAACCTTCGAGGGTTACGATTTCGGTTTGCTCGTTTACGGGCACTAATTTTTCGTTGGTTTTTCCTCCGAAAATATTGACAATTCGCTGTCGTAAATTAGAAGCAGGAAGATTAAAAAGTTCGCTGCCGTTGGAAAAAAGCGAAAAGCTGATTTTCGGGTGAGCCATAGCCACCCGGTGAAATTCGTCAATAATATGTCGCATTTCGACAGTTTCGGATTTGAGGAAATTTCTTCGGGCAGGAATATTAAAAAACAGGTTCTTGACCGAAAACGAAGTGCCTTTTGGCAATACTGCCACGTCCTGAGCAACCACTTTACTTCCTTCGATAACAAGATGAGTCCCGAGTTCGTCCTGCTCTTGTCGGGTTTTCAGCTCAACGTGAGCAATGGCAGCAATCGAAGCCAGAGCTTCTCCACGAAAACCTTTGGTGTGCAGGGCAAAAAGGTCTTCTGCCATACGGATTTTGGAGGTGGCATGACGTTCAAAACAAAGCCTTGCATCCGTAACACTCATTCCTCCTCCGTTGTCAATGACCTGAACCAGAGATTTCCCTCCGTCTTTTACGATGAGTTTGATGTCTGTCGCTTTGGCATCAACGGAATTTTCCAGCAGTTCCTTTACCACAGAGGCAGGTCGCTGTACGACTTCGCCTGCTGCTATCTGGTTGGCAACGTGGTCAGGAAGTAACTGTATGATGCTTGACATTGGCTGGAATTTTTCAGGAAAGCAAAGGTAGTCTTTTTAACCAAGAGGCACAAGGGTTTTAGTGTTCAGTTTTTGGGATATCAGAGACACAGGGGACTATAGGCAAATCTGAAAAGATTGATGATTACAAATTGAAATTTCCTAATGTTGCTATGCCCTACTTTAAAAGACAGCGTTAAAAATACCTACCTCATTTGATAAAAATATAACTCTAACGGAGTTTTGAACTCCGTTAGAGTTTTTACAATCACAATCAATCGTTGTGAATTTCAATTTCACTCCAAACTACTTGCTGATTACCTGAAGTATCAACAGCATAAACCCCAAAGTGATAGTGACCTTCTTCTGTATTTTCAGGAATGGGAATGTGCAAATGAATATTATCGGAAGTTCCTGAAAGTGAACCTGTAGTTTCATAAGCCCACTCCTCGTGTCCTTCTTCTGTAATACCCCGATGCTGGTGCCCATCACCTGCAAAATGAATATCAATTTTGTAGGAAGCAAGCCCTGTATTATCGGTAAAATCGACTTCAACGTGGATTTCATTTCCTGCATCAAAAGCCTGTTCATCAAAAGGCTCAACAATAGTGATTGTCGGTTTTTGGGTATCTTTACCTGAATCGTCATCAGAGCAGGATACAGTAAATAAAGCTGTTACAACAGCCAAAACGGTTATAAATTTTATGTTTTTCATTGAATTTTATTTTTGAATTATTGAATTTGTTTCAGGTTTCCAAACTGAACGCTAAATACTGATCACTCAAAAGGAGGTCCTCTGTCCGACAAATTCTTAAATAAGTTTCTCGTATAAAACGATATGAAAACAAGTTTCTCTGTTTCTAAAAACGAAATAATCCTTTTCAGTTCCGAATAACCGAAATCAAACAGTAAAGTATTAGGAATTTTATAAATACTCTGTTCGCAATCGTGTGTTTTATGGTTGTGATGGAACTGTTTCGTATCGGAATCCACAACTTCGAAATGATGCTCTATCACAAAATAATGTAAAGCATTGTTGGCTTGTGGGAAAAGAAAAATAAATAACAAAAATCCTCCCGAACCCCTCCAAAGGAAGAGCTTTTTATAACTTGGTATGTTGGAAAATCTTTTCATTTTTATCTTCTGGTTTGATTTCTACACTTCGACAAGCTCAGTGTGACGGAAACCCTGAAATTCTTATGCCCTAACGTCTGGCTGAGCTTGTCGAAGCCCAATTCAAAACTTAAAACTCATAACTCAACACTAACTGAATATTCCGTCCCTGTTCGGGAATTTCCAGAGCTCTATAAAAACTGGTATGGCTGAAATATCGGGTATCAAAAATATTCTGTGCCATAAGCGAAACTTCCATTTTGGTTTTTCCGAAATGTATTTCTGATGAAATCCCTGAATTAAAAACGATAGCAGCATTGGTTATTTCTTCATTTTGAGCGATACGATTTTGCTGAGCAAAATATTTCCCGCTTATAAAAACCTCCGTATTTTTCTCTTCAGAAATCGTATAATTCAGTTTGGCAAAAACATTAAAAGGTGGTGTAAACGGAAGTGGATAATGCGGCTGAATCTGCTTGTTATAAATGTATTCCAAAGCGATTTCGGTTGAAAAATGATGGAAATCTAATGTGTTTTCCAATTCAAAACCTATTAGAAAAGCTTTGGTTTGCGAAAATTCATACAACTGTCCGGAATGTGGTAAAACCGAAAATTCTCCTGTGGGCCTGAGGAACAAATAATTCGAAAAATAATACAAATAGGAACTCATATTCAATCCTACAATTCCTTTTTTGTACCTGATTTCAAAATCGGCTGAATAACCTTTTTCGGAATTCAAATCTTTATTTCCTTTTTCGTGTCGGAACGAACCATGGTGAATTCCGTTGGCTCCCAGCTCAATCGCTGTAGGGTTTCGGAAACTGCTTCCTGCATTCAGAGCCAAATCCAAATACGGATTCCAACTATATAAAACTCCGATTTTCGTATTGAAATTGCTAAAATTCCTTTTCAAATCAGGACTTCGCAACGCATATTGAGAAGCCAAATCTTCGGAATAGTTTCTATCAATCAGATATTCATACAAAATCGGGTCGAAATACTCCTTTATAATAATATCTGAAAAATCAAACCGAAGCCCTGCATTGAATCGAAGTTTATCTGAAAAACGGTAATGATGCAAACCAAAAACTCCGTAATTATTCCGCTTGTATTCAGGCAGCAAGAAATTGTATCCTTTTATCGAGTTCGACTGATTTTGAAGTTGAATACCAAAATCCGTTTGATGCTTTTCATCAAAATAATATCGAAGTTTTGCATTCGAGCTAATCGTATGAAGATTAAAATCGAGCTCTACATCCGAATCTTTTTCAGGTGGAGTTTGATTGGAAAAATGCGTATGAAACTCACTGATTTCTTGCCTGTGATTGTTCTGATAAGCAACATCAACATTAAAATCTGACTTCGTAAATTTCCATTTATGGGAATTTTGAATCGTAAAGTGATTGGTTTGCTGATACGGATATCCGATATTTCGGGAATTTCCATCATCTTGCAATCTGTTCAAATCGGGAATTCCGTGTGAACCCGGGAAAAATCCTACTTTATTTCGGTTATTGCTTAACGTAACTATCGTTTGATAATTCTCTGACACATATCCGATTTGCCCAAAAGCATTCCACTCCGTTCCTGCTGTGTTTTTGAGTCTTCGGTTGTGAATCGGAATTTTTCGGGTCAAATAAATTATGGTGTCTGTCGGAATGTTATAATCTCCAAAATCGGTAAAAAAACCTTTGAGTTTATAGAAAAATTTCTTGTCTCGTTTTCTTAAATCGAAAGCTGTCCCCACAGCATTATTTACTGATTTCCCAAACAGGGTAACTTTCCCTGAAAAGGTATTTTCATCGGGAATGATATCGTTTTTCACATTCAAAACACCTCCGATAGCCTCACTTCCGTATTCGATAGCAGCTGCTCCTTTGATAAGTTCGACCTGTTCGACCGAAAAAGCATCCATTTCCAACTGATGAT
>JBAYSC010000090.1:0-9589 GCA_041676345.1 Flavobacteriaceae bacterium | reverse complement strand
TTGCATACGTGTTACGCACCCGTGCGCCGGTCTCAGAAACCGAAGTTTCCTACCCCTCGACTTGCATGTGTTAGGCCTGCCGCTAGCGTTCATCCTGAGCCAGGATCAAACTCTTCATCGTATATTTTAAATAATTTTAGACAAAGATTACACTAGTTTAATTCAACTTAATTCAATTAAGCCTTACTCTTGTTTTGTGCTGTCAATTCAATATGTCTATGAACTTCTTCTTATTCTATTTCTTCGCTTATCTCTCAAAGCGGGTGCAAAAGTACAACCTTTATTTTTAATCTCCAAACTTTTTGAGAAAAAAAATTAATTTATTTTTCTCAGTCGAAAACATCAATATATTCCTGAACTTTTGGGACGGCAAAGATAAGAACTTTTATACTTACAAACCAAACCTTTTTTCAAAAAAATATCAACCGCTTTCTTTGGAAAATCAAACAATCTGTCTCTGAACTTGCGGGTGCAAAAGTAGTAAACTTATACCCTATTATCCTAATGTTTTTGTCTCTTTTTTATATCTGACTTATTAACAATTACACAATCAATATTTAATCAACACTTTACAAAATGATAATAAAGAAAAATATTAGGATTTTACTAAGGGGTTATTATCTTTTGTCGCTATTTTTGGGACGTTAGGGACGCAAGGAACTATAACAAAAACCAAAATTATAAAGCGTTAGGCAAGGAAAAAGCTCTTTTTGAGCTATTTTATTCTTTTCATCGGGAAGGTTTGCTTACGTTCTTGTCCGTTTTTTGTACCTGAAATCTCGGCAACCAAAGAATCTGAGGTGATTTTTCGATAAGAAATCTGTTGAGGAAAGTCGTGTTTGGGGTTTTCAAACACCATTTCTGTATCTGAAATTGCTTTTAAAGCAAAACGAACGGGCAGATTATCGTTCTGATTTCTGATTGTCGGGATATAAAACAGGCTGTCCTGCTCCTGAACCAAACGTATGGTTTCAAAAATAACCGTGTCTTGCTCTTTCAGAATATAACTTTTTCCTGCCAATTCGGTTTTGTTTGTTTTTGCCCAGCTTTCATACATACTGCCTCTTGGGGTTTTGTTTTCCCAGGTTCCGATAAGCCATTCTGTTTTTTTGATGTGGTTTGTCTGTTTTACCGTAAAGGCACAAAGGAGGATTAAACCAACTCCCGTAAAGAATACTTTTGTTTTCATAGTACTATTTTTTTGTTTATACCTGCAAAGATGAAAAGAATATCCTGTGTAAAATTGTAAAAATGCGACAAGGCTACTCTTCTCCATAAAAAAGTGAAGACATTCTCAGATTGTTTCCGTAGAATTCTTTGGGTGTAAAACCTGTCAGCTCTTTGAAGTCTTTTATAAAGTGAGATTGGTCGTAATATTCATTTTCATGAGCCAATGTAGTAAGGTTCGTGAATTTTTTGCTAAGCAATATTTTGAGTACAGCCTGTAAACGTATGGTTTTGGAAAGCTGTTTCGGGCTTAAACCAATAACAGACGAAAACTTTCTTTCTAATTGTCTTCGGGTGATATTGGTTTCTCGTGAAAGCTCATCAACCGAAAGTTGTCCGTTTGCGGTCAAAATCGTTTCAACGGTTGATTTTACGATATGGTCAATCATCTCCTTATTAGTTAAACGGGATTTCAAGAAATCTTCAACCAAATTTATTCTATCCGAAACCGAATCAGTATTTAAAATTCGGGATTCTATATTTTTCCCTTCCTCTCCAAATAATTCGACTAACGAAACAGCCCTGTTTTCCATTTCTTTTATCGGAACAGTAGCAAAAGGAAGAAATCCGTCAGGATAAAACCGAACCGCAAAAATCCCTGTTTTTCCTGTGGGTTCTATTTCAAGTGGTCGGGTCAGCTGCCCGATAACAAAACATCTGGGCTGAATAATGCTTCCGTTTTCTGTATATTGTTTGTATAAATCTCCGTAATGAAAAATCATTTCCATACAACCGTCAGGAACGATGGTCTGCTTTTCAGGTGTTTTTTCCTTTGGGCTTTCCAGTATCCAATAACATTTTATAAGCAGGTCTAAATCTTTATTTGGTTCAAAAGTCTGGTAGTTCATATAAATATACTCCTTAATATATATGCAAAAATAAAAAGTTGCCTGAATCAGGCAACTTTTTAAAGTAAAATTTATTTCTCAAACCGTTTTATTTCTTATTCTGCTTCTGTCTTTGTTGTTCCTGAGCCTGCTCCATCGCTTCACGCATTTTTTTCTGGAACTTGCTTTCCTTTTTAGGTTTGGTTTTGTTTTCCTGAATTTTGGCGTGGATTTTTTCGTTGTCTATAATATAGTGTTTAATCACCAACATAATTCCGATGGTAATCAGGTTGGAGATGAAATAATATAACGACAAGCCCGAAGCATACATATTAAAGAAGATAATCATCATAAATGGTGAAATATAAATCATCACTTTCATGATTTTACCCATATCGGGCATACCTTCCTGTTGTGGTTGTGCCATTTGCTGGTCTCCGGTTGTCATTTTCATATAGAAGAAAATCGCAACCCCTGCCAGAATCGGGAACAAGCTGATGTGATTTCCGTAGAACGGAATGTAGAATGGCAATTCTGCTACCACATCATACGACGATAAATCATCTGCCCACAAAAATCCTTTCTGTCTTAAATCAATAGCGGAAGGGAAAAACATAAACAAGGCATAGAAAATCGGGATTTGCATCAAAGCTGGAATACAACCTGCCATCGGGTTTACGCCTGCTTTCGAATATAAAGCCATCATTTCCTGTTGCTTTTTCATCGGGTCTTTTTTGAACTTTTCATTCAGTTCGTTGATATCCGGACGAAGTGCTTTCATTTTCGCCTGAGACAAATACGATTTATAGGTAATCGGAGAAATGGCGATTCTCACCAATATCGTAAAGATAATAATGGCGATTCCGTGAGGAATGAAGCCACTTAAAAATCCGTAGGTCGGGATAAACAAATAGCGGTTTATCCAGCCGAAAATTCCCCAACCCAGCGGAACAATTTCGTCAAGATTTTTGTTGTATTCTTTCAGAATCTTATAATCGGTCGGGCCGTAATACCAGTTCATCGTGTAATTTACTTCTCCTCCTTTAAATTCCAACGGAATTACAGAAGCAAACGATTTGGTTTGAAGTGTGTCTATCTCAGCATCCTGAACCAGATTTTCTGATTTGAAATCAACAGTTTTAAACGGAGTATCGGTCAGGAGAACCGAAGAGAAAAAGTGTTGTTTATAGGCAATATAGGTTACTTCTTTCGCCTGGTCTGTATCAGATTTTCCCTGACTCAAATAGTCGTCTTTTCCGTTTTCGTATTCAAAAATAAGTTCGGTATAACGGTTTTCATAGGTAACCGATTTTTCGTTTCGGAAAGCCGTCAAATCCCAATTCAGTCGCAACGGTGCAGCCGTATTCAAAACCGAAGCCAAGCCTTGTGTACGGATAGAGAAATCCATCATATATTCGTTGGGTTTCAGCACATATCGGTATTCCAAAAACTTGTTTTCGTCTGATTTCAGGCGAAGGGTAAGCACCTGATTTTCGCCTTCTTTTGTAAGAGTCGGTTCAAACATCAAATCCTTCGTATTGAAGATTCTGTTTTCCTGAGTCTGCAACTGAATGTTGAACTCCGCATTGTTGTCTTTGATAATGTTTACCAAACTTCCCGAACCTTTTTTGAACTGCTCGAAATTCTTCACCTCAGCTTTGGTGATATACCCTCCTTTGTTGGAAATTTCCAGCCTTAAAAGTTCGTTTTCCAAAACGGTAGTTTGCTCTTCAACCGTTCCCGAAAGGGCAAAACTCCCCAGCGAGCTTTGCAGTTGAGCCATTTTGAGCGAATCATTTGCACTTGCATCAGTAGTTGTAAATTCAGCTTGGGTTGGCGAAGCAACCGTATCGCTATTTTGCTGTTCTACCAGCTCTTTTTTCGCTTCTGAAGCTGCAATCTGTTCGGGTGTGGGTTGGTTTTGATACATTATCCACAACAGTATCCCGAAGATAAGCACAAAGGCAAACAGGGTTTTTACATCAAATTTCTTTTGTTCCATTTGTTTTTGTTTAAAGTTTCAGGTTTAAAAGCCTCACCCCAACCCCTCTCCAAAGGAGAGGGGCTTTGTGAAACTGATTTATTTTTTATTATTAACTGTGGCTTTTACGAATTCTACAAAAATCGGGTGTGGGTTGGCAACCGTACTCTTATATTCCGGATGATATTGTACTCCGATGAAAAACGGGTGATTTTTGAGCTCTACCACTTCTACCAGTTTGGTTTTCGGATTGGTTCCGGAGGCTGTCATTCCTGCTTTTTCTAAGTCTTTCAAATAGTCATTATTGAGTTCAAAACGGTGTCTGTGTCGTTCGGAAATCATATCCTGATTATAAATCGAATGAACCAAAGTGTCTTTTTTCAGTTGGCAATCCCAAGCTCCGAGTCTCATCGTTCCTCCTTTATCAGTTACTTTTTTCTGTTCTTCCATAATGTGAATCACAGGGTTTTTGGTATCGGGATTCATTTCGGTCGAATTGGCGTCTTTCAGTCCCAAAACGTTTCGGGTATATTCGATAACCGCCATTTGCATTCCCAAACAAATTCCGAAAAACGGAATATTATTTTCCCTGACGTAACGGATTGCCTCGATTTTTCCTTCGATTCCCCTTTCACCAAAGCCCGGAGCTACTAAGATTCCGTCAAGTCCTGCTAATTTTTCGACTACATTTTCCGGAGTTAAAAATTCGGAATGTATGCTCACCACATTCACTTTGGTCTGATTGGCAGCACCCGAATGTACGAAAGCTTCCAGAATCGATTTATAGGAATCCTGTAATTCCACATATTTCCCTACCAAACCAATGTTTACGGTATGTTTCGGGTTTTTGTGTTTTTTGAGAAATTCGTTCCAACGGGTTAAATCGGGTTTTGATTTTTTGGGAAGGTTGAGTTTTTTCAGAGCTACCACATCCAAACCTTCCTGCAACATATAGTTGGGAACGTCATAAATGGTCGAAGCATCAATAGACTGGATTACCGCTTCTTTTTTTACGTTACAGAAAAGAGCCAGCTTCCCTCTGAGTTCGTCTGAGAGTTCGTGTTCGGTTCTGCAAACCAGGATATCTGCTTTGATTCCGCTTTCCATCAGGGTTTTCACCGAATGTTGTGTGGGTTTGGTTTTTAATTCTTTGGCTGCAGCCAAATACGGAACAAGGGTCAGATGAATCGTAATGGCATTTCCTTCTCCCAATTCCCACAAGAGTTGTCTTACCGATTCGATATAAGGTAGTGATTCTATATCTCCGACTGTTCCTCCGATTTCTGTGATTACGATATCGAAATCACCCGATTCTCCGAGCAATTTCATACGGGATTTGATTTCGTTGGTAATATGCGGAACCACCTGAACGGTTTTCCCCAGAAACTCTCCTCTTCGTTCTTTTTCGATAACCGAAAGATAGACTCTACCGGTAGTTACGTTGTTGGCTTGTGAAGTTGCAACGTTTAAAAACCTTTCGTAATGCCCCAAATCCAAATCAGTTTCTGCTCCATCATCGGTTACGTAACACTCTCCGTGTTCATACGGATTGAGTGTTCCCGGATCGACATTGATATAGGGGTCAAATTTTTGGATAGTTGCTCTGTAGCCTCGTGCCTGCAAGAGTTTTGCAAGTGAAGCAGCGATAATTCCCTTACCTAAAGACGAGGTTACTCCCCCCGTTACGAAAATATACTTTACCGGATTCATTATAAAAAATTGAGTTGTGTTGGTGCTGTTTTTTGAACTTGGCAAAAGTAGTCTTTTTTAGGGAAACGAAAAAGTGATTTTTAAGTATTAAGACGGAAGTAGTAAGTATTAAGACAAAGGAGGTCGATTTAGGGTTCAGATTTGAAATTTGAGATTGATGACGTAGGACTTTAAGACGTAGGACTTTAAGACGTAGGACTTTAAGACGTAGGACTTTAAGACTTAGGACGTAAGACTATGAAAAAGCTTTGTGGAACTCTGCGGTATAATCTTGGGATTTTGGGCTTCGACAAGCTCAGCCTGACATACCCCACTATTAACTATTAACTAACAACCTCATCAACGGACTGAATTGAGTACTGAACACTACAAAACTGAACACTGAACACTAAAAAACTGACCACTAAAAACCTGACCACTAAAAACTACCACCTCATAAACCGTACTCTTCTGCCTCTTCGTTCTTCCTTAGGGTCTTTTCCGGAAAAATTTTGGAGTTTATAGGAAAGCGAAAACATCACATATCGCTTTAAAATCGTGTTTTCGGTATCGGTAATGGCAATATCTGTGATGCTTCGGGAATTGCTGGTATTTTGGTTGAGCAGGTCATAGACTTTTACTTTGGCTGTCCATTTCTTGCCTGCGAAAGTATAGGCAAGACTTACGTTCCACAACAAGAAATCTTTTCGGAAACCCTCCGCAATATTGGAATTATACGTATATCCGACATCATTCCCGAAAGTCCAGTTTTCAGGGTAATAGCTCGTGGTTTCCATACCGATAGTATGAGTAAAATTGGAGGAACTGTCGATGAAATAATTGGTATAATCGGTTTGGCTGTAGCTGAAACTATAACTGGGAGTGATGCTCACAATTTCGCCATATTCGTAGGTTAAATCCAAACTCGGAGAAATGGATTTTGCTTGGGCTTGGAAGAGTTCTGCATTGGTAAATCCTTTGTTGAGGTTATAATTTCCCCACATATAAAGTCCGTAGCCGAATTTGTGCCCGCTTTCGGTTTTGTAGCTTTTGTTCCAATTCAAACTTAACGACACACGATACGTATCATCTACGTTCGTATAAGTAGTAGTTTGTTTTCTGTCCTGGTCATAGGTGCTGATGGAAGCTATTCGGCTGTCGTAATAATTAGAAGAAAACCAGGTGCTGAAACCGCTTTGGGTGGCATAGTCATAATTGTTGAAGCTCAGGCTCATCGAATGGTTTTTATTCAAATCCAAATCGGGATTTCCGGTAATGGTGTTAAGCGGATTTGCCAGATTTTCCACAGGCAAAAGTTGTGAAGCAGAAGGCAGTGTTTGCTCATAATTATACCTTACGGAAAGTGATTTTGATTTGGTCATCTTATAACGGATATTTCCGCTCAGGTTAGGCACCACATAGTTTTTATCCAAAACCGTTTTCTCTGAAAGATACAAAGATGAAGGCTGAAAGTTATAAATAGTCGTTCCTATATTCAGGTCGAAATCATATTTTTTCCTACGACTTTCCAAACGCAATCCGGGATTAAAGTTTTGGGTTTCAGACCAAACCGAATTGGAAAGCAAATCGTTCTGAGACGTAAAATCTTGTGTAAGATTATCAAAATCAAACACTTGCCTTGTATCTGAAGTTTTAGAAATTCCGTATCTTCCGGTTATGGAAAGGCTCAACGAATCGGTTAAAGGTTCTTTGTAGGAAGCCCGAAACGTGTAGCTATCGAATTTGTTTTCGGAGTGTCCGATTTGATTTCTCAGGTCATCTTCCTGATCTGACTGGTAAAAATAAGTAGCCGAATTGGTGTAATTCTCTGAGGTCGAACCCGAATTGCTGTTGGTAAAATTCAAACTGAAATTTCTGCCTTTTTTCTTCAGCCTCTTAAAGTAATAAATGTTGTTGCTAAACGAAAGATTGTCGTTTTCCACATAGTTTTCCGAGTTGCTTTGGTTGAGCATATTGCCCGATTCATCAACCGAATTTTGAAAAGAATCTCCTCTTGATTTGGTGAGGGTTTTAGATAAACTCGGAGAAATCCAAAGAGTAGCCGTAGAATCAATCTTGACTTCAAAACCTAAATTTAGGTTATGATTAGCATTATCACTTTTGGAAGTGCTTTGCGATTCGGTTGTAAACAGATTATCAGGCAAGAGATTCACTCTTTTGGTCTTGTTTTGGTTTTCGGTAGAAGCATCGGAATAGAAATAACTTCCGTTGACATCGGCTTTTTCAAGCCATTTGTCTGCATAATTAAATCCTGCCACATTGGTTTGGGTGATGCCTGTGCCCATACCTCCGAAATTGATTCCGTTGACAGACATGCCACCCGAAGCGTTTCTGCTTATAGTCTGGATGCTTCTCATATTGTCGAAAATTTCGTCCATCGAAAATCCCGAAGCATTGATATTGTTTGACGAAAGCATCACACTCACCCGCAAATCGCCTTTGAAATAATTGATCAATCCGCTGCCTTCATATCTTTCGTCAGTTCCGTAGCCTGCCATTACCCGACCGAAATAACCCTTGTTTTTTTCTTCATCAATAGTCAGGTTAATGCTCAAATCATCAGTCGTGGAGGCTTCACCCGAAATTTCCTGTTCTTTGGTTTTTTTGTCGGTTACCTGCACTTTGTTAATCAGGTCAGCAGGCAGGTTTTCCACAGCCATTTTTCCGTCTTCCCCAAAAAATGGCTTTCCGTTGACCAAAACCTGACTCACCGTTTTTCCGTTAACTTTAATTGTCCCGTCTGAGGTGACCTCCACTCCGGGAAGCTGTTTCAAAAGGCTTTCCACATTGGCATCGGGTCGCACTTTGAAAGACGAAGCATTAAACTCCAATGTGTCGTTTTTTATCCGAATCGGAGGTACCTCTCCTACTACTTCTACGGTTTCTAACATAGTAGATTGCAATTCCAAAGCGATTTTTCCCAAATCAATATTTTCTGAAATCGACTCGAAATCTTTGCTGTAGTTTTGATAAATAACATTCGAGATTTTCAGTCTTGTAGGTTTATCGGTTTTTCTGACACTCAGATTAAAATTTCCGTTTTTGTCTGAAATCGTGTAATCGACCACTGTGGAATCCTGAACCCGGGAAAGATAAACCGTTGCAGACTCTATGGGTAAATCAGTCTCTGCATCAGAAATAGTTCCTTTGATGGTAATTTGCTGGGCATTGGAAAATTGAACGAATAAAAAAGCAGTGAGGTAGTAAAGGAGGTTTTTCATTTAGGATTTAAGATTTTTAGGGCTTCGACAAGCTCAGCCTGACGGATTTAGGATTTTATGATTTGGAATTTAACATACACAGAATAACTTTTATTTTCTTGAAATATTGTTTAATCATTACAAATCTATGCGAATGTTGTAACATTTTCCTGTTTTTAACTACTCATTAAGAAAAATCAATTACCATGTTCAAACACTTTTTACGATTAGAATGGAAATCTTTTTTCCGTTCAGCCAGTTTCGGACAAAGTCTGGGGCTTAAAATCTTTATGGGGTTTCTGGCAGTTTACTTTCTGTTTTCGTTCTTTTTTTTGGGAATTGCCGCCTATCCGTTGTTGGAAGAATTTTTCCCTGACCAAAAGCCTTTTCACATTGCCAATAGTTTTGTAATTATCTGGCTTACTACCGAACTCTTTATCCGATTTATGATGCAAAGTTTGCCCATTATGAACATCAAACCGATGATGGTGAACAACATCAAACGAAAAAGCATCATCCATTTTGTGCTTGTCAAAAGTCTGTTTTCGTTTTATAATCTGCTAACACCTCTGGCTGTGATTCCTTTCGGGATTATGTGTGTGGCAAAAGGCAATTATCCTGTTTTGCCCATTACGGCTTGGGTG
>JBAYSC010000089.1:0-9665 GCA_041676345.1 Flavobacteriaceae bacterium | reverse complement strand
AACGAAGTGTCTCCTCCGTTAACCTCCGAAATAACAGGTGTCAAATCAAAAACAGCAAAACCATCGTTGTTGTCGTCACATAACTCTAAAGGAGTGGGGGTAGGGAGAGTACCCGGTTCGGTTACGACAAGATCAAAACTGGTAATAGAAAGACAATCGCCTGAACCAACGCCTACCCATATCGTCTGCGGGTTAGTCAGGTTGACATAACTCTGCGGAACAGCAATCTGGTTTAATTCGTTTTGTGCATCAATAAAAGAGGTATAATAGACAATCTCAAAATCATTTCCTGTATAAATCTCATCATTTTTTGTTGTCAGGTCAAATTCGGTAAAACCATCGCTAACCTCATCATCACACAACGTATAATTGGTAGGTGTAGGAAGATCGGGAGCGGTAGTTACAATCAAATCAAATGCTTTCACAGCATAGCATTCGCTGTTAAAATCCTGTACCCGAACATAAATTGTTTGTGGGTTTGAAATAGCCGTATATGCTGTAAGGTTAGGATAAGGAGCAACCCATTCGAGATTCATCACGTTTTCGAGATCATCCATGTTCAGGTGGAAAGAAATTTCGACGTTTTCTGTAGGTGAAAGTGTCGCTTCAATTTCGTCATAAACTTGTGTCAGGTCAAAAACATTACTGTTACACTGCACCAAATCTTCGGGTTCACCTGCATTCGATTGCGGAACCACATCAATATAAACAGGAAAACGCTTGATGATATCTCCTGAGCAGGAATGATAAATCGTTTCTGCTACATACACTGTTGATTCGGTAACCGAAACATCAATAGACAAATCGTTGCTTATTACCTGTCCGTTCAGATACCAAGCAAAATCAACAATTGAAGGTCCGTCTGGAGTGAATCGCCATGCTTCATTTTGTGCTGACCAAGTTCCCAAATCTCTTCCGGGAGGAGCATAACCCAACGTACCCATTTCGTTCTGGATACCTACAACACCTCTACCTCCCTGCCAAGTCATACAAGGTGTACGATTCTGGATATACACTTCAACTACGTTGGTAGTTTCATAGATTACTATCTGAGAGGTTTGTGTACCAACACTGGTATTACAACTAAACTGCCCCACATCATACATGTTGAAAACCAAGGTTCGGCACGGAGCTTCCCCGATAATTGCATAATTTATAGAGCGGTTTGGTCCTGATGCACTTGCCGAAGCATTAGTGTCCTGCAATACGCCATAAATTGAACTTGAATACGGCAGTGCTGTAGCCGTTGGGGCATAGCGAGGCAGATAAGGCAAGTCATACGGAGCATTGAACACGTAGCCCGAGCCTCCTTCGGGAGTATATCGACCTCCCGCAACAAAGCCTGCCACACTAAAGGTTAAAGCTCCGTTATCGGTTATCAAAGCATAATTATAGAGTTCGTCGAAGAAACAAAAATCAAATCCTAACGTAACAACAGGCGACCAGTCGTCATCTCCGGTAACCTCAATAAAAGCTCCACCCGTAAAAGGGAACGGAGGGTCATAATCAATAGAGCTAACAACATATTCCGAAGTATCTCCTACATCAAAATAATCTGCTGTTAAGGTGAGTTCAATCGGTTCTCCCTCATCACAATAGATATATGGCCCAAGCAGAGGGTCTGTACCCACTTCCAAATCAAAAGCATCTGCCTGCACAAGCGGACAGCCCGGAGCAGGATCAAAATCATATACCATCAAATGCAATTGAACAATCGTATAACAGCCCGGGTTGTTTGTTTCTTCTACCCTAACATAAATTATCTGATAATAAGGGCTTGAGCTGTTCATATAGGCATTCGGGTTGGCAATAGCTCCCGTGCCGTTTTGTGCTGCTGCTTCGGTAGTATAAAAAGTAACCGTAACAGGATTTATATTTCCCGCAATAATCTGAGGTGTAGCATTATTCAGGTTGAAAGTTACTACTCCACTATTGGAAGGATCTAAGTAATTAGTAAGCGGGTTTGGAGTATTGGCTGTAATAGTGTGCACAATCAACTCCAGCTCTACTACCTCAAAACACCCTTGAGCATTGGTTATTCTAACAAAAATAGTTCCTTCTTCGCTTTGATAGTTTTGAGGGTTAGGAATTTGAGCCGTTCCGGTTTGAGCTCCAAAAGCAGTTTCGTGATAAGTAACCGTCGCTGTTTCTCCGTTAAGGATTTCAGCATCTTTGACCGTCAAATCAAAAATTTCTTCTCCGTCTGCATCAATATCACAACTGCTTATTAAAGGAGTCGGCTCCTGAATGTCTGTAAGCGGAATTTCAAGCTCTAAAGGAAAAACAACAAAACAACCTTCTGTAGTGGTTACTCTGACAAAAACTGTTGCTTCAGAACTTTGATAATTTTGTGGGTTGGCTATCGGAGAGGTTCCGTTTTCTGCTGTTGCCTGTGTCTGGTGATACGTAACCGTTGCAGTTTCTCCGTTTAGAATCTCCGAATCTTTGGTAGTCAAATCATATACTTCCAAACCGTCTCCGTTGACATCACAGTTACTTATATAAGGAGTAGGTTGTTGTACATCAAATAACGCTACGACCAAATTAAGAGTCGTCAAAGCAAAACAACCGTTGGCATTTTCTACTCTTACATAAACAGTCGTGTTTCCGCTTTCGTAGTTTTCCGGAGTTGCTATAGCATTTACTCCGTCTTCTGCATCAGCCTGAGATTCATAATAAGTAACCGTTGCGGTTTCTCCGTCAAGAATTTCGGTATTTTTGGTAGTCAGGTCAAAAAACTGTTCTCCTTCTCCGTTACTGTTACACAAAACATAATCGGTAGGTTCTGCTATATCGGGAACAGCACTCACGGTAATCGTAAAATCCATCACATCAAAGTCTAATGGATTTGTGTCGTGTTGCACCCGAATCCAAATCTGAGCCGGAGTCCCCAAGGTAACCACAAAAGGAGTTGTAGTATCTATCGCCTGAGTTGAATCTCCGCTATTTGCATCTGTTTCTGATGTATAGAAAAGCACCTGATAATCATCTGAATAATCTTCCAGTATGTCATCAACCAACGTAGAAAGGTCGATACTTTCTGTAGTATTGCCATCGACATCACAAAGTACGATAGCCGTTGGCGGAGCCAAAAAAGCTTTATAAGTCGGCTTTTCTGAAGCGTTGGCAAAAGAAAGCAGCCCGAAAAACAATGCACAAAGAGAAATGAAATATCTTGTCATCATACAACACTTTATAATAAGGGGCTAAATTTAAGGTTTTTTTATGAATTTCCAACCTTTTCGGCTGAAAAATACATATTTAACATTTTTTCACACCTAAATAAAACAATATCCCACTGATTTTGTCTTTGAAAAAGTACTATTCAATTTATTTGAGTTATACTTCAATAATTTATTTTAAAATTAAACAAAATTAAATTTGTTTTTAATAAAATTAAAATTTAGATTTGCAAAGTGAATTTTATACTCCATTATTTATGACTCCGAAACTTCCTGTGATTTGCCCGAGTTGTTCTGAAGCCTTATCGGTTTCGGAGCTTACTTGTTTACATTGCCAGACCAAAATATCAGGACAATATGTCTTGCCCGTGCTGCTTCAGCTTTCTGAAGAAGAGCAACAATTCATCCTTGAATTTTTCCTTTCGAGCGGAAGTCTGAAAGAAATGGCCCAGAAAATGGGCAACAGCTACCCGACTGTCCGCAACAAACTCGATGATATGATCGAAAAAGTAAAACAACTTAATCTGTAATGGTATGAATTGGAAAATTTTGTTCAATCCGTTTGAAAAGTATTCCGAAAAAACCTTATTGCTTTTCGGAATTACCTTAACTCTCTTAGGTTCTTTTATCGGTTATTTGACGAAAGTCCGTTTTGACGGAGTTTTTGATATGCACCCGGTAGAAAGCACCACTTTTTTGCAGGTATTGGTTGACAACCTGCTCAACACATTGACTTTGGTTTTGTTATTTTTTTTGTTGGGAAAAAGCATCAACGGCAAAACCAGATGGGTTGATATTTTAAGTGTTGCTATTATTTCCAGAATTCCGTTTTATGCATTGCCTTTGTTTAATATTGGTGGACTTTTAAACAAAAGCACACAGAAATTGCTTAACGGAATCGACTTCCAGGATTTGAGCCAGCCGCCTGTTGTGGAACTGCCCGATTTGTTGGTAATTCTGGTGTTTGCGGTCATTTCGATTTTGTGTCTAATCTGGTTTGTTGCCTTGTTCTGGAACGGATTCAGAGTGGCTACCAATGCCAAAGGAGCTAAAAATGTGATTCTTTTTGCCGTGTTGCTGCTCTTGGCAGAGGTGCTCTCCAAGGTTTTAATTTCAACTTTTAATGCTTAAAATTATGCAACAAAAAACATTATTTCAGGAAAGACAGCGATTTAACCAATGGTGGGTGTGGCCGATTCATCTTTTAAATATCGGGATGGTTATTTTCTTTGCCATAGGTGCCTATGTTCAAATCATCAAAGGGCAAACCGTGGGCTCCAAACCCGCTCCCGATAGCGTGCTTGTCATAGCAACTATCATAGCCCTACTGCTCTGTCTGCTTTTCTTTTCGATGCAACTGAAAACAGCTGTTACCAAAGACAAAATTCACTTTCGTTTTACTCCTTTTCATCGGAAAGAGCAGGAATATTTGCTTTCGGATATTCAAAAAATGGAAGTCGTAAAATACAGCCCGATTGGAGAGTACGGAGGCTGGGGAATCAGAGGTTTCGGAAACGACAGAGCCTTTAACGTAAAAGGGAATATGGGGTTGAAAATCTATTTTAAAAACGGAAAAAAACGACTCATCGGAACTCAAAAACCCGACGAATTACAAAAGATAATTAAGGAATTAGGATTTTAGATTTAGGAATTTTGCGTATAGTCCCTCGTGTCCCAAATGTCCCAAAAACAAAACAATTAAAAACAAAAAAACCATGAAACACTATCTCACAACTACATTTTTATTTTTATTATCAATAAATGTTTTTGCTCAGGAAAAAACATTTACAACTCAGGAAGTATCTGTAAATGAATTTCTTAACGGAACGCTTTACACACCCGAAAAAGCCAAAAAAACCAATCTGGTAATTCTCATTGCAGGCTCAGGTCCAACCGACAGAGACGGAAATCAGACAGGAATGGAAAACAATTCGCTTAAATTTCTGGCAGAAGGATTGGCTCAAAACAACATTTCGGTTTACAGCTATGACAAACGGATTTTCGTTCAGGCGAAGTCACAGGATTTTGATGAAAGCAGTCTTTCTTTTGAAGATTTTATTGACGATGCCGTTGCGGTTATCAATCATTTCAAAAAAGGGAAAAATCACAAAAAAATCTTTGTGGCAGGGCATTCCGAAGGGTCACTTATCGGGATGGTGGCAGTCGAAAAAGCCAAAGCAGACGGCTTTATTTCAATTGCAGGAACAGGAAGCCCGATTGATGAGGTACTAAAATTTCAAATCAAACAAAATGCTCCTTTTTTACTGGAGCAGACTACAACAATTCTGGACAGCCTCAAAAATGGAAAAACAGTCGAAATCACCAACCCTGCTTTGTTTTCTCTTTTCAGACCCAGTGTACAGCCCTATATGATTTCGTGGCTGAAATACAACCCACAAACCGAAATCAAAAAACTGAAAACTCCCGTGATGATTATAAACGGAACATCTGATTTGCAGATTACGGTTTCAGAAGCCGAACTCTTGAAACAAGCAAAACCTGAAGCCCGATATCTTATTGTCGAAAAAATGAACCACGTTCTGAAAGAAGTAAACGACATCAACGAAAATCAAAAGTCTTACACAGACCCGAATCTGCCTGTAATGCCTGAGCTAATTGAGCAGATAGCAAGGTTTATACACCTCAACGGAGATATTAAAGTGACTCGTGGGGTGAATTAAATAGTTGACCTCTCTGAGGTTATACGCCTAATCAAATCTTACTATTAAAATACTTATAATCAAATTGTTATTGTTAATGAATGTTCTTTTCGTGTACTAAACTGTCAGAATAAATAAAACTGTTCTTGCCGTTCTGATTATTTTCCTTACTTTTATCTCTGTCTAAATAGAACTCAAAATCAGATGAAAAAAACAATCGTTATACTATCTCTTTTTGCTTGTTTGAGCTGTAAGAATGAAACTCAGAGCGAACAAACAGCCACAAAAACCGAATTCCCTCAACAAGCATTAGCTCAAAACATGACTGCTCTTGACGGAACCACCATAACCTTAGAGCAAATCTTAGAAACGTATCAAGGAAAACCCATACTGATTGATGTTTGGGCTTCGTGGTGCCCGGATTGTATTGCAGGAATACCTAAGCTTGAAAAACTACAACAAGAATTCCCCGAAGTAACCTATCTTTTTCTTTCCTATGACAGAGATGATGAATCCTGGAAAAACGGAATTGAAAAATATAACGTTACAGGCGAACATTACCTTATCCAATCAGAATGGAAAGGTGGCGATTTCAGAAAACATATTGACCTTGATTGGATTCCCAGGTATATGGTTATAGATAAGGACGGAAAAATCGCTTTATATAGAGCTATCGAAGCCGATGATCAAAATTTAATTTCAACCTTAAAAGAACTTTAAAAATGAGAAAAAATATCGTTGCAGGAAACTGGAAAATGAACAATGACATTCAGCAAACCTATATGCTGCTGCAAGAAATTATCAATAAAAAACCAAAAACCGACACCGAAATTATCGTTGCTCCGAGTTTTGTAAATCTGCTGCTGTCAGTCGAAAAGCTCAAAGAAACCGATATAAAAGTTGCTGCTCAGAATGCCCATCAAAGCGAAAACGGAGCTTTTACCGGAGAAGTTTCTATCCCGATGCTCAAATCAATCGGAGTGGAAACGGTGATTTTGGGTCATTCAGAACGCAGAGCTTATTTTGGCGAAACCAATTCGCTTTTAGCGGAAAAAATAAATACCGCTCTAAGACATAATTTTACGGTTATCTACTGCTTCGGAGAAGAATTGAGTCAGCGAAAAGCAAGCAAACACTTTGATGTGGTGGAAGCCCAAATCAAAGAAGCTCTTTTTCATTTAACCACAAATCAATGGAAAAATATCGTGCTTGCCTATGAACCGGTTTGGGCAATCGGGACAGGGGAAACGGCATCTCCCCAGCAGGCACAGGAAATTCATGCTTTTGTAAGACAAATCATTGCCTCAGAATACGGAAGTACTGTAGCTAATCAGGTTTCGATTCTTTACGGAGGAAGTGTAAAACCTGATAATGCTAAAGAGATTTTTGCCAATCCCGATGTTGACGGAGGACTTATCGGAGGAGCAGCACTCAAAGCAGATGACTTTTTGAAGATTGTAGATTCGTTTTGACACCTCACTCCTCCTGAATCTATCGGGACTCCAAAGGAGAGGGGGCTTTTAGTTACGGGTTTTTCATTTTCAAATTGATACATTAAATTTGTATCTTTGAATAAAATTCATTCAGAATGAAAACAATAACATTAAATATACCCGAAACATTAGACCTTAGAGAGCGGGAAGCAAAAATGATGCTTGCTTCCAAACTTTACGAAACAGGTAAATTGTCTTTGGGACAAGCAGCCGAGTTGGCTGATTTGTCTAAACGGGCTTTTATGGAATTATTGAGTGATTATGATGTTTCTGTTTTTGAAATGTTAGAAGATGAACTTGACAATGATGTAAAAAATGCAGAAAATTATAGTATCTGATACAAGTTGTCTGATTCTTTTTTCAAAAATCAACAGACTTGAACTTCTTCAAAAACTATTCGGAATTATTACGGTCACAAAAATAATTTCGGAGGAATTCGGGGAAAAACTACCTGATTTTATTCAAATAGAAAACCCGAAAAACAACAATTACCAAAAAATCCTTGAAAGTCTGATTGACAAAGGAGAAGCAAGTGCTTTGGCTCTGGCTTTGGAAAAACCTGACTGCTTACTGATTATTGATGATAATAAAGGGCGAAAACAGGCAAAACAATTAGGGCTGACTTATACGGGAACATTGGGAATTTTAATCCTTGCCAAGCAAAAAGGACTGATTACCTCTTTATCTGAAATTCTTTCAGAAATTCAAAAAACAAATTTCAGATTAAACCAAAATCTGATAGACAAAGCCTTAAAATCCAGCGGTGAATAATGCCTCTGAAATCATCAATCGTTAATCAACAATCTTCAATCGCAATGCATTTCAGCCAAAATATTATTTTCTGGTATTTACAACACAAGCGGGAACTCCCTTGGAGGCAGATCAATGACCCGTATAAAATTTGGCTTTCAGAAGTGATTCTTCAGCAAACCCGGGTGGCTCAGGGGTTGCCTTATTACGAAAAATTCATTCAGGAGTTTCCAACAGTTTCAGATTTAGCCCAAGCCGATGAGCAGCAAGTGCTTAAAATCTGGCAAGGTCTGGGCTATTATTCCAGAGCCAGAAATTTACATCATACGGCTCAATATGTTTCTGAAAACCTGAACGGAAAATTCCCCGACAATTACAAAGACCTGTTGAAACTCAAAGGAATCGGAAGTTATACAGCTGCTGCCATTGCTTCGTTTTCATACCAAGAGCCCGTTGCCGTTCTGGACGGAAATGTCTATCGGGTTTTGTCGAGATACTTCGGAATCGAAACCGATATTTCGTCTTCCAAAGCCAAAAAGGAATTTCAGGATTTAGCTAATGAGGTTTTAGACAAAAAACAACCTTCACTTTTCAATCAGGCGATAATGGAGTTTGGAGCTTTGCAGTGTGTGCCCAAAAATCCCGATTGTGAACGTTGTGTTTTAAATGACAGGTGTTGGGCTCTCAAAGAAAAAAAAGTGGACAAGCTTCCGCTAAAGCTCAAAAAGACAAAAATTACAGAGCGTTTTCTGCACTATCTGGTTTTTTCCGATAAGGAAAACAAAGCGGTGATACAGAAAAGAAAGAGCGGAATCTGGAAAAACCTGTATGAATTTCCGTTTTTGGAATTCGATAAAGCTCAAAGTCTTGAAAAAGTCGAGAGCGAAATCCGTCAAAAATATACCGAAATGCAGATTGAAAGCCTTTGTGTTTTTGACGAAAAACCTTTGGTACACAAACTCTCACACCAACATTTGCACATCTGTTTCTGGAAACTGAAAGTGGCTCACAGCCTGGAAACTGCTTGTGAGATTTCTCAATTAAAAGAACATCCGTTCCCGATTGTTCTGTATAACTTTATCCAAAAAACGTATGAAACAATAAAAAAATAGTATCTTTGGATTTCAAAACCAAAAATTATGAGCAACGGAACTGTAAATAAAGTAATTCTTGTAGGGCATCTGGGAGACGATGTGAAACTACATTATTTTGAAGGAGGGAATTGTATTGGCAGATTTCCTTTGGCTACCAACGATGTATATATTAACAAACAGACCAACGAAAAGGTAAATACCACAGAATGGCACAATATTGTTGTTCGCAACAAAGCTGCCGAACTCTGCGAAAAATACCTTTCAAAAGGCGATAAAGTATATATTGAAGGCAGGATAAAATCCCGTCAGTGGCAAGGAGAAGACGGAAACACCCGACATACGGTCGAAATTCAGGCAACCGAATTCACGTTTCTTTCCACCAAAAAAGACATCGGAGCTATCAGCTCTTCATCTTCATCATCCGATTCGGAATAATTTATTGCAATGAGATCTATTTTTTTTCTGATTACGTGTTGTTTTGTTTTT